>JBJYWZ010000096.1:0-5209 GCA_046259725.1 Promineifilaceae bacterium (SeqCode) | reverse complement strand
GGACCCACGATCATCTGGACATTTTGCTCTGCCATGATTGCCGCCAGGACCTGGAAGCGGCTGTGGCGCTGTACAAAGGTGATTTCCTGGCCGATTTTTACCTTGATGACAGCAACGCCTATGAAGAATGGGCTGAAGTCAAACGACAGGGATACCGTCGCCAGGCGCTTGATGCCCTGGAGACGCTGACCACCATCGCCACGCGGGAGGCGGCCTACGTTGAAGCGCGCGGCTATGCCGAACGGCAGTTAGAAATTGACGATCTGCGCGAGAGCGCCTATCGCCAGTTGATGAAAATCCTGGCCCTTAACGGCCAGAGAGCCGAGGCGCTGGCGCTGTATGAAACGCTCGAGCGCCAGCTTGCCGAAGAGCTGGGCATGGCGCCTGCGGCGCGGACAACGGAACGCTACGAGCAGATTCGAGCCGGGGATATGAGCTTTTCGGCGACAGGTGCGCGGGAAGTGCGCGGTCTTGAGCTGAAAGAAAAAATTGGCGAAGGCACCTATGGGGCCGTCCATCGCGCTGTACAGCCCACTGTGGGCCGCGAGGTAGCTGTCAAAGTTATTCGCCGCAGGTATGCTGATGATCCGGAATTCATTCGCCGCTTTGAAGCCGAAGCCCGGGTGATAGCCCGCCTGGAGCACCCCTATATCGTGCCGCTCTATGATTATTGGCGCGATCCGCAGGGAGCCTACCTGGTCATGCGCCTGCTCAGAGGTGGTAATCTGTTGACTTCTTTGCAGAGCGGTCCCTGGGATATAGAACCAACGCTCAAGATGGTGGACCAGATCACGTCAGCGCTGGCGTCCGCACATTGCCAGGGTGTCATTCACCGCGATATTAAGCCGGCCAATATTTTGCTTGATGAAGCGTGCAACGCCTACCTCTCCGATTTTGGCATTGCCAAACAGCTGGCCGGTGATATACATCTGACGGCCGCCGGCGCGATCATGGGCACGCCCGACTACATCTCGCCCGAACAGCTGCGTGATGAGCCGCTCGGCCCACCCTCAGATATTTACAGCCTGGGCGCCGTGCTCTATGAAACATTGACCGGGGAACGGCCGTTTCCCGACATGCCCGTGGCTTTGCTTATCCAGAAACAGCTTGAGGAGCCGATCCCGCCGCTGAGCGCCAGCCGTCCTGACTTGCCGCGGAGCATTGATGCCGTCATCCAGCGCGCGACCGCCAAGCGGCCCGACGACCGCTATGACAACGCCCTGGCCTTTGCCCAGGCGTTACGGCAGGCTGTGGGCAACAGAGATGGCGCAAGGCCGCCTATCGCGGTAGATGCTGCCGTTCCGGCCGCGGTCGATGTCGTTAATCCCTATAAAGGGCTGCGCGCTTTTCAGGAGAGTGATGCAGCCGATTTCTTCGGCCGCGAATCTCTTGTACAGCGATTGCTCTCGCGTCTTTGCGACAGCCGTTTTGTGGCCGTTGTCGGCCCCAGTGGAAGCGGTAAATCGAGCCTGGTTAAAGCGGGGCTGATTCCCGCCCTGCGCCAGGGAGCCATTCCCGGCTCTGAAACCTGGTTTGTCGCCGAGATGGTTCCCGGCGAGCATCCCCTGGAGGAGCTGGAGCTTGCTTTGCTGCCCATTGCCGTGGACCCGCCGCCCAGTCTGCTCGAACCACTGCAAAAAGATGAACGCGGCCTCCTGCGCACCCTGCGCCGCATTATACCTGGCGCTGGCGAAACGCAGCTCCTGCTGCTGATCGATCAATTTGAAGAGCTGTTCACCCTGGTCGCTGACGACGATCGCCGCCGCCACTTCCTGGACAACCTGCTGGTAGCGCTCAACGATCCCCGTTCTCCACTGCGCCTGGTCATCACGCTGCGCGCCGACTTTTATGACCGTCCGTTACAGGTCCAGCCCTTCGCCGATCTTTTCAAGCAGCAAACAGAAATCGTACTTCCTCTCAAACGCGAGGAATTAACCTGGGCCATTCGCGAGCCGGCACGGCGTTTGGGGGTGGGGATAGAGGAAAGCGTTGTCACGGCCATGGTCACTGATGTCGTCGACCAGCCGGGCGCGCTGCCCCTGCTGCAGTATGCGCTCACCGAACTGTTCGACGAGCGGCATGACAGAATGATGACGCTGGCCGCCTACCAATCGTTGGGCGGCGTTTCCGGTGCGCTGGCCCAACGCGCCGAAGAAATTTACGCTGGCTTTGACGAGGCGCAGCGGGAAGCAGCGCGGCAGCTCTTCTTGCGCCTTGTCACCCTCGGCGAAGGCATCGAGGATACGCGCCGGCGTGTTTTGCGTGAAGAGTTGGAGAGGATCAGTTTGCAGTCAACAGTCAACAGTGAACAGTCAACAGTGAACAGTTCAGAGTCCGGAGTCCAAAGTCGGCAGTCAACAATCAATGATCAACAGTCAACGATCAATGATCAATCCGACATCCGACATCCCGATGATTCCGCCCTCCGCGCTCCGCATTCCGCATTCGACTCAATCCGACATCCGACATCCGACATCCCAAATGTTATTGATCTTTTCGGCCAGTATCGCCTCCTGACCTTTGACCACGACCCGCTGACGCGCGGGCCGACAGTGGAGGTGGCGCATGAAGCGCTGCTGCGTGAATGGGACAGGCTGCGCTACTGGCTGGATGAGAGCCGCGCTGACGTCCGGCTGCAGAGGCTGCTAGCAGTGGAAACGGCCGAATGGCAAAAACATGGCCGGGATGACGGCTACCTCCTGCGCGGCGCGCGTTTGGATCAGTTCGCCGGCTGGCTCGAGCAGAGCAGTGTCTCCCTGACGGACAGCGAGCAGGCTTTTCTTGCCGCCAGCATTGCCGCGCGCGAATCGCGCAGCGCTGCTGAAGAATCGCGGCGGCAGCGCGAACTGGAGACGGCGCAGCAGCTGGCGGAAACGCAAAAACAGCGCGCCGAAGAACAGGCGCAATCGGCAGGCCGCCTGCGCCGCCGGGCGCTTGTCCTCGCTGGAGCCCTGGCTATCGCCGCCATTCTGGCCATTGTCGCCATCTTCTTCGCCCGGCAGTCCAGCGCTGAGCGTCTTAATGCCGAGACGCAGACGGCGCTCCTGCTGGCCCAGCAGGCGGAGAACGAATTACAGAACGGCTATTACGATCGCGCCGTCTTGCTTGCCCTGGAAGCGCTGGAAGACTTTCCTTACAACTCACAGGCTGAGCGCGCGCTGGGGAACGCTGTCTCCTACAACCGCGCCCTACAGCTATGTCCAGGCCATGCTAGTGCCGCGACGGGCGTAGCCTGGTCTCCTGATGGCAGCCGCATTGCCTCCATTGCCAGCACCGCCAACCAGGTGCTGGTTTGGGACGCCGCAACCTGCCGTGAACTGCTGGCCATCGATCTCCCGCGCGGCATCACAGGCAATAAGCTGGATATGGGCCTCAGCGTCGAATGGACGCCTGATGGTGCGAACCTGCTGACCATGACAGGCGATCGCTATCTGCTTGGCAGCCAGGATTATGATTTAATCATCTGGGATGGGCAGACCGGTGAGCAGATCACGGCCGTTGAAATCCCCAACCAGGCGGAAGCGGAAGTGCCGGAAGCAACTTCATCTGGCACCCATTATTCCACAGGTTCGGCAGTCGATTTCGCCCCGGGCAGTGGAATCCTGGCGACGATCGGCGGTGATAACACGGCTATCATCTGGGACGAAAGCGCCCAATACCCGGCGCTGATACTCACCGGCCACGAAAATGATGTCAACAGCGTGGCCTGGTCGCCGGATGGTAAGCGATTGGCCACGGCCAGCCTTGACGGCACTGCCCGCATTTGGGATGGCCAGACCGCTGAAGAATTATTGCGCCTGCAAGAACATGAGGATCGGGTCAACCAGGCCGCCTGGTCACCCGATGGCGAACGGCTGGCCACAGGAGGTTTTGACGGTAAGGCCTGCATCTGGGATGCAGACGGCGGCGATCTTCTGCAGTGCCTGGACGCTCACGCCGGTTCCGTGTGGAGCCTGGCCTGGCTGGCTGACAACGTGCGTCTGGCCACCGGCCACGAGGACGCCGCCATCCGCATCTGGGACAGCAGGACGGGGGAACTACAGCAAACCCTGCGGGGGCATGAAAGCCTGATCTCCCATCTGGATCGCTCGCCGCTGGACGATAGACTGGTGAGCAGCGGCGGCAGCGGGCAGGTGCGCGTCTGGAATGTCGCTGCCAGCACGGCCGAACAGGCGCTTCCATATAAGAGCCTGAACGGCTATTTAGACATAACGGACGATGGCCAATATGTGGCGCTGCCTGTTGGCGACAATTTCTATCTCACTGCAGAGCCGCTTCTTGTTATATGGGATCTGGAAACTGAACTGCCGATCGTCGAAGGGCTCGCTCCAGACTTTGGTTTATACACGTTGAGCGTCAAGTACTCGCCAGATGAAACAATGCTCCTGGCCATAGGTACCCACGAATTCCCCGATTTTTCCCCATTGACCACTGCCTATGTCTTTGATTCCCAGAACGGCGATCTGCTGCGAACTTTCACGATCGACGACGAAAATTACCTCAGATCGATTGCCTGGTCGCCCGATGGCAGCCAAATTGCCGCCGGCCGCTTCTTTTATGGCGAGATCCTGGTCTGGGACTTCCAGAGCGGAGAGATCATTGCACAGCTGCCAGCTGACAATGATACTGAGTTCAATATGGTCAATTCTTTACAATGGTCGCCGGACGGCAGCAAACTGGCTGCTGCTTATGACGATAACACCGTGCGCGTGTGGGATGCATTGCGCTGGGAACTGCTGTTCAAAATGGAACATGAAGCGCCCGCTTATTGCTGGGATGTACAATGGTCACCAGACGGCAACAGATTATTGACGACCGCTGGCAACGATGAAACCGGCGCCCAGGATACAACGGCGCGCATCTGGGATGGCCAGACGGGTCGAGAGCTGCTGGTGATGCAAGGCCACACGCGCCAGATAGCATCAGCCGCTTGGTCCCCCAATGGCAAGCGCGTTGCCACCATCAGCGGTGACGGCACAACTCACCTATGGGATGCGGGATATGGTGATGAACTACTGAATTTGTCGACGCCAAACCTGTTCATCGGCTACTTGGGCTGGTCGGGAGACGGCCAGCATTTGGTAATTGGTGGCCATGACCTTCCGGCATCTGTCTGGCGCGTCTGGCAATCCACGGAGGAGCTGGTCGCCTACGCCCAAGAATGCTGTGTCTTCCGCGATCTGACGGCCGATGAACGCGAGCAGTTTGG
>JBJYWZ010000095.1:0-7306 GCA_046259725.1 Promineifilaceae bacterium (SeqCode) | reverse complement strand
CCGGCGGCAAGGACTGGGGCGTCAACGAAGCCGGCATGAAGCAGATGGACGACAATATCGGCTATGTCCTCAAGAAGCTCGAGGAAATGGGCGAACTCGACAATACGATCGTCGTCTTCACCACTGACAACGGTGCCGAGACCATCACCTTTCCTGACGGCGGCACCACCCCATTCGCAGGTGGCAAGCTGACCACCTGGGAAGGCGGCATGCGCGCCCCAGCGGTCGTGCGCTGGCCGGGCCACATCGAGCCGGGCACAGTGAAGAACGACACCTTCGCGTCGCTCGATTGGCTACCGACGTTCGTTGAAATTGCCGGCGGCCCCAAAGGCAACGAGCTGAAGGCGCAGATCGAAAAGGGCGAATATCAGGGCATCGTCAAAACCACACTCGATGGCGTCAATCAGATCGAATACCTAACCGGCAAGTCCGACAAGTCGGCCCGCGATCATTTCTTGTACTGGTCCGGCAAAGTCCCGTCGGCGGTGCGGTACAAGAACTGGAAAATGTACTTCTCGATGGTGTCACAGAGCCCGAGTGGCTTTGTCGCTGGTGCCTTGCCATACCATTGGACGCAGGTCGTCAACATCAAGCGCGATCCCTTCGAGGCGTCCATTGGCGACCATACGAAGACGCTTATGGGTGTGGGTGGGGCTATCGCAGCACCGGTCACGGCCTACCAATATGATTGGAACATGCTGCCCATTGGCCAGGCGCTCTGGCTAAAGCACCTTGAGACCTACGTCGACTTCCCGCCACTGCAGAACCCGGCCAGCTACAATCTGGATCAGGTTCTCCAGGAGGTGAAGGAAATGAAAACGTCCAGCCACGCAGGTCACTAGAGCCCTGCAAGACAACTAACGAAGCGGGCGGCTCGCAAGGGCCGCCCGCGGGCCGACCAAGCCGCAACTGTGAAAGAGTGCACACGGCTGCGACAAGGGCTCCAATCGTCCAATACAACTTCGGGGAACTCTGGGCATGAACAGGCTGCAATGTCGAACATAGCCGCTTGTCGTGTGCGCCCTACCGGGCGTCACTCTTAGTCGGCGAAGGCTCGGAGCGCACCCGGATCTCGGATCTGCAGGCTGTAGGGGTGCCCCGCTTTTGTCCGCTTAAACTCCAGCCCTGGCCTCAACGGGCCGGGGCTTCTTAGACCCGGACTAGCGTAACTGTGGAAGCATAGCAGAATGGCTCAGAAGCTGAGGGATTTACGGGAGCGTTGGCAAGACCCGCTACTTACGGTGCTTACGATAGTTTTTGCATTGCTTCTGTTTGTCCTCGCGCCACTTCGTGCTGACCACATTCCCGGCGTCAAAGAATTGGTGTTTGGGCTTCTCGCTCTACTCACAGGCGCGGTGCTGGTTATCTCTGGGAGGCCCGCCGCAATCGCGGTATTAATACTAGCTATGGTCCTTGCCGCCATCGCCGCGGTTCTTCGCCTTCAGCACCCATCAAACGTTGACGTCTACCTCGACGCCACAGCGTGGCTGCTCCTTAGTCTGGCGCTAATCTTAGAAGTCGGGCGTGCAGTGTTCGGTCCAGGGCGGATTACGTACCACCGAGTGATGGGTGCGATCATGCTGTATTTCGCAATGGGACTGGCCTTCGCGGCGCTTTTTGCTTTGATCGGCGCCGCTTCCGATACGGCGTTCTCGGGCTTTGTTGTGAAAGACAGTCGGAACCTCTGGGACACAATGATCTACTTCAGCTTTGGGGTGCTGACGGGTATTGGATCAGGCGACATAACCGCGTTACATCCGTTCACGCGCAGTCTAACTCTCGTAGAGGCCATGATTGGGATATTCTATCCGGCGACATTGCTAGCGCGCGTCGTGACGCTTCAGATAGACGACAGCCGTCGCTCCTAGCCCTCTGCTTTGGGTTGCCGATTCAACCGATCGCCGCAACACACTGTGCGGACTTCGATCTGGTCTCGTACCGCGCGGCCAGCCGACGCGGCGTTGTTACATTTTAGCAACGTCCGCGCGAATTAGTTGGGGTCCGTCGGGGCTGGTCGTCCTTCGGTCTTAATTTAGCGCAAATGGCTGACTACTAATCGTTAACCCTGTTCACCACTGGCGCTTCAGCGAGGCGCGCCGAGACAGGCTTGGAGAACAGGGGCTATCTCATGCGTTTCACCGCTGCAGATATGGCTAAGTTCGCACTGGGTGCGGCTGCCCTTCTAACAATTTTCGGCACGCTAACCTGGGGATCAACAAATGCCCAGGCTACCGAACTGCCGAGCATCGATAGCGGTGCCTACGACATGCCGATGGCAGCGGAATCATCAGGCTGGCAGTTCCGCGCAACGCCTTATGTATGGATCCCGGGTGTCAGCGGGGACGTCGCAGTTCGCGGAAATCCGGTCAACATCGACTTCAACGTTTTTGATGTCTTCGACTCGGGTAGTTCCGGTGTTGATCTAGATTCCCTTGCGGCGTTGATGGGCTACCTTGAGATAAGCAAGGGACGTTGGTCCGTCTATGGGGACCTCATTTGGGGCAACTTTGGACTTTCGGGAGACGCGGTGTCGCAGCGCAACCCGACAGCCAACTTGACCTTATCTGCAGGTGCAAACGCTGGCCTGGATTACGAGACGACCATTGTCGAGAGCGGCGTAGCCTACGAGGTCGCCAACTGGTCCAGAGCACAATCGTCTACGGCATTGGATTTGCTCGGCGGCGCTCGCTACTGGAACCAGCAACTCGACCTATCCTTAGCGGTCACTGGTGCCGTCGACTTTGGTCGCCTCGGTCTCGAGAGGTCGGGTTCACGCGCCGTTGCGAGGTCTGGCACCATCGATTGGGTTGATCCTTTTGTCGGCTTTCGGGTGCGGCATGAACTGTCTCCAGGACAGGAACTTCAGTTTCTCGGAGACGTGGGCGGGTTCGGCGTAGGCAGCGACTTCTCCTGGCAGTTGTTCGCCGGATACAGTTTTGATTTCTCGGTCTGGCAATCGACGCTCCACGGTCTCGTTGGCTATCGTGCCCTTGCCGTCGACTACAGCGACGGGAATGGAACCAACGCCAACAGCATCGATTTGGTGTTGCATGGACCTGTCGCTGGTTTGAGTTTTAGGTGGTAGCGGAAGTGCACCCCTTTGTGGGCCACGGACTCGACATCTTGTAATCTACGCAACCGAAGGAAAGTGCCGTATGCGAACCTTGTTCACCATAAAAGCCGGTCTGCTCGCGCTCGCTTTTGCCTCACTGAGCACTACACCAACGATCGCACAGCCAATCGAGTTTGAGGGTGCAACGGCTGGCTTGCTTCAAGTCACCGCAAAAGTCGATGCCGTCGATAAAAAGGATCGCACGATCACGTTGACGGGTCCGCGGGGCAACACCGTCGTTCTTCAGGCGGGGCCCAAGGTGAAAAACTTCGATCAGATTAAGGCCGGAGACGACATCGTCGCGAGCTACTACGAGGAAATTGCCGTCGTTGTCACCCAGTCCGACGGCCCTCCGCCGACTGAGCAAGAAGGCTTTGCCGCGTCTGAGGGAGCATACGCCGCTCCTAATGCGACGGAGGAGGTCGATGTTGCCGCGGCCGTTGCACGCAAAGGAGCCGAACCTGGGGCGGGGGCTGCGGAGGTCGTGACCATCGACACGACGATTGAAGCGGTTGAGTACGACACTCGCATCGTCACCTTGGCCGGCCAAGATGGACTCTCTCGGCGTGTGAAGGTTGGTCCAGCGGTCGAGCTGGATCAGTTGAAAGAGGGGGACAAGGTGACGATCCAGATCACAAAGGCCGTCGCCGTCGACGTTCAAATACCATAGCGCGCAGCAGAACCCATCACATTAATAGGGAGATATCCGAATGTCTTGGACGAGAAAACGTGCTGCTGAAGGTGCACGGTAGACAGATTGGATTGGAGTTCTCGCTTGATCTAAGTGGTCTTTCGATCAAGTTGAAGTGACTGCCCGATCAGGTGGAACTTTGGGCGTCGGCTTCGGCCGGCGCCCTGTCGTTTTGACAGTGGGTGCCAAGCGGTCCGCTCAATTGAACTCCCATCCTGAAAGTCTACTTTGGGCTAACAGCGGAAGAGCTGGGGGCGACGAAATTTGATACGGGTCATTGCATTAAACCGGCATCCGAGCAGCATTGCGTTGTTATGGGAGGATGAGGAAAGATGATAATCGTTCGGAACCGTTCGCTTCTTCACGCCGGTATAGCAGTCGCGCTGGCCACCGGGCTGGCACTCTCGGGCGCCTCTGCGCAGCAGGTCACCGGCGAGCTGGGTTCACCCGCCGCAACCACCACAATCCCCGGCAATCAACTCCCCGCACCCGCCCCGAAATTCGGCGGCGTGATCAAGGACGACGCCCTCAATTCCAAGCCGTGGTGGCCACCGCGTATCGTGCCGCCCAAGGGCGCGCCCAACATCCTCCTCATCATGACCGACGACGCGGGCTTCGGAATACCCAGCACCTTCGGCGGCGTCATCCCGACGCCGACGATGGACAGAATCGCCAACGCGGGTCTGCGCTACAATCGCATCTTCTCCACCTCACTATGCTCGCCGACACGCGCCGCATTGCTCACCGGGCGAAACCATCATTCGGTCGGCTTCGGCGTGATTGCCGAGCAGGCTACCGGCTTCCCCGGCTACGACAGCGTCATCGGCGTGGACAATGCGACGATCGGGCGAATCCTGCGTGACAACGGCTACGCGACGTCGTGGTTTGGTAAGGACCACAACACGCCGACCTATCAGGCCAGCCAGGCCGGACCGTTCACCCAGTGGCCGACTGGTTTGGGCTTCGACTACTTCTACGGCTTCGTTGGCGGAGATGCCAACCAGTGGGGGCCGAACCTATTCCGCAACACGACGCAAATCTATCCGTGGATAGGTCACGAAGGTACCTTGAAGATGGATAGGTCTGATCCGGATGCGGAGATCTGGCCGGTCACGGGTAAAGAGAGCTCCTGGAACCTGATCACCGCGATGGCCGATGACGCCATTGCTTGGATGGACCGGATTCACCAGACCGACCCCAGCCAGCCGATCTTCCTCCACTACGTGCCCGGCTCCTCGCACGCGCCGCACCACCCGACCAAGGAATGGGTGGACAAGATCCACGCGATGCACCTGTTCGACGACGGCTACGAGAAGCTGCGCGAGCGTATCTTCGAGAATCAGAAGAAGCTCGGTGTGATCCCTAAGGATTTGAAGTTGACGCCGTGGCCCAACGACATCCTTCCGCCATGGGACACGCTGAGCGATAAGGCGAAAAAGCTCTACATCCGCCAGGTCGAAGTCTTCGCCGCATATGTCGCTTACAACGACTATGAGATCGGCCGGGTGATCCAGCACTTCGAGGATCTTGGCAAGCTCGACAACACGCTTATCATCTACCAGAACGGTGACAACGGCACGAGTGCCGAAGGCGGACCGGAAGGCACCTTCAGCGAGGTTGCGTTCTTCAATGACGTACGACCGCCTGTGGACGTGCAGATGAAGTTCTACGAAGCTTGGGGCACTGAATTTGCTTACAACCACATGTCAGCTGGTTGGTCCTGGGCCTTCGACACGCCATTCGACTGGTTTAAGCAGAACGCGTCCCGTTTAGGCGGCACCAACCAGAACATGGTGGTCTCGTGGCCGGCACGTATTAAGGACAAGGGCGGTCTGCGCGAGCAATTCATGCATGTCATCGACCACGTGCCAACGATCTTGGAGGTGACAGGTATTAAGGCGCCTGAATTCGTGGACGGCATCAAGCAGAAGCCCATCGAGGGCACGAGCTACGCCTACACGTTCGATGCGGCCAACGCCAAAGCCCCTTCCAGGCATACGACCCAGTATTTCGAGATGATGGGCCAGTGGGCGATCTACCACGACGGCTGGCTGATGAGCACGAAGGTCGACCGCGCGCCGTGGGATGCATTCTCCGCAGCCAACCCGGACCCACTGAACAACCAAGTGTTCCAGCTCTATGACCTGACCACCAGTTGGAACCAATCCGAGGACATCGCCGCGCAACACCCGGACAAGGTCAAGGAGATGCGTGCGATGTTCCTCGAAGAGGCCAAAAAGTATCAGGTGCTTCCGCTAAACGCGTCGGTAGGCGCTCGGGTTGCAGCCCCGCGTCCAAGCCTCACTGCCGGCCGCGACGAATACGTTTACACGCAACCCATGACAGGTCTGCCGCAAGGCGATGCCCCGTTTCTACTCGACACGTCCTTCACGATCACGGCGGACATCACCGTTCCTGAGGGTGGCGCCGAGGGCATGATCGTGACCTCCGGCGGGCGCTTCGCTGGTTTCGGCATGTACCTGCTCAAGGGCAAGCCGGTATTCCTATGGAATCTGCTCGATCTGGAGCGCCCGAGGTGGGAAGGCCCTGACGCGCTCACGCCCGGACGGCATACTATTGAGTTCGAATCCAAGTATGATGGCCTCGGCGTGGGCACGATGGCGTACAACAACTTCTCGGGTATTGGCCGATCGGCAGAGACCACATTCAAAGTGGACGGCAAGGTGGTCGCAACCAAGAAGATGGAGAAAACGATCCCAATCATCCTGCAATGGGACGAGAGCTTCGATGTCGGCTCCGACACGATCACCGGCGTGAACGACGAGGACTACAAGCCGCCGTTCCCGCTGACCGCCAAGCTCAACAAGCTGACCATCAAGGTGGACCGCCCGCAGTTGTCTCCTGAGGACATCAAAAAATTCGAGGAGGCCATGAAGAAAGTCGAAGCCGGCCGCGAGTAAGTGGCTGACGATCAAGTGACCTCACTCGGTTTTGAAACGTGCGGGCCGCTGCGGAAAGGGAGTAGCCTCGCCAAACTGGTGATTTGCTGTGCCTTGTTGCCGTCGCCCTATAAAGGTTGATCGCGAGCCTCTATGAAGACTTGCATCGCTCTCATCCTGTTCAGCTTCGCGCTAAGCCTCGGCGCGGTCGCGGACTCGGCCGTAGCGCTAGACGCGGCGGCGCCTCGCGTCGAAGCGGAGGTGTCATCTTCTGGATCCGAAGACGGTTTCGACGTCCTGCCGGGGCGGTGGGTGCGGCCAGACGGCGGCTACGTGATTACCATCAAGAGCGTCGATGCTGCTGGCGAGCTCGACGCCGCCTATGCAAATCCTAGTCCTCTTCCATTTGCGAGGGCCGAGGCGTCACGGGACGGTAAGACTATCAAGCTCTTCTTCGAACTGCGTGCCGGCGGCTACAACGGATCCACCTATACGCTTACCTACGACCCGCTGAACGACGTCCTAAAGGGCGTCTACTTCCAGGCGGTTGCGCAGCAGAAGTTCGATGTTCATTTCACTCGCGCCGAGTGACAATGATTCCCT
>JBJYWZ010000094.1:0-3873 GCA_046259725.1 Promineifilaceae bacterium (SeqCode) | reverse complement strand
CGCGCCGGCTACGCCACACTGCGCTATGACAAGCGCGTCACCGGTCCCTATGCCCAGGAAAACCTGGCTGCTCTGCAGGGCAAGATCTCATTCCAGAGCCATCTTGACGAACTCATCAGCGCGGTCGATTATCTGGCCGCACAGCCCGGCATTGACCCGGCGCAGATTTATGTCCTCGCCAACAGCGAGGGTACTCTGCACGCCCTCAATTACCAGGTATCCGATCCGGCGATACCCTTCGCCGGCATGATCCTGACCGGCGCGCCCGGACGGCCGTTAACCGGGGTCCTGCACCAGCAGATCGAGCAGATACTGGCGGGAGAGCCCAACAGCGATGAACTCCTGGCCAAGTGGGACGAAGCAGTCGCCGCCTTTCTTGCCGGCGACACGGCAGAACTTGATCCCGCGCTGCCGGACAGCGTACGCCAGGTCTGGGCCGGCCTGACCGCGCCGCTCAACCAGCCATTCAGCGCCGAACTGCTGGCCGCACAGCCCGCCGAGCTGCTGGCCAGGATCACTGTCCCGGTATTGGTCATGATCGGTAAAAAGGATATCCAGGTTGACTGGCAGGCGGATGGCAGGGTACTGCAGGCGGCTGCCGGAGACAACGTCACCTTCAGCTTCCCGCCCGATGCCAATCACGTCCTTAAACACGAGGAGAAAGCCGCCGCCGAGCTAACTGCCGCCGAAGCCGCCTCCTACAACGCCGCCGATCGCGTCCTCGATCCGCAGGCGCTGCAAACAATTCTCAATTGGCTGGCAGAGCAATCAGGATAGATCACTCTGCAGCGCGAATAAGATCAGGGTAAACGTCAGATCCTGTGTCCCGATTTTTTTAACTGCGGTGACTCTCAAGCCACTCCACAAACTCAGTCGAGGCCTTTTGCACGTCTTCGCCGGGGATGAGCGATCGCGCGTCCAGCGCCGCGCCGAAATAACGTACGTCATTGTCCGTGATCACCAGCCGCGAATCTGACATAGCGCCAATCAATTGTCTGGCCAGGTCATCAAGCCAGAACTGCTCCGGGCCGGCGATCTCGACGGTGCCGTTCGCCGCTTTTCCCAGGGCGACATTGGCGAGCGCCGCGGCGACATCGTCGGCGGCGATAGGCTGCACCATGGCCGCCGGCAGGCGCACGGTATCACCCTCGGTATTGATGTCAGCGATGGCATCCAGGAACTCGAAGAACTGCGTTGACCTTACAATAGTAAAAGGCACTACGGCCGTCTTAACCAGCTCCTCCTGGGCCACTTTGGCGCGCATGTAGCCGCTGTCCGGCAGACGGTCGGCACCGACAATCGACAACAAAACATGATGGCTGACGCCGGCGGCCGTTTCGGCGGCAAGAATGTGGCGCGTTGATGTTTCGAAGAACCGCATCACGGCTTCATCATCAAAAACCGGCGCATTGCTCACATCGACGACGACCCGGGCGTTGGCCAGCGCATTTGTCACTCCCTTGCCGCTTATAGTATTGACGCCCGTTGAGGGTGAGGCGGCAACTACCTCGTGACCTTGCTCGCGAAGCCTGTTCACAAGCTTCGAACCGATGAGTCCGCTGCCGCCAATTACCACGATCTTCATAACTATTTCCTTTGAGCGTCGATCCCGTCAAACGGCCGTAATCACGCTCTCACCATTCCGACATGCCACATCCGACATCGAATCATTCCCCTGCTAAGTCCTGCGGCCTGAAATAGCGAATAACGGTCAGTCCAATGATCACGGCGGGGATGCCCACGGCTGCTTCGATCAGCAGCGGGTCCCATTCCTGATAGAGGCCAAAGACGGCGATGGCATCAATCGCCGTGTGCCAGCCGATGGCCACGAAAAGCCAGGCGATGTTCTTACGCACAAAAACCTGCAGGACCAGGATCGACAGCGACAGGTGCAGGATCAGGGCAAAGACGCGCTCCACCGCGCCCAACAAGAAGAGATAAGGCGGCGA
Source organism: Promineifilaceae bacterium (SeqCode) (assembly GCA_046259725.1). Lineage (GTDB taxonomy): Bacteria > Chloroflexota > Anaerolineae > Promineifilales > Promineifilaceae > JAACFF01. The sequence goes on along the minus strand of JBJYWZ010000094.1, from coordinate 1,924 downwards.
GTTGACCAGCTCCTCGATCTGCTGCGCGGCGGCCGTAATGGCCTCAGAACTGCCCGCCAGCTGATCCGCAGGCATCAGCGACTCGATCAGGCCGCTCTGGTAGATGTAGACATTGATGACCGTCGTCGCCGCCAGCAGGCCGAAAATGATCGCCTCGACTCCGCCCCACCCCGCACCGAACATCAATCCGTCATCCCAACCACGCATGCTTTTGCGGAAATAATAGAAGAGATAGCGCGTAACTTCCTCAAAGACGCCGGCCGAGAGACCAAACAGCAAAGCGGCGAGTAAAACGGCGCCCAGCGTCTTCTCTGGCTCCAGCAGGCTGTCTACAAAAGGTTCGAGCACGAAACGGTTAAAGGGGATATGCCCGATCTGCGAGATGATAAAGCCCACCGCGCCGATGAAAAAGAGCTTCCAGCTGACCCTGTAGCGGTGCACCAGCCAGATGCCAAGCAGCAGCGGCAGGACGATCATAAGCAGGGAATTGAGTGTAAGTAAAACGTAGACCATGGTTTTGAAATATAAGGCTGTTTATGTCCGCCCTCAAGCGCTAATGGTCACTTGTTCAGGTGACCAATATCCACACCTGTGTAAACGTTGTAATCTGATCAGCCAGCGCCTGCAACCTCATACATGGACTGCACCATACCGTCCGCCAGCGCCCTGGTCTTGATATGCCGCAGCGGAAGATCGCCTGGCAGCGGGCCGAAGAGAGGGATGCCCTCCCCGATCAGCACGGGAATACTCGTGATCGTCAGATCAGTGATAAGCCCCTCGCGCAGGAAGGATTGGATCGTCTGCCCGCCGTCGATATAAAGATGTTTGTGGCCCTCCGCCGCCAGCTTGTCCACCAGCGCCCGCGGATCCCCGGCGAAAAGTTCCACCTTATCCGCCATTTCTTCGGGCACGGGATAGGAAGGATTCCTGCTCAGCACGATCACGCGCGTGCCCTCGTAGGCCCAGATGCCGAACTCCAGCACCTTTTCAAACGAATTGCGCCCCAATACCAGGCAGTCAACAGATCCCCAGAATTCTCCCCAACCATGATCATCGCCGCTTTCCTCTTCCATCGTGATCGCTTCCGCACCGCTGATTTCCCCGGGCTCAGGTTCAGCGCCGGGCAGCCAGTCCAGCGAACCATCCCGCCTGGCGATAAACCCGTCAAGACTCGTGGCAATAAAAACCGATGCTTTCATATGCATTTCCTTGCTAGATGACCCATTCGCACTACACACTGGCAAAATTGACAATGCCATTTGCAGAATTCCTCATGGCCGCAATCTTTGAACAAATATGTCGCTGGAATCATGAGCCGCTCTGTTATAGATGATCGCTGCACTTTGTTGTAAATAGTAGCAGTGTTGCAAGGGCGGAAGCAAAAACGGCCGTGTCCCGCATCATTACGGTTCACGGCCGTCAATTCCACCGTACGGCTCGCAGGGACAGACCCCCACGTCTACCCTCGGACCGGTCACTGCATCAATCCCTATTTCAGCGAATGCTCGGCATAACAAGCCATCGCCGGCTGTAAGAAATCCGCCAGGCCGGGCCGCAGCTTGTCGTAAAAAGCGCGGAACTCCTCATTGCTCACATACAGCTGCCCCAGCCCGCGGTAGATTTCCGCGGATACCGGGTAAAACTGGTTCATCATCGCGTAATGCCGGCCGATCAGCGCCTGCACCGCGGGATCATCCGGCGGCCTGTCCATCAATCCGGCCAGGGCCAAATGCACCTCCTCCCCCTCTTCCCGCAGGGCCTGCCACTGCGCCCTGGACATATTACGCGCGCGGCGGTTTGATTCAGCGACCAGTTCCGGATCATACTGCTCGCGCACTTCGCGTTCGTACCGTTCTCTCTGTTCGGCCGTAAACCCGGCATACAGTTCTTCATCTGTAACTTTATCGTCCATATCATTCTCCGT
>JBJYWZ010000093.1:0-1948 GCA_046259725.1 Promineifilaceae bacterium (SeqCode) | reverse complement strand
CAGCACCCAGATGCTGCCCTCTCCCATCGCTTCTTCGGCGGCCGGTTCTTCGGCCACGGCCGTTGCTGCTTCTTCGACGGCCGCTTCTACGGTCGGAGCAGCTTCTTCGACGGCCGCTTCAACCGTTGGCGCGACTTCCTCCACAGCTTGCTGCACCTGACCCTGGCAGGCTGCCAGGACGACGCCAAGCGTGAGAAGCAAGGCCAATAAAATAAACCATCTATTCTTCATCTTTTCTTCTCCTTTTATGAGATTACAAAATGCGCCATGCGGCGCAAGACGGTTAGTCGCATATGGTAACATGATCTCAACCCAAGTACAAGATATCGCAGCAGTAACGGTGACATATTGGGGTCAGTAAGGGGTCGAGATGAGAGTTTGTTCTTTCGGGTATAATTAACTGGTTAGAGAAAAGTTCGCACTTTTTGACCGTTTTCTTGCCCATCGTCAAAATAAGTAAGTCTTTGAAGTATTGGAGTGCCATGAACAATCGTGACATCGTTGAAATGTTTGACCGGGTGGCCGATATGCTGGCCATTCGCGGTGACCAGATTCACCGCATCCTGGCTTATCGCAAGGCTGCGGAAAGCATCGGCAGCCTGGGTCGAGACATCAATCAGGTTTTTGCGGAAGACGGGCTGACAGACATCCCGGGCATCGGCAAAACCCTGGCGGCCAAAATTGAGGAGATGCTGACAACCGGCAATCTGGAGTTCTATGACCGCCTGAGCGAGGAGGTGCCCCCTACTCTTGTGGATCTGCTCCGCGTCGAAGGGCTGGGTCCCAAGCGGGTCAAGCAGATTTATGACACGCTGGGCGTGGAAACATTAGACGAACTCACTGCGGTCGCCGAAGAAGGAAAGTTGAGCGATCTGCCCGGCCTGGGCAAGAAGAGTGAGGCCAAGCTGTTGGCGGCTATCGAGGCCCTTGAGAAACACGGGACGGAGCGCGCGCTTCTGGGGGATGCCTGGCCGGTGGCGCAGGAAATCCTGGCCGCGCTGGCTGAAGTTCCCGGGGTGACAAAAGCGACCGTTGCCGGTTCCCTGCGGCGTATGCGCGAAACAATCGGCGACGTGGATCTGCTCGTTGCTTCCGACGATCCAGAGCCTGTCATGGACACCTTTTGCAGTCTCGACCAGGCGGAAATCGTCAGCGCCAGAGGACCGACCAAATCGCGCATTATCTTGTACAGCGGCCTGGGCGTCGATTTGCGCGTGCTTCCGGCCGAGCGTTGGGGGACGCTGCTCTCCTATTTCACTGGCAGCAAAGATCACAATGTGCGCCTGCGAGAACTCGCGCTGAAGAAAGGTCTCTCGCTCAATGAGCATTCTTTTTCACCGCTAGAAGGCAGCGACGGGCAAGAAATCCTATGTTCTGATGAAGAATCGGTTTACGAGACGCTGGGACTGCCGTACATTGCCCCAACCCTGCGCGAGAATCGCGGCGAAATCGAGGCGGCTCTGGCGGGCAAGCTGCCGCAGCTTGTACGGCTAGGTGATATACGCGCCGATTTACATATGCACACGACATGGTCTGACGGCAAGCTCTCCGTTCTGGAAATGGCGGAGGCCGCCCGCGCAAAGGGTTACAGCCACATCGTGATCAGCGACCATTCCGCCAGCCTGGGCATCGCCAACGGCCTTTCCGTGGAGCGCCTGTGGCAGCAGAGAGAAGAGATTGATGAAGCAAATAAGTTGCTTGGACCGGACTTTGTGATCCTGCATGGCACCGAAATGGAGATCAAGGCCGACGGTTCGCTGGATTACGACGACGATGTTCTCAGGAAACTTGATTTCGTCATCGCCAGCCTTCATACCAGCCTCAGCCAGCCGCAGGAGCGGGTAACCGATCGCCTGCTGAACGCGATCTGGAACCCGCACGTGGACATGATCGCCCATCCCACGGGGCGCCTGCTGCCGGACCGGGCGGGAGCGGACCTGGATATGGA
>JBJYWZ010000092.1:0-3072 GCA_046259725.1 Promineifilaceae bacterium (SeqCode) | reverse complement strand
TTCACCGGCAGCCATGTTTTTGTCGCCGAATATTTGATTGAGGAGATCTTGCAGCGGCAGCCCGAGGGAACAAAAGCCTTTCTGCTGCAAACGTCTATCCTGGAACGGCTGAACGCGGAGTTGTGTGAGGCGGTATCGGACTGCGACGATGGCAAGGCCATCCTGGACGCCCTGCACCACGCCAATGTCTTCATCATCCCCCTGGACAACCAGGGCCACTGGTTTCGTTACCACCATCTCTTCGCCGACCTGCTGCAGTCGCGCCTGCAGCAATCCTATTCGCCGCAGGCGATCAATGACCTGCACGGCCGTTCCGCCGCCTGGTTCGAGAATCACGGGTACTATGTGGAAGCCGTGCACCACGCCCTGGCCGCGAAAGACCACGAGAAAGCGGCGGCGCTGGTCGATAAGCACGGCCAGCAGCTCTTCTTTGCTGAACGATACAATACCTTGAGACGCTGGCTGGAAGCCGTTCCCGCGGACTATTTCCAAATTTATCCGCGGCTGGAGATTTACCAGCTTCTGCTCGACCTGCTCGAGGGCAAGCTGGATATGTTTGAAGGCACGTTGATCACAAAGGAAAACTTGATCAAGGCGCTGCCCGCTTCGCCGGAAAACGACCGCCTGCGGCAGCGGGCTCTGGTCAATCTCTCCCTCTTCTACGCCTTCCAGAACACCAGCAAAGCGATCCAGATCGCTGAAGAAACGCTGGCCGAAATCCCGGACGAAGACCTGCACATGCTCGCCTATCTCTATTCCACCTTCTACCGCGCCTATGGCATGGAAGGGGATATTGAGAAATCGGCCGCCGCCTACCGCGAAAGCTTTCGCCTGGCGGAGATTACCGGCCAGTATGAGATGATCGCCAACACGACCAAGATTCGCACCTTCGACCTGTGCCAGTACGGCCGTCTGGATGAAGCCGTTCACTACTGCCAGCGCATCATCGATGCCGGAAAACAATTTGCCCCGGCCCCGTTTTACCCGGCCGGACCATGTTACGTGGGCCTGGGCGGAATCTATCTGGAGCGCAACGACCTGCAGAAGGCCGAAGAGTTCATGACCCTGGGACTGAGTCTTTGTGAAAAAGGCGCCATGTACGGCCTGTTCACGGCCCACGTGCAGAAGGTGCGCCTGCTGCAGGCGCAGGGCAACCTGCAAGAAGCGCTGAAAGCGCTGCAGGTCCTGGAGCAAACATTCCAGCGCCGCGAATTCACATTCATGGCGCAGAAAGTCTCCCTCCTGCTGGCCGCCGGTGAAAGGACGGCCGTCTCCGAACTGGAACCCTACCTGCTGGAGATACTGGGAGCCAGCCACTACGCGCAGAAAATACCCCTGATCGCCGCCGAGGCCTTCAAGCTGTGCCTGGCGCGCATCTACATCGCCCAGGGCCGGATTGGGGAAGCGGACCGCCTGCTGCACGAGATTGAGGCGACCGTGGAACCCGATTTGCGATACGGCCGTTTGATGGAAGCCTATATCCTGCGCTCCCTTGCCCGAAACTATGGCGCCGCGGACAGCGTGACGCCCGGGGCTGTCGACTACATGGAGCGCGCGCTGGCCCTGGCCATCGAACCGCGCTTTGTGATGCTCTTCCTGGAAGAAGGCCCGCGCCTCGTGCCCGTTCTGGAAGCCGTGGCCGGGGGCAGGAGCGCGCCTGAGGAGATCAGGCAGTATGCGCGCATGCTGCTGGCGGCCTTTGGCGAACGCGAACAACCATCGCCGGCGTCTTCCGCGGCGGCAGCGGACGCGCTGGTCGAGCCGCTGACGCCGCGGGAAATGGAAGTGCTGCAGCTAATTGCCGGCGGCGATTCCAACCGGGAGATCGCCGCCAAGCTGTTCGTCTCCGTGCGTACGGTCAAGAAACATGCCAGCAACATCTACAGCAAGTTGAACGTCAGCAGCCGCACGCAGGCCGTGGCCCAGGCCCGCGCCATCGGGCTGCTCTCCAGCGACTGATTTCGGTCAACCCGAACGTGTTATTTCAGCAGAGGAGGTGTACCAGAGTACACCTTCTTTTCTTTCTTCAGGATGCTACTCCCGTCCACTGACAAAATCCTTCCGGCATTTTATAGTGTAGGAAATTGGCCGCATACAGAAAGAAAGGAGTGTTAAGGTGAGCACAGCCTCAAAAACAGTAAGGAGTTTGAAAATGGAGACGGTTTTTGGCAAAGTCTTAATTGTCGGGATTTTATTCTTATTCACCCTGGTCTCCGGCGTGATTGTCAGCCGGTCGGGAAGGCCGCTGAACATCTGGCTGGTCACCGTCCACAAGCTCGCCGCCGTTTGCACCGTGGTGTTGATCTACATGGCCGTTCACCAGGCATACAAAACGGCCGATGGAAGGGTGTTTATCATGATCGGCCTGGCGGCTCTCAGCGCCGTGTTTTTCGTGGCTCTGATCGCCAGCGGTGCTTTTCTGACCCGCGAAGAAATGGAACTGCCGGCGTTTGTTCTGAGAATTCACCAGCTTGCGCCGCTTATGGCATTGCTGTCAACCTCGCTCACGCTGGTCTTGCTGCTGCAGAACCAGGGGTCAATGCTCCTGGAAAGGTGAAATATAGTTGGCCTGGAGGACCCGTTCGCTTCCAGGTCAACGATTTTGAATCAGGCAGAAATTGATATCGACCGCGCGAAACGGAAGGCTTAGAGGAAACTATGATGAAAAGTGAAGCAAGTTTAGCCGGATTTGACATGAAAACGATGGAAAATCAAAAGCCCGCCTACCAGGTGCTTCCGCTATCGAGAAACAGGCGCATGATGGCGGCCACCCTGGACGTTGCCCGGCAGCAGAACAATATTCAGGCCATGATCGAGGTAGATGTTTCAGAGCCGCGGCGATTAATTCAAGAACACCGCCGGAAAACCGGGGAGCGATTGTCGTTCACGGCCTACGTGGTTACCTGCCTGGCGCGCGCCGTTGCCGAACACCCGCAGATGAACGCCTTTCGCAGGGGCCGCAACCTCATCTTGCTGGATAACGTGACCATCAGCGTCCTGGTCGAGCGCGAGCTGGATGGTGAAATGATGCCTGAGAATCTGGGTATTCGTTTCGCGCAGAAGAAGACGCTG
>JBJYWZ010000091.1:0-4703 GCA_046259725.1 Promineifilaceae bacterium (SeqCode) | reverse complement strand
CGCCACAGAAGAAATCGCTCTCCAAACTCATTTGCATTGTTGATAGCTTCATGCATAAGCACCAGTGCTTCCCCTGTGCGCCCTTTGGCTGCCAGCGCATCCGCTTTCAATTTCCACAGAAATGTGATCACCCGCCCTGACGACATGCCCGGAGCAGAAATGATCAGGCGTTCTGTGATGTCAAGTGAAGAGGATGGATCACCTTGAGCAAGCGATAACTCGGCCTGTCTAGCCCAGCAGAATCGTTTAGCGGCCGTGTCCATGGACGAATGAGGTGAAATAGCATTCTCGAGATAGGCCCGCGCCTGCTTGTGATCGTCCAGCAGCAAATAAGCCCCGGCCAGTGCGCCACTCAGAAAATGACTCCACAATGGAGAGTGAAATTCCCCAGCCAGATCCAGACCTGTTTCGAGATGGCTCAGCGCCTGTTCCACAGCGAAAAGCTCGCTATACAAGAACCCCAGGGCATAATGGCCAGTCACGGTCCACTCGCGATGATCGATATCGGCGGAATAACGCAGGCAGGTCTGCAGATGCTTCAAGGCAGGATCAAATTCACCCTGAACGGTTTTCAGTACTCCTAATGAATAGTGGCCCCAACTATTCTCTGATGCCAAACTAAGCTCACAAGCGATTTGAAGAGCCTCCTGGACATCGGCCACAGGATCACGTGCTACCGGAGCGGGGACCAGAGTCAGCCAGGCCAGCGCTGAAACCGTGGTTGCACTGCCCATTATGCTGGAGGCAAGCCTGGGGCGATCATTCAACTCCTGGGAGAGCTCAATCGCTCGATCATAGTACTCGGCACTGATATTTAGATCACCGGCCAACAGGTTGGCTATTCCCAGGAGATCCAGAGTGTTAGCCAGGTTCTGAGAGTCTCCAAGTTCTTCGAATATAGTAAGGGCTTGGTGGTGATAAGCGACAGCTCGTTTGGGGTCCTCATTATTTGTGTGCCAATTGCCCATCCAGTTCAAGCTGGTCGCCAGCAGAATGGGCTTGTTTTGCTGGCGCGCCAGATCCAGCGCAGTCTCAAAATAGTCCTTCGCCTGATCGTGGTCGCGAGCAGCCCACAGTCTTCCCAGATCGAGATAAGTACGCCAGACAAAGTCCTGTTCTCCCGTAACACCGGCAAGCTGCAAAGCTAATTTGTAATCGGCGAGTGCCCATTCGAACTCTCCCACTGTTCCATAGGCCAGACCACGCCCGCGATATAATTGGGCTAACGACATGGGGTCTGGTGATACGCTTTCAGCGAACTGGATGGCCAGTGTGAAGTGCTTGATCGCATCCCTGTTTTCGTAAAGGCGAGCCGCCCGTTCTCCAGCCAGGCCGTAGTAGTGGAAAGCGTAGCTATATTCGCTGGCCCGGTGATAGTGATGGGCCAGTTGCACGGCCATCTCGTCTAGTTTTCCTTCATATAGTTTTTCTAGAGCCGCGGCGACATCACCGTGCAAGAGCCGTCGCTCCCCCTGGCTTAGATGCTCATAAAGATAATCCTGAAAGAGGACGTGGCCAAACTGGTAGCGCGACAGCCGTCTGTTACCTGTGTATACTTCTTCTCGTTCTCTCACCAGCCGGTGCTGTCGTTCCAAGTAGTGCGACAACCGTTGCAGGGTTGTTCTTTCCGAAACCTTTTGTACCTCAACCACTACCTGAGCTGTAAATAGTTCGCCCTCGACACTCGCTATGGTAAGGATGTCTCGTAATTCCGGATCAAGCCGGTCAATACGCTCGGCGATCACCGCCTCCACTCGTGCAGGGAGCACATGCCAATCCAATGTTGGATCGGCAATCCATGCGCCGTCTTCATCCCTGAAGAGATCACCGCGCTCTTGCATGGCGCGAAGCATCTCAACTGTAAATAAGGGATGACCACCGGTGCGCTCAAACAATGCGGTCCGAAAACTCTCCTCTATACGGTTAGGCTCGATGTCGAGAAGAGCATCCACAAACTTGCGGTCTTTGCTCTCTGAAGCACGGTCCAGATGCACCCAGATATCGCCAAGGGTGCGCTTAAACTCACTGAGAACCTTGGCCAGGGGGTGGCGTTGACCATTACGACCCAGGACTACCTCTTCCGGGCGATAGGCACAAGCGATCAGAAGCTTGCTGTTCGTGCCGGCAAGACGCCGTCCCAGGTGGAATAAAAGGCTGATCGAAGCAGCGTCTGCCCATTGCATATCATCCAGGATCAGCAGCAATGGCCGTTCCTGAGCTATGGTGTGCAACACAGTCGTAATTTGCTGAAAGAGCTGGCCTTGTTCCAGGTCTACTGTACCAGTCGCTGCTAGTTTGACCTGTTCCCTCAATCGTGGGAGCCAAGGTGCATATTCTTGCCCGGCACACATAGAGCGGGACAAAAGTGCAGCCCCGGACACAAGAACATCCAGCAGATGTGGACCGAAGTCCAACAGTATCTGGACGACAATGGGAAATGAAACCCAAAGGCGCCGGGCATGATCACGCGTGATGCTACCGGCATCCCACCTACCTTCTAATTCACCGGTTAGCATGGCCATTACGTCACGAAAGGGTAAATACAGATCGCCAATTCCGGAATAAGCATTGCATTTACCACTGGCCACCAAAAGAGTGGGATACTTCTTCATGGCCCGGTCAGCGAAGGTTTCCAATAATGCCGTCTTCCCTCGTCCAGGGCCACCGCTAACGAACACCACGTTTCCTTGACCGGCAAGCGCAGTATCGATGAAGCCATCCAGGCGTTCTAACTCATCCTCGCGCCCAACAAACGGCGCCCGCTCAGACCTGTGCCGCGCTCGTTCTTCGGTAAGAAATGGAGGAGTCTGAGGTGGCAGGTCTAATTTCCCGTCCTGGATCTTCTGGTGGAGAGCAACCGTTTTCGGGGCGGGTTCAACGTCTAATTCTTCTTTTAATGCCTGTTTACAATTTTCAAACTGTCGCAAAGCAGCGCTTCGCTGTCCTGTCCAGGTTAATAAGCGCATGATCTGCTGGTGGGCGTCTTCATCCCAGGGTGCGAGCTGCAACAGCTTCCGGGAATGAAGCAGTGCGTCGGCGTACTGACCACGCCGCATATATCCCTCTATAACTTGCCTCAATACGACTTCGGTTACTCCCTGCCAGCGCGCCCGCTCTGCCAGGAGCCAGTTCTCAAATTCGGGGTTGTTCTCCAGGAACAGGCCTTCGAGGAAATCACCACCCAGCAGTTCGGCTGCTGCTGGCCATTGTTCTGAGGCTACCAGTTGCTCCAACTGGTAAATATCGATAGTTACATTTTCTGAGTGAACAAAGGACACGGAACGACGGTTCAACTCCCAGCAGCCTGGCAATATCTGGGTCAGATTGTGCAGATCACGGCGAAGGTTGGCGCGTGCCCTGGAAGGTGACCAATCGGGCCAGAACAAGGCTGTCAGACGATCGCGGGCGATGGGGCGCTGCTCAATAACAAGATAGCCCAGCATGGCCATTGTCCGGCGTGAGCGGAAGCGTGGCGGCACTTCATTAGGATTTCCCCCGATTTGCTCCTCGGCCGTTCTACTCTGGTCCTCTCGAAACCGGCCGACTTGAATTGGACCAAGCAGCCGGAGTTGATACGTCAACATCTCAGACATTTGCGGTGCACCAGTCTGGCAACCAATACCAGCACTTTCCTGTTCGTCAGCCGATCACACCTGGCGGACGAAAAGCGGACGCCTGTCAGGTAGGATGAATTCAAATCAATAAATAGCGGCACCTATGAATAAGAAAATTATAAAACAGGGTCAGACAGCGGGCAATCAGCAACAGAGAGTGGAAGCGGTGTATGCCTTGGGGCCGGCTGACCCGCATAGAGCGGTTGACCAATGATCAGCATATCGGAGAGGATGAAATACATCGATGTGGCTTTGATCTATGACCTGTGGAATGAATACGCGACTGCTGTTAATAACGGAGATCTGGATCGTTTAATGTCACTGTGTGCCGATGACGGCATACAACTGGCGCCGTGTGCACCACCTCGGGTTGGTAAAGAGCAGATATGTGAGGCAATGCAGCCTCTATTCGACCGGTTTATCACAAGCAAAATGACTATCCACACGGAGGCAGTTCAGATATTTGGCGATCAGGCCTATGCCTACGGTACCTATACATTCGAAGGGATACTCAAGAAGGAAGAAGAGAGCATGTGCTATTCGGGTAAATTTCTAGATATCCTGGCGAAACAAGCCGATGGATCTTGGAGGATCGCTATTGACTGTCACAATTACGACGAATCGTACGGATGAATATTTTGCTGCTGTGGGGGTCTCCCCCAGAAAGGGAGGTGATGCCTTGGCTTATGAGAGCTGTCGGTAATCGAAGATTCTCGGACCCTGCAATATAGGAGATGGTAAAATGAAAAAGAAGATTATTGTCTTACCGGTTGCAATACTGATTCTATCGGTGCTGCTGGTACCCACATTTGCAGACGTAGGAAAAGGAGAAAGTATGAATAAGTATGATGGAGAATGGCGCTACATGCCGCAATCGATGGACCCACTGGTGACAAACAATTACGGCAGTCAGTTTGCATTATCAGCCGATAGTGCTGAATGGACGGGAGCCTTAGAGGGAGAATCACACGATGATTGTGTCTCGGTGCTGCACGCTTCCGGTCGATGGGTCGGCTACTGTACAGCCTCATTCGCTTCGGCCACTATTGACGGCCAGACGGGTGGACTTGAGCTAGGGATTACTCTGCT
>JBJYWZ010000090.1:0-29201 GCA_046259725.1 Promineifilaceae bacterium (SeqCode) | reverse complement strand
GCGATGCGCTCGCGGTAGAAGAGTGAGCCGGTCACGAAATTGAGGGTTGGTTCAGGCATTGACTTTCCTTTGATAAGGGAGCGCCGGCATCATTGCCGGCTGGAAGCCGGCGCTCCGGATCTTGCGGGTCCACTGCCGGCTGCGAGGCCGGCGCTCCTTTGTTTTTTATGGCGCAGCCAGGATGACCTCCGGTGAGATGCCGCGCACGAGTCCCTGGGCATCGATCATGTAGGCGATGATGCTGTGGATGCCCTGGGCGATGTCACCCTGCACGGTCCAGGCGCCGTCCTCACCAATGGTGGCGATGTCGCCAAAACGGGCTTCATCAACGGCGAGCACGATGCGTTCGCCAGGTTCGGCCGTTCCCACGACCGTCAAGATCTCGCCGATGAACACGGGCACGCCGCCTTCGTCGATGATGGGCGGGCTCTCGCCCGCGGGCAGCGGCGGCAGGATTACCTGCGGCAGGGCGTAGACCACACTCTGGCCGGCCTGCGCGGCATCGATGACGGGCACGCCGTTGACATAAATCATGTCGCCCGTACGCGTGATGCCGATTGGCTCGCCGGCCAGCGAGCGCAGCACCAGCCCGTTGACCAGTTCGCCCGGTTCATAATATCCGGCGACGACGAGGTTGCTCAAGAAATCGGCATACTCCTGCGGGTTGGCCTGCCAGCCGGCGGCGATGCCGGGCGGCAGCATCTCGAAGGCGTCATCGGTGGGCGCGAAGAGCGTGTACTGCCCATTGATCTCCGAAAGCGTTTGCGTGAGGCCGGCGGACTCCAGACCGTCCAGGAGGACGGAGAAGCTGCCGGACTCCTGCGCCGCGGCGACGGCCGAATCGGCGTCCACGTTGAAGTCAACCTGCGCCTGGCCCAGCGCCGCGTTGCTGATCACGCTGCCCACGGGCACGGTCATGATCTCCACGTCGCTCGTGGGATAACCGCGCGTGATGACGGGAATGGCCTTGTCGTTGGTGAATAAGAGATCGCCGTTGGCGTCCTCGATGCGCGCGCGCATGCTGTAAATCGCTTCCTCGTCGATCTGCGCCGGATCATAAGATACCTCGTAGGGGATGGGCACAAACTGCGCGCCCACGGTGATGACCTGCTCGCCAAGGACGGCGGCCGTCGATCCCGGCCGGGAAATATCTTGAATCTGCACGGTGATCGTGGTTTCCGGCGGCAGCAGGACCGCCTGCTCGTAGGTCACGCTTCCCGTGACCGCGGCTGTCTCGCCGGAGGCCGGCGTCTGCGCTTCCGCTTCGGCCGTCGGCTGCGCGCCAGCTTCAGTCGTTGCCTGCGCTTCCCCTTCCGCCGGGACTTCCGCCGCCTGATCCGCGCTGCCGGGGAGCTGCACGGGACTGCTCTGCAAAACGGGCAGCCCCTCTTCACCCAGGGCCTGAACGCGCAGGCGGGCTGTCTCGGCGAGGGCGGCGATGGTGGCCGCCCAGGTGCCGTCGGGCCCGGCGACGGTTTCGCCGACTTTCTGGCCGTCGGCCGTCAATTCCACGGTTGAACCGGGATCGGCCGTGCCGCTGACGGTGACCGTGCCGTCCTCGCCGGAACGCGCAGGCAGTTGAATGGTCGGCAGGCTCATGTCGGCGATGGCGGCGCTGATTTCAGCGGAGGTGATTGCCGGCAGGCCATCGTCGCCGAGGAGGGCGAGCTGCAGGGTGTGCAGGCCCGCGGCCAGCGTGCCGGGCAGCGTAAACGTGCCGTCCTCGCCGGTTACGGCCGTTTCCGCCACTTCGCCGTCAACGACCAGGGCCACCTGATCGCCCGGCGCGGCGCTGCCTGACCACTCGAAAGGTCCGGAGGGCAGCTTGATCTGCGGCAGCTGAATGCTGTCCAGCGCTGTCCTGGCCGCATTTGCGGCCGCCTCTGCCGCCGAACCGGCTTCCGCCGCGTCGATCGCGGCCAGCGCCTCATCGGGCAGGCTGTAATCGGGCAGATCGATTTGCGGCAGTTCGGCCGGCACTTCAATGGAAACCGGCCCCGATCGCGAGGTCACATTGCCCGCTTCGTCCAGCTGGCCGAGCGAGAGATCATAGGTGCCGGGCTGTAAATCGAGATTAAGCTGCCATCGGCCATCTTCGCCGGCGGTAGCCCGCGAGACGATTTGATCATTGATCAGGGCGGCGATGGTCGAGCCGGCCGCGCTGGCCCCTTGCAGGGCGACAGAGCCCGTGAGGGGATTGAAGGATGAAACCGGAGAAGCGGGCTGGTCGACGACGGGCGCTTCGGCGGTTTCCGCGCCTTCCTCGGACGTCTGGCCCTCAGCGGATTCACCCGGATAGGCTTCAGCCTGGGCCAGGGAGATGTCGTTCGACGTGGCAACAATGTTGCCGTCACTGTCCAGGGCCTGAAGCTGTACGGTCTGCGCGCCTTCCGGCAGGTCGACGTCCATTTCCCAGACGCCGGTTTCAGAAACGGCCGTGCTGCCTAATTCGGTGCCGTCGGCCAGGACAATCACGTTGGTGCCGGGCGCGCCGGTGCCCGAGAAGGTCTGCGGCCCGGGCAGCGGGTTGGATCCGGGCGCGGGCGCGAGCAGGCTGGGCTGCATTTCAGGCTGCAGGATGCGCTCAGCCTCTTCCGCCGGATAGGCCTCGCCGGGATACGCTTCACCGCCGGCGACGGCCGATTCCCCGGTCGAGGGGTAGCTGTCGCTGCCCGGTCCGGGTATGGCTGTCGCCGGAGTGGCGTCGCGCACGGCGGCTGATTCCGCTTCAGGCGTCTCGCCCTCGCCGTTGAAGCCGGCGCCTAACATGGCTGACAGAAATAGAGCGACGAGGAGCAGCGCGGCGACGATACCTTTGAATATATCGAAATTGCGAACTTCCTCATCGGTATGGTAATTACTCATTCCTCATCCGCTCCTTTCGCGGCGGCCAAAATCTGCGCCGTGTCGATCCAGCCCTGGAAGTCCGGCTTGCTGAAGGAGGGCGGGCGGCAAATCTCTTCCAGTTGTTCGGCTGTCGCCGCCGCCAGGGCCTCGTAAGTGCAGACACCGGCATTGTATAGACGCCGTTCGTAAATCACGCCGATACCTTCCAGCGGTTCAAAATCATCAGGATCCGTGCCGTCCCAGACCTGGTACAGGCTGTCCGATTCCACGGCCAGGGCCATGGCGGAGGCGCGCATAGCCGCCAGGTCGACGTCCTGGAAAGGCATGACGCCCAGAATATCGCTGAGCTGCTCGTCCGAAAGCTGGGCGACTTCCCAGTAGGAGCCAACGCCCTCCTCGTAGAGGCGGCGCTCGTAGACCACGCCCACACCTTCGATGGATTCCAGATCCTGCGGGCAGGAGACAATGACGGCATTTTCGTAAGAACGCTCGTGGCGCGGGACGCGCCTGCCGGCGGCGCGCAGTTTCGCCTCTTCAATCCAGGCGGCAAAATCAGCGTGGCGCAGCCCGGCGGCGACGATGATCGCTTCGACCTGCCCAGTCGTCATCCCTGCCAGGTCGTCCACCGTGTTCACATCCGCCGCCCGCAGCGCGCCGGCGTACGTTTCGCCAAGGCCGCGTATCAGCGTCAGTTCCTGCGGTTCAGGCTGGTTCAGCTCACCCTGCAGTTGCACCAGCGCTTCCTGATTGCCTGCGGCGGCCAGGCCCGCCTGGGCGATCCAGGCGTCGTAGTCCACGGTGCGCCAGGCCGGCGCGCCGATGATCTCGGCCAGGCGTTCCGGCTCCGTATCCGCCAGCTCGGCGAAGGTAAGGATGTCGGCTTCGCGCAGGAGCCGGCTGTACGTGGGCCCGATGCCTTCGATGAGCTGCAGGTCATCCCCTTCGATTGCCGGCAGCGGTACTTCGGCAAACGTGAGCGCCTGCGACCGCCAGCTGTCATAGTCGACTTTCTGCCAGCTCTGCGGCTCGATGGCTTCATCCAATTGTTCATCGGACGCCGCGGCCAGAAGGGCGTAAGTGATGATGCCTCTGGCGGCCAGTTTTTCTGAGAAGCGAGGGCCGATGCCCTGGATGAGCGTCAGGTCATCAGCGGCCGCCGGCAGGGCAAGGTCTGCCGTTTCAGGCTCATCAAGCGCGGCTTGCGTGATTTCGATGGCCGCGGCCATGCGCAGGGCGTCGTGATCCGGCTCGTCTTCCAGCTCCTGCAGCGCTTCCAGTTCATCCAGCCGGGAGGCCACATCTTCCATTTCCGCCTGGGCCACGGCGACCGCATCTTCGTCCAGAATATCCGCGTCGACGAGCTCTTCGAGAACAATGTCGATCTCGCCGTCGGCGTCGATATCCAGGCCTTCGATTCGTGTGTCTACGACCATGTCGACTTCACCGTCGTCATCAAAGTCGTAGGTCTCGAGTACCTCTTCGACGATCAGCTCGCCTTCCATGTCGAACTCTTCTTCTTCATCGAGATCGTCAAGTTCGATGGCCGCGGTGCGAACGCCGGGTTCATCCTCGTCGCCGGCTATTTCCGAAATGGCCATCCCCAGGCCCAACCCGGCAAGGCTGGCTTTGACCGGCCCGGACCAGACCCTGTAGCCGTCATCATCCAATCCCAGCGCGGCCTGCAGGACCTCGTCGTCGCTGATCAGGATGTCGTCGCTGCTGGCGATGCCGGCGTCATATAGGCGGCCGGCGTCCGCTTCGTCAATGCCGTCGATGGCCGTCAGGCGGCCGATGGCGCGAATGCGCGCTTCGTCGGCCATATGCTTCAGATCATCATAGTCGGCCCTGAGCTGCGCGTACTCGGCCTCCAGGTCGACGACCTTGGTCTGGCATTGCGATAGTTCGGCGCGCGCCGACTCCAGGGCGATGCCGTCGGCTTCGAGATCCAGGTTGCGCGACTGCAGGCCTTCCAGCTCCGTCCGCGCATTGGCAAGCTCGGTCTCCAACGCGACCGTGCGCTCGTCTGCTGCGTCCAGACGCTCCTGCATCGCGGCGATGTCGTTTGCATCGACCCGTCCCCTGCGCCAATACAGCCAATCAATGACCCATTCCAGCAGCCAGCCGAGAATGAGACCTATTAAGAAACTAGTCCAGTCGAAGTTCATCGCTTACCTCCAATGTTGCTTCCACACCCGGGCGGGCACTTACGGCCTGCAAAACAGTTACCATAATAATAACAGGCCTTCAAATTATAGTACAGAAAGAGCGTAGAAGAAAGATGCAGGATGCAGGATGCAAGATGTAAGCGGCAGGATGCGCGACTCTGCGACTTTGCAGCCTGCGACCTGCAGCCCTTACGGACTGTCGACAATCTGCCGCAGGGGGAGGCCGGGGTTGCCGGCCGCGTCGCGGGGGATGAGGCAGAGCAGGGCCGGGAGGTTGGCGGTGGGGACGGATAACGGCCGTAATCCAAAGGAAGCGTATCCCGTGCGATCGGCGCAGTCGGTCCCGGCGATGGGGCCGAGTTTGTAATCAACGGCCGATATTTCCGGCGGGTCGAGGTCCGGCTGGATGAGCAGTTCGCCGCCCGATGTAGCGAGCGAGACGCTGGGCGCGGCGAGCGGGGGCGTCGTGTCGATCTCAACCCGTAAGGAAGTGGCGAAGCGCGGCGGCTGCCAGGTATCGTCCACGACAGGACCAGGTCCGCCGAGCAGGCAGAGCGTGTGCAATCCTTCGCTTTCCGGCAGCGCGTCGTCGATCACAGGCCGTTCGGCCAGGGGATAGACGGGGGAATAACCGTCGTCATTGCGGCAGTCTACCGCGCCGACCGGCCCGCTCTTATAACGATAGTATGGCAGATCGCCGCTGAGGTGGGCGTTCCAGGTGTTGGCGGCCACGGCGCCGTCTTCCTGCCTGGCCGTGGGCCTGACCGCCTGCTGCGGCACGCCGCTGATCTGCAGCTGGCGGCCGTCGTCGAGCGGGCAGTCCGGCTGTGCCAGATCCAGCCGGCCGCCATCGTTGAAGCAGGCAGAAAGGCCGTTCACCGGAGCGGCATAGCTTGTGTCGTGCTGAAGGGAAACGCCGGCGGGCGTGATCTCGCATGGCGCGTTGAGGCGGCATGGGGATTGGCCGCCAATGGAGGTCGTTGAGATGATGGCCAGAATCTCGTCTATGCCGGCGGCGAAGACGGGCGAACCGGAACTGCCGCCGTAGATATCCTGGCAGTCCAGGCGCAGGGCGTCGTCAAACTGCCATTCATTTTCAAGCACGGAGACCTGGCCGGAGGCCAGGCAATCTTCGCGGCGCAAATAGGCGGCGTCCGAAGGCAGCTCGGCGAGCGGCGCGCCGATGACGGTAACCGGCAACCCATCATCAGCCGGGTCCGGCTGACCAGCGGCCAGAGGGAAGGGCACAATGTCGCGGGCCGCCAGCTCTTCCTGCGTCGCCGCCAGTTCGATGAGGGCGACGTCGCGCCCTTTCATGGTGCTGTAGAGCACACGCGCGGCGGGTACGGCGATCTGCACCTGGCGCGTGTTGGCGAAGTAATTGAAGACCATCTGCATGTTTTCCGCGGGCAGGTCCAGGTTGACGTCGTTGGCAGACCACGGCTGGGCGCAGTGGCCGGCGGTGAGGACGACGGCCGGAGACTGCGGCGCGCCCGTATCGATGAGGACGGCTGTGCAGGTGGCGGCGCCCAAAAAACGGCCGATGCTGCGCAGGCGGTCCAGCGATCCGGTGTTGCTCAGCAGCGTGGAGGTGGCGCCGGCATAGCGCGGCGCACGCACAAAGCCCAGGTCGGCCAGGAAAATCGCGCCCGATGGCCGGCCATCAAAGTTCAGGACCATTTCGCTGACGGCCGCCAGGTCAATGCCCTCGAAGGCGGCGAGGGGAATGCGCAGCGAACTCATCTGTACGTGGCCGCTGAAGCGCTGCGGTTCGCCGGTTATGATTTCTCCGGCGGGATAGGCAAGGGCCGCTTCAGCGGCGGGAACCGGCACGGACGCGCTCTGCCCGTTGGCGTCGGTGAGGCTGACAGTGAAGGCCATGTTCTCGCCGGGCGGGTTAAGACCGGAGAGCGGGTCAGGCACGGCGCGCAGGTGCAGCGCGGCGTGGCCGCTGAGGTCGATGCCGCCCTCGGGCAGCGTGAGGCGCAGCGCGGCCCCCGGTTTGTCCCAGGTGACGAGCATCTGCGGTGGGTTGGCGGGATGGTTCGCGGCCAGGCGGTGGCAGGCGGCGAGCGCGGAGCCGGCCTCGAAAACGGCCGTTCCCTGCGGGCAGAAAGTTAAGGTCAGATTTTCCGCCAGCACCTGGCCGCCCAGCAGGTTGCGCGATAGTTCGGCTTCGCCGGTGGGGCGGAAGAGCAGTTCTTCGGCGGACGCGGGCGGGGATATGGAGAGCAGCACGTCGCGGCCGAAGAGCGTGCCGGGAACGGGGACCGCGGGATCCAGGCCCAGATCAGACGCAGCGTCCCTCGATTCCTGCGCATCGCCGGTGACGTATGTGCTGAATGCGGCGGCGTAACCGGCCAGAAACCCCTGCTGTTCGGCGGGCGCGAGCAGGTTTTCCAGGCGGCAGGCGGGCCGCTCCAGGGAAGAAGCGAGATCGGGAGGTACGGCGGCGTTGAACTGGTTGTGATTGGCGGCGGAGAGCAGCACGGAAAGCGCGGGGGTGCTGCGATCCTGCCCGCGGGCGGCTTCATAATAGGCCTGCCCGGCAAGGGCCGGGGAACGGCCGTCGCAGGCGGGCAGCAGGACGGCGAACGGCAGATCGGGCGGCGGCAGCGCGTCCTGATCGGCCATCATGGGCGCGGCGAGCAGCAGACCCTGCACCGGCCCATAACCAGCGAAGGCCGCGCCGACGGCTTCGTGTAGACCGCGTTCGCGGATGATCCGGGCAGCCAGATCGGCGGAAGCGGAGTGGGCGATCCAGACGAGGCGCAGGGGATCGATACGGCCGTACAGATCGACGCCGAACTGATTTTCACCGCCGCCCGCGGCGGTGATGGCGCGTTCCAGGTGCAGATCGATGATCTGGCTCAGTCGCTGCTGGGAGAGACGGCCGCCGCCCGAGGCGTCTTCGCCGAATCCTTTCGTGTAGACACCATTGATATTGATGGCCACAGCCACATAGCCCTGCGAGGCGAGGGACTGTACGAGATATTCAAAGCCGCGGTAGTTGAGCTGTTCCTTTTCCCTGGCGCAGGGCCAGAGCGCAGCGTCTGTTTCCGTGTCGGGAGGGCAGCCCGTGTGCTCGCCGTGCAGAATCAGCACCAGCGGGTGCGCGCCGGCTTCAGAAGGCACGCCGATGAGGCCGTCGAGACGGACGGGCAGCTCGCGGAAGGGATCGTCCGCGGCGTAATCTTCCTGGGTGATGGTGGTTTCGCCGAGGTTGTACTCGACGACGATCGGCGGTCTGGCGGTGGGCTGAGGCGTCGGCGCCGGCGCGGTTGGTTGTGATGTTGGAGTTGGGCGAACGGCCGTCTGTCTGACTGGTGCTTGAGCAGCCGGAGGCATCTCTGTGGAAGGATCACCGCCGCCGCTTCGCACGGGCGGTGACGGCAGCAGATCGCAGGCGGCAAGGAACAAAATAAGAGCTACAAACAACCCGGCAAGCCGGTTGGTCGCGGACATGGTCGAAATTTAGCGCGGAACGAGACTCGGTGCAAGCTGTTTTGCGCCTGCGGCCGCATGACCTGCATCTCAATCAGGTCAATCAAAAAGGGGCAGGTTTTTCACCTGCCCCCTGTCAGTATGCCCGTTGAATTCTCGTCTTTTCTTTACGGAACGGGCAAGACGACTTCCTGCGAGATGGCCTGCAAACGGCCGTCGATATCGAGCATATAGGCCAGAATGTAGCGAATGCCGCTTTGGACATTCTGGCGCACGAGCCAGAACTGATTTTCGTCAATCGTGGCGATTTCACCGAACGGTTGGCCATCCACGGTGAGCAGAATTTGCTCTCCCGGCTCGCCGAGGCCAACGACGGTCAACAGCGGCCCAACGAAGGTGGGCACACCCTCTTCGTCGATGACGGGTGGCTGGACGCCATCAGCAAGCGGCGGCAGGATGATGTGCGGCAGAGCGTATACGATACTGTTGCCCGCCTCGGCGCTTTCCACGATAGGCACGCCGTTGGCATAGATCACATCCCCCTCACGGGTGATGACGATGCCCGCATCATTGCCGAGCGTGGGCAGAACCTGGCCGTCCTGAAGTTCATCGGCCGGATACCTGCCTTCGACGATCATGTTATCGAGCAAGTTATTGTAAAGGTCCGGATTGCCGGCCCAGTTGGCGGTGATCGCCTCGGGCAGCGCGGCGAAAGCGTCGTCAGTCGGCGCGAAGACAGTGTAACCTTCTTCGTTTTCGCTGTCGGCCAGATCGTCAAGCCGGCCCGAATCCTGCAGGCCCTGCAGCAGGACCGAGAACTGCCCTTCAGCTTCTTCAAGGGCGCCGGCCGGTGTTGTCTGATCGTCGGGAATGTCGACGGTCTGTTCGCCGAGCACGACGTCGCTGACGGCCGTGTTCACTTTGACTGTCTGGATATCGACCTCGTCGGTTGGATTATCACCATTGAGGACCGGGGTCACAGTGTCATTGATGAAGAGCAGATTGCCGTCGCCGTCTTCGATGCGCGCGGCCATGTTATAGCGGCCGTTTTGCAGAATCGCGGCGGGGTCGTAAGTGACTGCAAAGGGAATGGGTACCTGAGCGCCATCCGTGTTGATCACCTGTTCGCCGAGAATGTCGGCGGAGGCGTCTGCGCGGGAGATGTCCTGAAGCTGCACGGTGACCACGGCATTGTCTGGCAGGGCTATGCGCTCGCTGTAGGTGACATTACCGCTGATCGTGCCGCTGAGGCCGGGCACGGCTTCTCCTTCAGCTTCAGCCTCCGTACCGGTTTCCGTTTCTGCGGCCACACCTTCTGTTCCCGTTTCCCCCTCCCCTGTGGCGGCTTCAGCCACCGATTCGGGCACGGTGTATGGCGTGCTGCCGACCAGCAAGCTGCCGTCGTCGTTCAGCAGGCGGGCGCGGACGGCAGCCCCGACGGCAGGTAGCGAGGGCAGGACAAATGACCAACGGCCGTCTGTGCCGGCGGTCGTTTCACCCACGACCTCTCCGTCCACGGTGATTTCCAGCGGGGCATCCGGCGCGGCGGTTCCTTCGACGGTCAGCGTATCCTCTTCAACGACCGTTCCTGTTTCGTCAATTACGGGTGGATCGGCATCGACGACCTTCACCGCGAGCGGCAGGGATTCAGCCTGCTGTTCTCCGCTAGCGGTCTGGAGCGCGATCTGCACGCTGTATTCACCCGGCTGCAGGTCCGTGCTGAGCGCAAATGTGCCATCAGGGGCGGTCTCGCCGACGGCCGTTTCTTCGCCGTCAACGAGCAGCACGACCTGTGTGCCGGGGGCGGCGCTGCCACTCAGCTCGTAGGGTCCCGAAGGCAGGGTGATGGCCGGCAGATCGGTCTCATCCAATTCACCAAGGTCGATGCTGCCGCTTCTCGTGTCGCCGGCGAAGACGAGGTCTTCATCAGCCAGGCTGAATGCGGGCAGGGTTAAGGCAGGCATGCTGTCGGGAAGCGGCAGTTCCAGCGGATCGCCGGCGGCGATGACATCGCCATTGTCGTCAAGGGCCGCGAAGGCTATGTCGCCGGCCCCTTCGGGAATGGGGACAACGAGGTTCCAGGTTCCGGCTTCATTCGTATCCGTTTCGGCCGTTTGCACGCCATCGACAAGGGCGGCGACGCGCGTGCCCGGCTCACTTTCGCCGGTCCAGGTGATGGACCCCGTGAGCGGGTTGAAGGGCGGCAGGGCAAGGGCCGGCAGCAGAACCAGCGGCGCGGCGGCCCCTGCGGCCGTGCCCACTTCAATCTCGCTTGCATTCTCGCCGTCCGGCCTGAGCAGGCGAGCGGTGATGACAGAACCGCCGCCGGGCGCATCAATGTCCACGCTCCAGAGGCCGTCGTCTCCGCTCGTAGTTGTGGCAGCTTCCTGACCGTCGACGTCAACGGCTATGTCCGCTCCGGGAAAGGCGGAGCCGGAGACGGTCAGCACGCCGCCGGCAGGCTGCGGCAGCGGATCGGCCTGGAGAGGGTTGGACTCCAGGTTTCTCAGAAAGGGATCGACGACGGTGAAATCCAGGGGCGCGCTCTCGGCCGCTACCTGACCCGTGCCGTCCAGAGTCTGCAGCGTCAGTTCAAGGGAGCCCGGATCCCCTTCGATGACCACAGGGACTTCCCATCGGCCGTTATCGTCGACAGGGGCGGCAGCAAATTGTTCCGCGCCGGAGACGATGGCTACGGTGCTGCCAGGGGTGCCCGTCCCGCTGAAGCGCGTTTCTCCGGGTTGCAGTTCCGAACCCGGCGCGGGCGAATCCAACGATGGCGCTACGATCGCCACCTCCGTTGCCTCGGCGGCCGCCTGCGCACCGCCCGGCGCACACTCATCGTTGAAGTAGGCCCAAGCGTCACACTCCGAACCGTCGTCAAAGATGCAGACGCCGCTCTGGCTGCCGTCAGCGGCCGTGCGGATTTCGTACGTGTAACCCTGTTCCTGGCAATATTCAGCGGCCGGATTGGCCAGCGATACCGCTTCATTTCCTTCCGGCGCGGGCGATACCCTGAGCAGCGAAAGAA
The DNA here is from genome assembly GCA_046259725.1 of Promineifilaceae bacterium (SeqCode). Lineage (GTDB taxonomy): Bacteria > Chloroflexota > Anaerolineae > Promineifilales > Promineifilaceae > JAACFF01. Next base: position 17,714 of record JBJYWZ010000090.1, on the reverse strand, counting down.
TAAAGGCAATCGCCAGCAGGGCGAGGACGACGCCTTTGAATACATCATAGCCGCGGCTGCTTTCAGTCTGTTGGGCCGTGCTCATTATTGGTCAGCTCCTTCGCGCGCCGCCAGGAGCTTCGCCTGATCAATCCATTTGGCGAATTTGGGCTTCTGGAAATTGGGCGGGCGGCAGATGCGCTCCAGCTCATCGATGGTGGCCGCGGCCAGGGCGCGGTAGGTGCAGATGCCTGCATCGTATAAGCGGCGCTCAAAGGTGATGCCGATGCCTTCCAACGGCTCGAAATCATCGGGCGGCGTGCCGTCCCAGACGCGGTTGACAGTAGCGGATTCTACAGCCAGTTCCATGGCCGAGCGGCGAATCTCCTGCGGATCGACATCCTGGAAGGCTTCAACTTCGAGAATGTCCTTGAGCGTATCATCGGAGAGCTGGGCGACTTCCCAGAATGAGCCCACGCCCGCGGCATAAAGGCGGCGCTCATAAATGACGCCAACGCCGAAGATTTGCTCCAGATCCTGCGGGCAGGAGGCCATCACGGGCGCTTTGTAGGCGCGCTTGACGCGGGCGACGCGCTTGCCCGCAGCGCGCAGTTTCGCTTCTTCGATCCAGGCGGCCGTATCCGCTTTGCGCAGGCCGGCGGCTGCCAGAATGGCATCAACTTCGCCCGGCTGCATCGCCGCCAGATCGGCGTAACTGTCGACGCCGGCGCTGGTGAGCGCCAGGTAGTAGCTGTCACCAAGCCCGTGAATGAGCAGCAGGCTGCCGCCTTCGCGGCGGTTGAGCTTATCCTGCAGTGCGGCCAGACCATCTTCGTCGCCGGCATCGGCCAGGCGCGCCTGGGCGATCCAGGAGCCGTAGTCGACCTTATGCCAGGGTGATGCGGCGATGATGACCGCCAACTGCTCGCTGTTGGAGTTGGCAAGATCGGAGTAGGTGATGATACCCGCCCCGCGCAGGCGTTGTTCGTACTTGGGACCGATTCCTTCCAGGCGCTGCAGGTCATCACCGCTGATTCGCTGCGGGGGAACCTCGGCGAATGTGCGCGCCTGGGCGCGCCAACTGTCGTAATCCAGATCCATCCAGGGCTGCGGCTCGATGGCCGTATCAAGCCGGGCATCCGTGGCGTCCGCCAGTTCGGCGAAGGAGTTGATACCGTAAAGATTCAGTTTTTCGGAGAAACGCGGGCCTATTCCCTTGATGAGGGTCAGATCATCTCCTACAATGTCGATTTCAAGGGCGCGATCTTCCGATTCGTGCGCCGTGACCACGGCGGCTGCTGTGGCGGCCAGCAGAGCGGCCTCGTGATCGGCCTTCATTTTTGTATTGGCAATTTCCAGATCGGCGAATCTGCTCAGGCAGTCGTCAAGCCGGTCCTGCAGCACCTGCCGCCCGGCGATGTCGGCTTCCAGCAGGTCATGTCTGGCATGCCAATCGTCGCGCTCAGTTTCAGCGTTGTTCAGCGCGAGGCGCAGGCCGCCTACCTCCGAGTTCGCCCGATCAAGCTGCGCCTGCAGTGCGGCGAGCTCCTCATCGCTGTGGCCGCGGCGGCGATAATAGAAATAATCGATTAACCACTCAATGACCCAGCCTGCGATGAGACCGAGCAGGAAACTAGATAAATCAAAGTTCACGTGTATACCTCCCAAAACTGCCTGTTTGAGGGCAGGCTGATCGCCGCGTTTTCGCGACCTTGCTGCCCGGTTGATTTTTACTGATCTGAAAAACCTACAATTCTCATATCAGGATAACAAAAAAACCATTCCGGTTTTGTATCCTGATTGCCAGTCTGAATACAAACGAGGATACAGACCACAGCAATTGCGCAAAGCCAATTACGTTAACGGTCTGGATGTGGCTGACAGAGCAGCCGGCGGGGAGCTTCAGTCCGCGGGGGCGAAGAAGGCGTCGACCTCTTCGATTTCATCTTCAGATACGTCTACCTCGCGGCGGAACTGGCTCATGTAGAGCTTGTGATAGAAGCTTTTCGCCGCCAGGAGTTCTTTGTGCGTGCCGCGCTCGATGATCTGGCCGTCTTTGAGGACCAGAAGTTCATCGGCGTTGCGAATCGTGCTCAGGCGGTGGGCGATGACGAAGCTGGTACGGCCGCGCAGGAGGTCGTCGAGCGCGCTCTGGATCTGGCGCTCGGTGCGCGTGTCCACGCTGCTCGTGGCTTCATCCAGGATGAGGATGCGCGGATCGGTGAGGGCCACGCGGGCGATGGCCAGAAGCTGGCGCTGGCCCTGGCTGAGACCGCCGCCGCGCTCGCCGAGCATGGTCTCGTACCCGTCCTCCAGGCGCGTGATGAACTGGTCGGCGTGGGCGATTTTGGCCGCGGCGATGACCTCCTCATCCGTGGCATCAGGACGGCCGTAACGGATGTTGTTCATTACCGTGTCGCCGAAGAGGAAGGTATCCTGCAGGACGAGGCCGATCTGCTCGCGCAGGCTGCGCAGGGTGACGTCGCGAACGTCATAGCCGTCGATAGTGATACGGCCGTCGGAGACATCCCAGAAACGCGGCAGCAGGTTGATGATCGTCGTCTTGCCCGCACCGGTCGGACCGACGATGGCAATGGTCTTGCCCGGTTCGGCCGTGATATTGATGCCCCGCAGCACCGGCTCGCCGGATTTGTACTCCGCCCACACGTCCTCGTAAATGACGCGCCCTTCTACGGTCGGCAGAACGACCGCATCCGGTTTTTCCTGGATGTCCGCTTCGACGTCCAGCAGGCCGAAGATGCGCTCGGTTCCGGCGATGGCGCTCTGCAAATTGGTCCACAGGACGGAGATCTGCTGCACCGGGTTATTGAACTGCTGGGTATAGCCGATGAAGGTGATAATCAGGCCCAGGGAGACGGTGGTGCCGAACAGCGTGCCGCCGCCGAGCAGCAGCAGACCGCCGACGACGGCCACGATGGCCAGACTGGCGTAGCCGAATGCTTCCAGTGTGGGCGCGAGGGCGCTGGTGTAGGCCTGCGCCTTGATATTGGCGTCGCGATTGGCGGCGTTGCTGATGCGGAACTGCTCAATATTTTCATCTTCGCGGCTGAAGGCCTGCACCTCGCGCACCGCGGCGATGCCTTCCTGCAGATCGGCGTTGACGCTGCCGATCTCCTGCTGCGCCTGGCGAAAGGCCTTGCGCGCCTGGCCGGAGAACCAGCGCGTGGCGATGAACATGAGCGGCAGGGTGACGAGGCTGATCAGCGCGTAGGGTACGCTTTTGCTGAACATCTGCCAGATGATCATGAAGATTAACAGGAAGCCGCTGAGGACGTTGAGCACGGCGAAGGCGATGGCCTGCTGAAGCGTGGACATGTCATTGGTGAAGCGGCTCATCACGTCGCCTGTCTCCTGCTCGCTGAAGTAGCCGAGGGACAGCGTCTGGATATGGTGGAAGACTTCGGCGCGCAGGTCACGCAGGACGCGGAAACCAGCCCAGCGCAGACCGTAGAAGGAAACGGCCGTCAGCAGGGCATTGCCGATGAAGAGGGCGGTGATGATCAGCACCATGACACCCAGGCCGGCGATGGTTTCCTCGGCCGTGGCCGTGGGATCGGGCTCGCCGAACCAGCAGTTGACGGCGGCGCTGGACTCCTCGACCGAGATTTCGGGAATGGCAAGATTATCCGCCTGCGGCTGGCCGGTGGCTTCAGCTGCCGATGACCCGGCGACGTAGGGCGTGAGATAGCAGTCGACGATCTGGCCGGTCAGGTCGGGAACGAGCACCTGCATGTAGGTACCGGCGATGGTGAGCACGCCGACGATCAGCACGACCGCCAGGTAGGGCCTGAAGTACCCCGCCAGCCGCCGCAGCGTCGCGCCGAGATTGCTTGCTTTTTCTTCCTGTATCGAGAGGGTTCTTTCACTGTGAAACATAACAGTCTCCGATCGCGGATTTGGGATTGCGGATTTCGGATTTGGCCCGCAAGCCGTTTCCGCTTATTTTCCTTGTTTGCCCTTAGTCGTTTTTATCGTGGCGACTATGATTGAGAGTATTTCATTTCCTTCACGCCAGATGCCTGCGAGCGTATCACGCGGTACGATTTTTGATTCGGCCAGCAGTTCAATCCAATAAAGAGATTCGTCCGCTTCTTCTTCGACGGTGCCTAATTTGGCGATAAATTCTTTTGTGGATCGCCCTCTGCAAGCGGCGCGATAGTTGGCGCCGACTGATGTGCCGGCTCTCAGTAATTGATCGCCGATTCGCAATGCAACATAATCGTTAGGCAGTTCCTTGCACAATTCAATAATTTGCAAGGAGTATTGCCTCGTTCTCTGTTTCATTTCATCCTGGTTCATAGCAACGGCCGCTGCGCTTATCGATAAATCCGAAATCCGAAATCCGAAATCCGAAATCAGGTTAGTTCTACGTCTTCCGCCAGCTGCGAGTGGTAGATCTCGGCGTAGATGGCGCTGTGTTCCATGAGGTCTTCGTGGACGCCGCGGTCGACGATACGGCCGTTTTCGAGCACTAATATCTGGTCGGCGTTAAGCACCGTGCTGATGCGCTGGGCGATGACGAAGCTGGTGCGCCCTTCCATCAGGCGGTCCAGTGCCTGCTGGATCTGGTATTCGGTATGTAAGTCGACGCTGCTGGTGGAGTCATCGAGAATGAGGATATGCGGGTCCATGAGCAGCGCGCGGGCGATGGCGATGCGCTGCTTCTGTCCGCCGCTGAGCGTCGAGCCGCGCTCGCCGACGGCCGTATCGTAGCCGTCAGGGAAGCTCTCGATGAAGTCATGCGCCGCGGCGGCTTCGGCGGCGGCCATCACTTCTTCGTCGCTGGCATCCGGGCGGCCGAATGCGATGTTGTCGCGAATCGTACCGCCAAAGAGGGTCGTTTCCTGCAAGACGATGCCGATCTGTTCGCGCAGGCTGTTGATGGTCACGTCGCGCACATCGTAGCCGTCGACGGTGATCGCCCCTTCGCTGACATCATAGAAGCGGGGGATGAGATTGATTACGGTCGATTTGCCGCTGCCCGTGGCGCCGAGGAGGGCGACGGTCTGGCCCGGTTCGGCCGTGAAGCTCACATCGCTGAGCACATTTTCGCCGCGCTCAAAGTAGCGGAACGAAACGTTATTGAATTCAACCCGGCCCTGAATTTCGCCCAAAACAATGGCGTCCGCCTTATCCTCCACTTCATTCTTTGTGTCCAGAATCTCAAAGATGCGGTCGGAACTGGCCGTGGCCTGGGCCATCAGGGAGATGATCATGCCAAGCTGGCCCATGGGGATAAAGACAAAGGTCAGGTACAGGCTGAACTTCTGCCATTCGCCCAGGGTAAAGGTGCCGTCGATGATCCCGCGGCCGCCGAAGTAGAGGATGGCCGCCTGGCCCAGGTTGGCAATGAGGAATATCACCGGGAACAGGAACGACAGGAACTTGGTGACCTGCATCTGCTGTTCCAGCAGGGCGTCGATGCTCTCCTGGAAGCGCTCTTCTTCGCGATCTTCGCTGGTGAAGGATTTAACCACTTTCAGACCGGTCAGGTTTTCCTGCACGATGGTATTGACCACAGAAAGCTTGCGCTGTACCTTGCTGAAGAGGGGCATGGCCTTGGCGCCGAAGAGCATAAAGAGGGCAAAGGCGATGGGCAGCGTCGGCATGATGATCATGGTCAGCTTCCAGTTGGTCAGCATTAAAATGGTCAGCGTGCCGGTGAGCAGGATGAAGGCCTGGATGGCCATCAGCAGCCCCTGTCCCAGGAACAAGCGCAGTTTTTCCACGTCGTCGGTGGCGCGGATCATGAGCTGCCCGGTGCGGTTCTTGTCGTGATAGCTGAAGCTGAGGCGCTGGATCTTGGCGAAGAGATCGTTGCGCAGGTCGAAGGCGATGTTCTGCGATAATGCCTGCGAGCTGTACATCTGTACGAAGGCGAAAATGCCGCGGGCGATGGCGAAAAGGATGACCACGACGCCCGCCCAGATGAGAGCCTGGGGCGCCTTGTCGAGCGCGATCTGCATGTCGCTGACAGCCATACCCATTTGCTGCGCCGCGGCATCTTGCGCCGCGGCCGGCAGTTTGAGCACTGATTCCAGGGTCGCCGAATTGACGATGGCGTCAATGATGTTCTGAATGAGAATGGGCACCATGAGCTGCGCGCCGGTGGCCAGAAGCAGGGCGACCAAGGCCACCAAGGCCACCCTGGGATAACGGCCGACATAGCTAAGTGAGCGCCTGAGTGTCTGGCTTCCGCCGGTTGATCTGGAGTCTGATGTTGTCATTTGCATAGTTGTTGGTCCTTATTGCAGGCTGCAGGGCTTGCCGTTTTGCCACCCGCCCCTTGCTCTATCTCACTCATGCAGGCATTGTTTGCGCGCCGCATCTATATTTTCTCCCAGGACAGTGAGGGTGCTGCTGAGGGCTTGCTGCTGTTCGGGGGAGAGGGCGTCAAAACAGCCGGCGACGGCGCGGAAGTGGGCGGCCGAATGGCGGCGCACCAGGTTTCGGCCGTCTTCGGTGAGGCGAATATTGAAGCGCCGGCGGTCGTCGGGATCGAGACGGCGCTCGATGAGACCTTCGTCTTCCAGGTCGCGGATGAGCGTGCTGACGGTGTTGCGGCTGATGCCCTGGCGCGTGCTGATCTCGGAGGGGTTGAGCTCGGAACGGCCGTCCATCTCCTCGCTCTTGTACAGATTCATGAGCAGGCGGAAGCGCGCATACGAGAGTCCGGCCTGTTCCAGGCTCTGCTCGCCAAGCTGATAAAGCGAATGCGAAACCATGCGCATACGTTCCAGCAGGCGCACGATATTGGGATCGACATCGCTGTTCAGTTCCTGCATCAAGGCCAGCCACTTCTCGCGGCGATCCAGGTCGAAGGGAGGTGCGGTCATATGTTTGCTCCTGACGTGACCGGTTATCCCGGAAATCAGCCAATATCCGGGCGCCGGCTTCCGGAAACCTGCCTGAAAGTTTAACCCCAGTTTCCGGGAAAATTTCGAATACCGCGTTAGATTGTACGACGTCGAACTATTCTGTCAAGAAGCATTAAGGATCTGGCATTGGTGATTTCGGAAATCGGAATTGGCCTGGGAGGTTGTGAGGAATCAGGTGAATTGGCTGAGGAACTCGGCAGGGGTGAGGGCGGGAAGGGTTTCGGGAACGCGTTCGCGCTGCCGGCTATCGAGCGTGATGAGCGTGGCTTCGAGCGCCTGGGCAAGGGCGCCGTAGACAGCATCGCTGCCGCGAATGCGCCACTGTGCGGCAACTATCGCCGCGTGATAGCCCAGGGAGCCGTCAATGGGGATGATCAGCAGGTTGGGCAGCCGCCGCAGTTCGACAACGGCCGAGACAGCCAGCGCGGCGTTTTCGGCGCCGCGGCTGAGCGCCGCGGCGACTTCGGCCAGGGCGATGGCGGGGACGAAGAGGGGAGTGTGGCGGTCCGCCAGGACATTGAAGAGATTTCTGACGTCCCGGTACGCAGGCTCTCCGGCGACAACCCTGGCGGCGAGCACGCTGGCATCGATCACGCAGATTGGGGCGGGCACGGTTGTCTAGCGGCGCTGTTCTGAAATGAGGTCGATGGCGCTTTCTTCACTCTTCCAGCGTGCGGAAAGTTCGGCCGCGAGTTTGTCAAGACGGGCGCGCAGTTCCTCGTGCGTGATCTGGCCTTCGGCAAGAGGGGAATCGGCGGAATTTTCGAAGGGTTTGATGACGGCCACGGGATCACCGCGGTAGGTGATGATGTACTCAACACCTTCCTCGCGCACGGCCTGAATAACGGCCGATGTTTCATTCTTAAGCTGGCGAATTCCGATTTTTGGCATCGTTTTACCTCGATGCACCACTGGGTGCGCATGTAGCAACAATTGTAGCTACATTTTACCGCCGGCAGAACGGCCGTGCAACCAGAATTGACTCAGACTCTAAGTAACCCGCGGAAGCCGCGGGCGCTGTAGAAGGAGGAGGCGCCGTTGTGGTAGGTGAAGACCTGACCGTAGCGGCGGTCGCAGAAGATGGCGCCGCCGAGAGCTCTGATCTCCGCCGGCGTCTGCACCCAGCTTGACGTTTTGAGGTCGAACTCACCAGATTCTTGCAGCGCGCGATATTGATCTTCGGTCAGCAGTTCAATGCCCATGGACTGTGCCATGCCCACAGCGCTGCCGGCGGGGAATACCTTTTTCTTTTCACGCTCCGCCTGGCCCGCCTGATCGTAACAAATGCTGCGGCGCCCGGCAGGGCTTTCGGCCGAACTGTCGAAGAAGAGGTATTCAGCCGTTTGCGGGTCACGGCCAAAGACATCCGGCTCGCCGCCGGTTCGTTCCATCTCGTTGAGCGACCACAGCTTTTCGGGATTTGCTTCCAGCTTTGTTTCAATATCGGCCCATTCCAGTCCTTCGTGGCGGCTCATGTTGTCCGCAAAGCGGTTTCTCACGGCGCTGAGCAGCTCTTCGCGCTGGGCCGGGGACAGAGTTTTATTTGGATTGGGGACGTAGCGTTCGAGTTTTTTGGATGATTTTTTCATTTCACTTTCCTGGATTGCCTGCATATTCTAGCGGTTTAGAAGTTACTCTAATACCTTTTACCGCGCGCCTCTATTATTATTCCGTTTTTCACATCTGGCACTGCCGCGTTGAAACGGCCGTCCGGGCCATCTATCCCTTGGAATAGGCTTTGATCTCTGTAATCATGTTGGATTGAAATCGCATGATGTCTACGCCGCGGATGTATTGGGCGGCGCCGGCGGCGTCGGTCCAGTCGCGGCGATAGAGCGCGATGACGCGCTGGCCGAGACCGAAGATGTCCTCAAGCTCAAGCTGCAGATCGGCCGTTTTTGCGAATGATTCTTGCCAATAGTGGGCGATTGTCTCTCGACCGCTGATAAGACGGCCGTCCGGGGAGGGAGCAAAGGTTTCCAGGAGGCAGTCATCGCTGATCATGGCCGCCATCGCCGCGGCATCATGGTTGTTGAAGGCCTCATAGTAGGCCAGGGCCAGGCGCAGACCTGATTCGATACGTGATAGTTTCAAGATGTAATCTCCTCAGCCTACCTGAACGTCTACCAGACCGCTTGCTGCCAGCCGCCGGCGGCCTCGTTGAGAAGCTGGAGCATCGGGATGACGTAGGCCAGGCGCTTGTGCGTTTCGGCGGTGCTGTTTTCGCGCTCCTCTCTCAGCTGGTCCGCGTCCAGGCCAAAGATGAAAGGGTCTTCCCAGGCGAGCCAATCGACGGCTTTGCTGCGTGTCTCATCGCGGATGGGCAAAATGTATTCGGCCACGTGGGCCATGTCCCGGCGCGTGATCGTGGGGATGATCTGCAGCAGCCGCCCCGCGGGCAGGGCAATGTGGCACCACGCGTAATCGAGAGAACGGCCGAACAGCAGCCTGCCCGCGGTGGTGACCATATTCTCGAATTCCTGATACTTGCGCGGATGGGTGCGCCAGGCGGCCTGGGAGCGCTCGAAGATTATGGGTGTCTGCTCCCGGGTCAGGCTCGAAATGTCGTCTATGAACCGCCGCCGGTATTCTGTCTGCAGGGCGAAGGCCACGCGGTCGATGTAGCAGAGGTGGATGATCTGCCCTGCTTGGGATCGCCGGGCGGCCGTTTCGTACAGGGTCAGAAAATCATCGCCGACAATGATCTCCTCCTCGTAATACAACACATCATAGAAGGGCTCGCTTTTCAGCCAGGCGACTTCGCGCGCCTGGGCCTGCTGCGTCTCCAGGGGAACAGAGAGATAGACGGTCTCAAAGAGCGCCTTCAGGTCAGGCGTCACGGCCCGGAGGTGGCGAAAAAGACGGCCGTGCGGGTCGTTCATGGGCATTGCTGCAGAAGGAAGCATGTCTCTTTAACCTGTCCAAAAGTGCTGCACGATTTTAACACTCAAGGCGGAACGGCGAAATAGGACCGCCAGCCGGAACCAGGTTGTATACTTCCATGATGGCATGTTTGAGAGATCTGAGTCGAAAGGAGGGCCTATGAACCAACAGAATACAGGCAGCTGGTTGCCAGAACCGGCCAATGCTCGCGCCTATACCGCCGAGTTTGACAGATTTTACACACGCTTCAGCAGGGCTTATGACATCCTGGTCAGGCTCTTCCCCATCTGGCGCAGTTGGCTGCAGGCTGCCCTGCCGCTGATCAAGGGCCCGCGCGTGCTGGAGGTGGGCTTTGGCACGGGTTACTTGATGACACAGTATGCGGATCATTGTGAAGCCTATGGAGTGGATATCAACTCCGCGCTGATCAAAGTGGCGCGCGCAAACCTGGCCAGGACCGGCATGATAGCATCGCTGGAGCAGGCCAGCGTGGAGAAACTACCATACCCGGCTGGCTGCTTTGATACGGTGCTATCAACGATGGCTTTCTCCGGTTTCCCGCGGGGCGAGCAGGCGCTGGCGGAGATGACGCGTGTGCTGAAGCCGGAGGGCAGGCTGATTATTCTTGATATCGCGCTCCCGCGGGACGGTAATCTGGCGGGAACCGTGATAGCGCGAGCATTTGAGGCCGGGGGCGATATCCTGCGCGATATGAGCATCCTGCTTGAACGCTTTGGTTATGATTATGAAGTGACGGCCGTCGGGGGATTCGGAGCTGTTCAGAGAGCTGCCGGTACAAAGGGGCCGGGGGATTAGCTGCCTGTAACCGGCCTGCCATAGCTGCCAATGATAACGGCGCCGGGCCACGGCCGTTCAGCTAGAATACGGGGATAACGCTTTCCAGCAGGGAGAAGATCAAGATCAGGATGATGATCGTGGCCGCGATGAGGAAGGCGATTGTGGCCGGGCTGTTGATGGCGCGAGCGGCGGCTGTTTCGCCGGCGACGATGGTCGTGACCTGTTCGGCGGCATCGCGAACGGCCGTTTCCGGCTGCCAGCTTTTGATTCCCGTCCACTCCCAGCCGGGAGCGGGACGCGGCAGGATTAATTTGCGCGCGCGGCTGGCGGCGATGGCCGCCTGGACATGCTCGTCGGCGCTCAGGCCGGCGTGCGCCGTGGCCATGGACCAGGGACCGACGATGATGTCGGCCGTTTCCAGGACCTGGTCGATGCTTTCTTCAGTTACCGCGTTCATTGCTTCCGCGGCATCCGCGGCAAGGGCGACCGCCAAAATATGGCTGTTCGGCAGGGCGGCGCGCAGGGCGTCGAGCAGCATGATGCCCAGCTCACCGCCGCCATCGTCGACGACGATAATATGCGCCGCGGCGGCGCGGGCTTCCTGCGTCGTTTCGATGACCGCACGGTCCTTCCGGTAAAGACGGCCGTGATAGAGCCACACGGCAGCCGCTATCAGGGCGTAGGCGGCAGCAAGGCCCATCGTGCGCGTCTCTTCCGGCAGAAGCGGCTGGCCCAGAAAAGTAGTCAGGAAGCGCGATAAGATATAGACCGCGGAAACCAGAAAGGTCAGCGTGGCCAGCAGCAGAAAGAAGAAGAGATAGAAGCGGCGCACGGCGGAGGTGCGTGCGGCAACGGCCGTGGGGCTGCTTTGGTCTGTTTCTTGCTGCACCCTGTACCAGGGAACGATCCACACAAAAAGGCCGGAGATGGCCATGGCCGCGAACCAGGCGAGCTGCTCGCGCTGCCGGCTGACGATGAAGTCGCCGGGCTGGAAAAGCACGCCCAGAACGCCAGCAAGCCCGACTAGTAAGGCAAGCAGGCCCACGCCGGCGACCAGGTAACGATAGAGACGGCGTAAACCGGCCACTTCGGCGGGGGCGGGTGTTTGCTGCGTGTCTTCGCGCAGGATAAGCGCGTGATAAGCCCACACGGACAGTCCGACGATCAGGGCGCCGGCGACAGCACCGGATCCGCCGAATGGTTCGAGACCCAACAGGCGGCGCAAGAATCCGGCCAGAACAGCCGTAAGCGCGCTGACCGTTGTCAGGACGGAGATGAAGATCACCGCGTAGAGATAGAACTTGCGCAGCAGCGATCGCTCTTCCAGCGCTTCGCCGCTGTGATACAGCGCCTGCGCCCGGCGCCAGAAGGCGAGCCAAAGCGGCGCCATGGTCAACAGCCCGGCGATCGCGTCGATGATGCGCCGCGAAATGGCCAGGCCGGTTCTGTCTGAAAATGAAAGCAAGAGCGCCTGGATCAGTTCCGCGGCGAATGTGGCCGACGAGAATAGGCCGACGGCGGCGAACAGATAGATGAAGAGGCGGTGCAGAGCCGCCGTCGTTGGCGTAATCGCCTGTGCATTTCGTTGGGCGCGCAGGAGCCTGCTGTGGTAGAGCAGCATGAGCGACAGGACAAAAACGGCCGTAAACGTGTAAACGAGATTGGCGCCATCGGGCAGCATGCCGCTGTAGACTTCCCTGACGGCCGGCACACCGCCGGCCAGGCGCAGCAGCGAGCGCAGAAAACCGTTGCTGTTGGTCAGCAGCGGGATGAGGAAGGCGCCGAGCATGAAATAGAGGTAAATGTAGCGATCCGTGTTTTCCTGTGGTTCATCCAGATTGCTGTCGACGGCGCGTTCCGCCCAGCGCCAGTGCAGCAGGAACATGGGCAGGCCGATAATGATCACGGAAATCTGGAAAGCGATGGTCTGGATTTCGGCCGATTCCTCGACCAGGTTGAATGCCAGGTTCAGCAGGTTGCGCAGCAGGGCGATGACGGCCCAGGTCACCGCCTGCAGGGCGATGGCCGAAACGACGTAGAAGTACCAACGACGGAAGCTGCTCATGGAACCGTGGGAACGCCGTCCTTACACCTGTTGGTCTGGCCCCAGCAGTCGGACCAGTAGCGCTCGCCGCTGACCAGCCGCCAGCCGTTTCCATCATTCTCCACGCGCATACGAAAGACTTCTGAATAGCTGTCTCCGGCGAAGAGGGAGTTGGTGCTGTAGATTTCGCGCACAACGACGGAGACGCTGTTGTCGCTGACGGGCTGGCTGGATTCAACTACCTGGGAGTAATTATCCGAGACTGTAAAGCGCCACGGCTCTTCTCTCAGGCTGTCATAAAATTCATTGGTATTTGCCGGGTAGGCGATGGAAGGCGAGAGGAGGCTGTAGGCGCGTTCGTAGTTGCCGAGCTGCAAAGCCAGCAGGTAATCGTGCACGACGCTTTCGGGCGTGTCCTGGCTCTGGAATTCCGGCTGCGGCCGGCGGCTGACGATGACGAAGGAGACGATGACAATCAGGATAATTCCGGCGACAATGGCGATGAGCATTTTATCGGAACTTGTGCGCGACATGGTTATTTGTGTTCTCCAGCTCCCGGAAGGAGGAATTCCTCAGTAGTAAGCCAACGCAGGCACGCCCAACCACAAGGGAGGGCCATGATCAGCCGTTGCTCAGGGTTGAAGCTCCCTTAATGCGCGTGAGCGGCTACCCACTTTTCCGAGATAGCCCGGTGGTAAGGTACGTCTTCGCGGAAAGCGCGGCGTGTCGTTTCATCGGGAATACGTTCGCACGCTGTCTCGAACTCGTGGTAGGCGTGGTCCAGGACTGTGCCGGCGCGGCGATCGCCATATGCCTGCAGGATTTCAATGATGTAGAGCGAATTACGCAGGCCATATTCTGTTATGTAAAACTGGCCGTTCTCTTCGATATAGGACAGCACTTCGTCCAGAACCGGCAAGACCTGGTCCTTTCTGCCGACCAGATAGTAGGCATAGGCAAGGATGGCCAGGGATTCGTAAAGATGCACTTCGCCCAGCTCACGGCGAATGCGGATGGCGTTCTCCAGGGATTGGGTTCCTGCGGTTGTATCGCCAAGAAGGATCAGTGCGTGGCCCAGGCCGGTTGATGCGGAGGCTTCCATGCGCCGGTGGCCGGTATCAAGGGCAACATCAAGCGACTTTTCGTAATTGAAGTATGAGGTTTCAAAATCCCCCTGGTTAATGGCAACGGTCCCCATATTATTGAGGCATAGGGATTCGACGATGCGGTTGTCAATCTGCTGCGCCACTTCCAGCGCTTCTTTGATAAATCTCATCGCCCGCGCGTAATCACCGAGATGGTTGGCGTTGCTGCCAAGATTACTCAGGGCAAAGCTCTCCTGATAACGGAATCCCGTTTCTCTGGTCAGGGCCAGGGCTTCTTCATAATAGGCGCGGGCGCGGCCCAGATCGCCCATATCAGTGCTCAACACGCCCAGCCAGATCAGCGTGCTCGTTTGCGCGCTGACATCGCCCATTTCCATGAACTGGTTCAGCGCCTCGCCATAGTAGCGATAAGAATCTTCATGATGGTGCATGGCGCGGGCGACGATGCCGAGCGCGCGCAGGCTAGCGCCGGCCAGCGAAGCATCATTCGCCGTGAAGGCCAGATTTAGCGCTCGCTCAAACTGATCGTGCGCCTGCTGGTAGCGCCCCAATCGTTCGAGGGCGGTGCCCCATTCCAGATGGCTGCGCGAAAGAATCTCGGGCGGCCCATCTTCGGAAACGTAGGCGATGGCATTCCTGGCGGCGACGATCATCGACTCGTAATCAGAAGTCGCCTCTGCGAAACTGGCAAAGCGCAGCGAAACGTACGCCTTTTCCAGCGGGCTCATCATGAGGGCTAACTGCTCCAGAGCCTCGAGATCGGCCTTCTGTTCATCACGGCGGCCAAGCATGTGGTACACTTTTTCGCGTTCGCTGAGGAGGTCGAAGCGAATCGGGCTTTCTTCTTCAGACGCAAGTTCCAGGGCCCTCGTGAGATAGAGTCTCGCTTCCTCGTTGGCGAACCTGGCGGCGGCGAGCTGGCCGGCGAGCAGGAGATCTTGGACTGCTTCAGTGGCGCGGTCGGCCCTGATCAGATGATCGGCCGTCATGGCCACCATTTCAGCGGAACGCTCGCTGCTCTGCGCGCCCAACCAATCGGCAATAAGACCATGATAGCGGCTGCGGTTGCGCATGAGCACACTTTCATAGGCTACCTCACGTAGAATGGCATGGTTGAAGGTATATTCCGTGGCCTGGCTGAAGGTCGAGACTTTGCGTTTGAAGATCATCTCTCGTTCGCGCAGGCGATCGAGCGCCTTTTCGATATCGGCCAGCGTGACATCCTCAGGTTCAAATTCGTTCAGATAGAGGATGGCCGAGTCCCAAAATACACGGCCGATAACTGAAGCCTGCTGCAGGATGCTCTTTTGCAGATCGCTGAGGATATCCAGGCGCGCCTGCAAAATTCCGGCAAGCGTCGCGGGAACGCTCAACGCGGCCAGATTCTCCAGGTGGATCTTCCAGGTATCCTCACCCTTAAGAATGGCCCCTTCGTCAATCAGCATCTTCACCAGCTCTTCCACGTACAGCGGGTTGCCCTCACTGTTGTCGATGATCAGATTGCCGACGGTATCAGGAATGTCCTCGGCAAGTTTCAGGATTTCATAAACCAGGGTGCGATTTTCGCGCAGCGACAGCGGTTTCAGGCTGATTCGACTCTGGTATTTATGATTTTCAAACCAGTCCGGCTGCCGTTCGTAGAATTCAGGACGCGCCGTGGCCAGAATAAATATCGGGTAATCGGCCAGGCGATGGGCCATCATGTCCAGCAGTTCCAACGAACTATCGTCGGCCATGTGCAGATCTTCAACCATCAGCAAGACGGGATCGCTGGTGGCCGCATCCTGAACATAATCGAGTATGTAAGTTGTTGCCCGTTCGCGAATCTGTTTCGGATCCGTGAGCACCGGCGCCAGATAGGCGCTTTCACCCAGGTTATAGCCCAGCAGATGGCCGGCAAAATGGGAGCGCATCTTAATTTCATCATGCGCCATATGCTTGTGAACGGGCTCGTGCACCTCGCGAAAGCCCTGCTCAAGTTTTTCGCGCACGACGGCCGAGGAATCATCTTCGCGGATGTCGAAGCGAAAGGAGAATACATCCAGAAACAGGCCAAAGGGTACCTGCTGGTTTGACTGGCGCGCGCGCCCGCGCATCAAAAAGACATCTGTATCCAGGAGATCGACCCAGTTCTCAAATTCGTAAAGGAGTCTTGATTTGCCAATCCCGGCGTCGCCGATAATGGTGACCGCCTGGCGGCGGGAATTCTCAATGACGTCGCTGATCATGCCTTCCAGCTGGCGGGTTTCGAAGGCACGGCCGATCATACGCGTCTCGACGCCTTCTACCCCGCGCCGCCAGGTGTGGAAGGAGCGTGCCTTGGCCCTTCTGACGATGTAAACCTGGAGCGGTTCGCGCTTGCCGCGCACGGCGATAGGTTCCATCGGCGAGACATCGAAGATACCGCGCACGTGCTGGAAGGTGTTGTGGGAGACAAAAACCGTGCCTACGGGCGCTACTTTTTGCAGGCGATCGGCCGTATTGACCGTGTCACCAATGGCCGTAAATTCGGCCGTCGTGCCCACCTGGCCCAGGACAACAGGACCGGAGTTGATGCCGATGCGCATTTCCAGGTCTTTGTGGATTTCCTCTCGAAAGACGACCAGCTCGGCCTGCATCTCCAGCGCCGCGCGAATCGCGCGTTCAGGATCGTCTTCCTGCGCGCTCTTTACGCCCCACAGGGCCATGACGCCGTCGCCGACATGCTTGTCAATGTAGCCGCCATGATTGGTGATCACCTTGTCGAGCCGCCGCCAGAGGGTGTTGATAATTTCGCCTACAAACTCGGGGTCCATATCGTCGGCGAGCGCTGTGAAGCCGGACACATCGGCAAAGAGAACTGTGACAAGTTTTCGTTCGCGATCGATGAAGCGAGGCAGGAGTTCGGCCAACTGCCGGCGCAGCGCCGTGACAGAAGATTCGACCACCTGGTCGCCCAGGATACCGCGCTGGGCTTCCAGCGTTGTGATCGCTGTTTCCAGGCGCTGGCGTTCGACTAACTGGTCTTCCTGAAGCATCTATTCCCTCGATGGCAATGGGCGAACGACGGTAATGGTAATTGTATCGTATTATACACTAAAATTGTCAAGACGGCCGTTTCATTTTCGAAAGCGCGCGCACCTGCTGTTCTGCGTGGTAGCTGCTGCGGACGAAGGGGCCGCTCTCCACCCAGCGAAATCCCAGGTCGTAGCCAATTTGCTTGAGATCGTCAAACTCCTGCGGGTGGTAGTAGCGAGCGATCGGCAGGTGATTCTTGCTCGGCTGCAGGTATTGGCCGATGGTCAGGATGTCCACTTGGAGCCCGGCCAGATCGCGCATAACCTCAACCACCTCGTCGAATTCTTCACCCAGTCCGACCATGATGCCGCTCTTGGTCAGCACCTCGCCGTCCATCTCCCTGGCATTGCCCAGCGTGGCCATGGCCCATTCATAATGATCCTGCGGCTGTACCCTGCGAAAGAGGCGGGGCACCGTTTCCACGTTGTGATTGAGGATTTCCGGACGCGCATCCATGACCATCTTCAGCGCTTCGCGGCTGCCCTTGAAATCGGGAATCAACACTTCGATGGAGCAGCCGGGCCGCACCTCGCGAATGCGCTCGATGCAGCGGGCGAAAATGGGCGCGCCGCCGTCTTTGCGCTCGTCGCGGTTGACGGAGGTGATGACCACGTGATTCAGCTCCATGGCGCTGACGGCCTGGGCCACGCGCTCCGGCTCGGCCCAGTCGATCGGCCCCGGCCGGCCGGTCTTGATATCGCAAAAGCCGCAGCTTCGCGTGCAGACGTCGCCCAGGATGAGAAAAGTGGCCGTGCGTTCGCCCCAGCATTCGCCGATGTTGGGGCAGTGCGCTTCTTCACAAACAGTATGTAACTGCTTGCTGCGCATAAGGCCCCTGACCCATTTGTAATCTTCCCCTTTCGGGGGACGCACACGCATCCATTCCGGTCGTCGACGCGGCTTCTGGGGTCCGGTGTTGATGTCCTCTAGTTTAACGGTGGCCATGGG
>JBJYWZ010000089.1:0-13769 GCA_046259725.1 Promineifilaceae bacterium (SeqCode) | reverse complement strand
TTCAGGCCACTGACAGCACCTACTGGATGCCCGTGGACCAGATGGATAACGAAACGCTGCGGCCGTTGGCATCTTCCCAGGAAATACAGCAGGCGATTGAAGTATTGCGGAATCCGCCCAGGGAGATGTCTTCCAATCAAAATATGCGCAAAAGCCGCATCCGGCGCGTTCAGCTCGAGAATGATCCCGAGTCGGTAGCCAGGCTTGTCCGCGATCTGCGGGCTCGCCGCAGAGAGAAGGGCATACTGAACCAGAATGAAAGGAGCGCTTTTACGGCCCTCAAACAGCAGTTGATTGAAGAGTGGGCCATTGTCTCCGGGCTGAATTCTGATGCGGTTACAGCACAATTGGAGACGATGCTGAACCAAAAATTACAGGCAGAAAATGGCTAGAACAGCGGCCCCGCCCGCTGGCTGGCCATAGAACAAAAAAATGTATTATATAAATCCTCGGAGACGACGCGTCTTCAGGAGTTATAAAGGAGAATAATGTTTACGAAAGAAAGAATGGCAAAACCTGATCTCAATGGAAAATCGAGTCCGACCAATGGCATTCAGGAGGACCTCTCATTTGCGGAATTGCTGGATGACTACGAACCCGAGCTGATGCGCCGCGGTCAATACGTCACCGGAACAATCCTGCAAAAAAGCCAGAATGTGATCCTCGCTGACGTCGATGCCAAACGCACGGCCGTTGTCCCTCCCCAGGATATTGTGGAGATTAACGAGGAGGAACTGCAGCGCCTTGCCGTTGGCGACGAGGTGGTGCTCTATGTGTTGAGCACGCCCCAGGGGGACGACGATCTTCTCGTATCGCTAAATAAGGGTTTTGAGCGGCAGGATTGGCTGCTGGCTGAGACGCATCTGGACACGGAAGAACCCCTGGATCTGGAAATTGTTGGCTTCAATAAAGGCGGGCTCCTGGTCGCTTTTGGCCATCTGCGTGGCTTTGTGCCTGCGTCCCATGTCCCCCAACTTCAGAACGTCCATGATCCCTCCCTCATGCAGACCAGAAAATCCCAACTTGTAGGTGATAATCTGCTCTTAAAGGTGATAGAAGTGGACAGCAAGCGCCGCCGCCTCGTCTTGTCAGCCAAGAAGGCGCAAAAAGAACTGCGCCGGCAGCGGCTTCACGAGCTCAAGCTTCAAGAGGGGCAGACGATTACAGGGCAGATTACCAACCTGGTTGGCTTTGGCGCATTTGTCGATTTGGGAGATGTCGAAGGCCTCATCCATATTTCCGAAATTGCCTGGGCGAAAGTTGATGACCCCAAAGAGTACTTGACGCCCGGTGAAGAGATCGAGGTGGAGATCATGTCCGTTGACATCGATCGCGAACGCGTCAGCCTGAGCCGCAAAGAATTAATGCCCAGCCCCTGGGAACTATTTGAGAATCGCTATGACACGGGCGATCTCGTCGAAGGCGTGATTACCAGCGTGGCCGAGTTCGGCGCATTCGCCGTTGTCGCCGATGATATTGAGGGACTGATTCATGTCAGTGAGATGCATGGGGCGCAGGACTTTGCACCGCAGGATTTACTAACCCCCGGCGATACCGTCTTGCTGCGCATTCTCAATATTCAGCCGGATCGCCAGCGCCTGGCCTTGAGCCAGCGCCGCGTCGGCAAGGATGAAGAAATTCAGTGGATCTGGCAGCGGCAGCAGGAAAGCGCCTCATCGACCATTGATGAAGAGATTGACGAAGACATTGATCATGCTATTGATGTAGTAGAAACAGTGACCGAAGACCAGCTTGTTTATGAATAATGCCAACGAATACGTCGTGCAAAAGATTGACGACGACGAATACGAACTGTGGTTTGAAGATACATTGCTGGCTACGATGACCAAAGAAGAAGCTTATCCCGTGATGCTGGGCCAGGTACATCCTGAGGAGTATCTGGCTGAGCATCATGATGAAGCGCGTTCGCTTCCGCTGGCTGACCTGAATATCAACAAGGGATAAGCAGTAGCAGCGCGGATAAAGACTATGAAAATAAGCGAACTGCTGGAAAAGCTTAAAAGAGGGAAGCGCAATTTCCGATCCGCCGGCTTACGCGGCGCGGATCTGAGCGGGCGTGATTTAAGCTGGGTGGACTTGAGCAAAGCCGATCTGTCCAATGCCGATTTGCAGGGAGCGGACCTCAGTTTTGCCTACATGCGCGAGGCAAAGCTGCACGGCGCTAATCTGTCAGGAGCCAGGCTGAACGGCAGCGTCCTGGTGATGGCTGACCTTCACGGCGCCAACTTGAGCGACGTTGAAGTCCATGGGTACACCTCCCGCTGGTATAGGGTGAATTTACAGGATGCCTCTTTGCGCGGCGCCAGGCTGAGCAAGGTTGACCTCTCATCGGCAAACTTGAAAGATGCTGATTTGAGCGGCGCCGTGCTGAAGGGGGTAACCCTGCGCCAGGCGTTCTTGAACGGTGCAGATCTGACCAGGACCGACTTCCTCAACTGCAATCTACGAAAAGCCCAGTTAACGGGGGTCAATCTATACAAGGCCAGTCTGCGCGGCAGCAAGTTATACCTGGCCAAATTGCGCAAAGCCCGCACGCAGGGAACGATCCTGCCCGATGGCACGCTTGCCGATGTAACGGCCGATCTCACACCGTTTCTCTCAGCCCTGGCCTAAACAGCCCCCGACCCGAGATCACCTGCTTTTACAGCGCCCCCCGCCAATAACGCGGCTGCGGCCGCTGCCCCGTATGCCAGCCCCCCGGCCGCTATCACGGCCGAATAGCCAAAAAGGATCGCGATAGTTACCGCCAGCACCGATCCGGCGACGCTCATCACGCCGTTAACTGCCCAGGCCAGCGGCACCTGCTGCCGGTCAACCCCGGCTGCTGCCTGTAAGCCGAGAGGAAAAGGCATTCCCATCGCCAGGCCCAGAGGCGCCAGGCCGGCCGCGACAATAAGAATTCTCAGAAGCGGCATTGAGGCCAGGAATCGATCTTGTATGAAGGGCCACAGCAGAAGCCACAGGATGGCCATCACGATCACGGCCAGGATAGGACCTGCCGAAAACGATGCTTTGTCTTCTAGCCAGCGGCTGGAGAGTCCGCTGCCGATGCCGCCGCTGATAAGCAGAATGGCCAGGACGGCCGTTACGGCCGTCGTCGGATGGCCCAGGAAAAGGCGCGTCTGTTGGATGACGCCGATTTCCACCAGGATGAAGCCCATGCCCAGGGCGGCAAAATAGAGCGGCGAGGCCACGGCCAGACGGCCAATGCCCCTGCGCCTCTGGTACAATCCCACAAGCACGGCGCCAGTCAACACGACCGCAAGCATGCCCCACAGCAAGGGCTGCAAAGCCTGGGGGATGCCGCGCTCGAACTGGTAGAAGAACGGCCGGTCGTCCGTGGTCGGTGAGAGGTCATTATCGGAGCTGATGATGATATCGCCGAATGGTTCCTTCCCTTCAGCCACGCCATCCAGCGGTGGCTGCGCCAGGACACCTGGCAGGAACAGGGGCGTGAATCCCACCTGCTGCGCTACTGCCCCGAGTGACAGCGAATCTTCTCTTGTATAAGCTCGTTTGTTGATGATCAGCAGCGGGATGGGGGGCTCGGCATTGCCGTCGAGCAGGACCATGATATGCTGCAGCCCTTCCTGATCGCTCAAGCCCTGCTCGCGGAAAGCCGCCAGCGCCGTAGACAATGCCCGTGTAAGTGTCGGTTCATCATAGAGCTTGATACCGATTTGCCCCTCAGAGGTGAGATGGTCCAGGTAGTCATTAAACGCTTCCACCGTGTAGGAACTGTTTTCCACCAGGGCGTAGCCGTTCCGTTCCGCTGCCAGCGTGACCAGCTGCGAAAGAAAAATCAGATCGTATGCTGTCTGATCGCGCCGCAAGACGCTGCGCCCGTCGTCAACCAGGATGTGTAATTGAGGACGGCCGTACAAATCGCCATTATAATTCGCCTGCTCCCGCACAAGGTCTACGCTGGCGGGGTTTACCTCCACGCCCACGATCTCCTCAGCCCCGCTCTGTAGGGCAAACCATACGTCCAGCCCGGCCCCCGGCCCGATCAAAAATACGCGCTTCGGCTGCTCAGTCGCGAAAGGAAAAAAGCCGATATCATCCCATAAGAACGCATTGTCCTCCGCCGGCGGCATGATCGATCCGGCCGCGCCGTCAATGTAAAGACGATAGGGCCCACCATCGCCCGGATCGACGAGATCGCTGCGCGCAAAAGCATCCCAACGCATATCGATAACTGCCCCTGCGGCTCTACCTTCGCCATTGAGCGCCTCCGCGATGGGTTTTTCAACCGGCAGGCCGCTCATATCAATCGCCAGCCAACCAAACGCCAGATTACCTGCCAGAAGTATTAATGTGAGCCCCAGTAGGGGCAGGCCCCTGTGCCTGCCCGCGCGGTTGCCCCCGTCTACTATCACACCGGCCAATGCCAAAAGCACGGCTGTGGCCAGCAGCGCGTTAATGCCACCAAGCCAGTTCAGCAGCGGTACCGCCGCGAGCGCGCCGGCCCCGGCTCCCAACAGGTCGGCCATGTATATCCGGCTGCTCTCCTGCGGCCTGGCGCTGAAAATCGTTGTCAGGCTCATGCCCGTGAAAAGATAAGGAAGCACCACCAGCACAAACAATGCCGGCTGTTGTAGGGCCAGGTCCCCGTACCTGCCCGGAAGCACGGCCGCGGCGACAATGGCGATGACAGCCGCCGCAGCCGCTGTTTGGTAGCCCGCTAGATTGGCGACATTCCCCCAGCGCGGGCGCCATGTCACCAACGCGGCGCCTAATCCAATGCCCAGGATAGCCAGTGATAGAATGGCGAAGACGGCCGGTGGGAAAAAGAGGACGGAGAAAAGACGTGTGAGTGCAATTTCCAGGGCCAGGGCGGCCAGGGAAATCAGGGCGACGGCGATTAACGTCCCGTATCCCTCCTCGTTTGTTTGCCCTTTGTGCTCTGGTTCCTTGATCAGATCCATTAATCAACGAGATGGCAGGCACACCAGTGCCCTGTTTCAACCTCGCGCAACGCGGGCTCCTCGACAAAACAGCGATCAATGGCCACCGGGCAGCGCGTATTGAAGTTACATCCGCTGGGCGGATTGGCGGGACTGGGGACATCTCCCTGCAGAATGATTTGCTGTCTGTTCCTCTCTCGCTTGGGATTGGCCACCGGCACGGCCGAAAGCAAAGCTTGCGAATAGGGGTGCAGCGCGTTGTTATATAGTGTGTCCTTGTCTGCGACCTCTACCAGTTTCCCCAGGTACATGACGGCAATACGGTCCGAGATAAAGCGCACCATGCTCAAGTCATGTGAGATAAACAAATAAGTCAGGCCCAATTGCTTCTGCAGCCGGCGCAGCAGGTTGACAACCTGCGCCTGGATGGAAACATCCAGCGCTGCGATCGGTTCGTCGCATACGATAAATGCCGGGTCTAGAGTTAGTGCTCGGGCGATGCCGATTCGCTGCCGCTGGCCTCCGGAAAACTCATGCGGGTAGCGGTTGATAAAGGCTGGATTCAGCCCCACCAACTGCAGCATCTCCTGCACTATTTCCTGCCGCTCGCGCTTGCTCATCTGTGGTCTGAACGTATTGAGCGGTTCGCTGACGATCTGGCTCACCGTCAGCCTGGGATTCAGCGATGCATAGGGGTTCTGGAAGATCATCTGGATATGCTGCCGCATCTGCCGCAGCTTTTTGCCATCCAGTGTGGTCAGCTCGACTCCGTCGTAGCGCACCGTGCCTGAAGTCGGCGTTAGAAGCTGCAAAATTGTGTTGCCCGTGGTTGACTTGCCGCAGCCGCTTTCGCCCACTAATCCCAGGGTTTCCTGTTCGAAAACGTCAAACGAGACGCCGTCAACCGCTTTCACCTGCTCCGTTTCACGGCCGAAGATTCCCTTCCGTATCGGAAAATACTTTCTCAGCTCTCTTACTTCGAGCAGCGCTTTCTTACCGATCGTCCGATCACGTTCAGGCATCTGCTTGCTATCAGGCATCAGCGTGCTTGTCCTGTATCTACATTGACCCAGCAGGCGGCCAAATGGGCTGTCTGGCCCTCAACTCCTGGATCGGCCGGATTCTGCACGGTCGTCAGCGGCGGGTTCTCGGCCAAACATCTTTCGATGACATAGTCACAGCGCGGCGCGAAAGGGCAGCCCGGCGGCAGATTAATTAAATCGGGCGGCGTGCCGCGTATCGTCTGTAACTCCTCTGTATCGTCGTCGCCCATCTCCGGCAGCGAAGACAGCAAACCCAGCGTATACGGGTGGCGCGGATTTTCAAAAAGATCGTCGACGGCCGCGTATTCAACCACGTAACCGCTGTACATGACGATAACTTGATCTGCCAGTCCGGCGATCACGCCCAGATCGTGCGTGATCCAGATCACGGCCATGCCAGTCTCTTCCTGCAGCCCGCGCACCAGGGCGATGATCTGCGCCTGGATCGTCACGTCCAGGGCCGTGGTCGGTTCATCGGCGATCAGCAGCCGTGGATTGCACGAGAGACCCAGGGCGATCATCACTCGCTGGCGCATGCCGCCCGAGAGCTGGTGCGGGTATTGATCGATGCGTTGTTCGGCCATTGGAATGCCCACATGATTCAGCAGCTCGATCGTGCGCTGCCGCGCATCTGACTCATTCATGCCCATGTGCAGCTCCAACGCTTCCCCTATCTGCTTGCCGATCTTCATAATCGGGTTCAGCGAAGTCATCGGATCCTGAAAGATGATCGCGATTTCATTTCCGCGCACTGCCCGGATTTCTTTGTCTGTCATCGCCAGCAGATCCCGCCCGTCAAATGTCGCTGCGCCATCCTTGATCAGCGCGGGAGGTTGGGGTAGAAGCTTCAGCAGCGAAAGGACGCTGACGCTCTTGCCGCTGCCGCTTTCGCCGACGATGCCCAGAATTCCCCCTTCCTCCAGGGTGTAAGAAATGCCGTTCACCGCCTTAACAACGCCCTCGGAAGTATGGAACTCTGTCTGTAAATTCTCGACATCAAGCAAATGTGCCATGTGCTACCTGTTTTTGGCCTCCAGCACCTGCTTCATCTTCGGATCCAGGGCGTCGCGCAGGCCGTCGCCCAGGAAATTAAATCCCATGACCGAGAACATGATTGCCAGCCCGGGGAACAGGGCCATCCAGAAAGATTGTTGGAAGTAAGCTCTCCCTTCGGACAGCATGCGGCCCCAGCTGGGATCTGGAGGCTGGGTGCCCAATCCAAAAAAGCTGAGCGCCGCCTCGGCCAAAATGGCGAAGGCCAGACTCAAGGAAACCTCGACAATGAGCGGGGCCATGGCATTGGGCAAGAGATGGCGCGGCAAAATGACGTAACTGGGCGTGCCCAGCGCTCGCGCCGCTTTGACGTACTCTTCGTTGCGCACGGAAAGTACCGCGCCGCGCGCGATGCGCGCGAAGATCGGGATGTAGACAAGGCCGATTGCCACCATGGCGTTTGCCACCCCTTTACCCAGAGCGGCCATAATGGCGATTGCTAACAAGATCGCCGGGAAGGCAAAGAGGATATCCATGCCCCGCATAATTGTCTCGTCCAGCCAGCGCCGGCTGGTATAGCCGGACACCATGCCCAGGAAGGTGCCCACGCTGCCGGCGATGCCTACGGCGATCACGCCGACCATCAGCGATATACGCGCGCCGTAAAGGATGCGGCTGAGCGTGTCCCGGCCAAAATCGTCTGTGCCCATCGGGTGAGCGAAAGTAGGCGGCGAAAATCGGTTCGTGAAATCGATGGCGTTGGGGTCATAGGGGCTCAGCAGGGGAGCGAACAGGGCCATGATCACCAGGATGACCACGATCACCAGGCCGATACGGCCGACCGGATGCCGCAGCAGGCGCCGCCAGGTCGTTCTCCAAAATCCCTGCGACTCTACCAGCTCCTGCGCATCGCTTCCATTTAGGATGCCTTCAAATTTTGAGGCCTCAGAAGCTGAGGCGTCGGACAAGGTGGTTGGTGAAGGCGGTTTCGTGTTCAACGATTCCTCTCTCCCATGGATGGGTGTTCGGCGGCTTTCTCCAGCAGCTCATCCAGTTCGCGCAGAAATTGTTGGTCGAGCCCGGCGCAGCCTGTCCTTTGCGCAGCAAGCAGCTCCCGCTCCAGGTAGGTGCGCCATTGGGGTTGTTCCGCTATCAGCGGCCGCAGGATGTTCAATGCCTCATCTCGCCGGCCCAGATCGCGCTCCAGGTGCAGCGCGCGCAGGCACTGCAGGTAGGGTTCGTCAGGCGCCGCTTCGCCGATTTGGCCGATAAGATCGTAAATGGCGCTCGTGTTTCCCGCCTTGATGAGATCAATGATCTCGTATTCCAGTTCGTAGGCCTGGTGCAGCCGCAGGAGACGGTGCAGCTCTGTCACAGGCTGCGGACTGTGGTCGACACGCAGATCGACCAGCGGCACGGGCGACGGCCGTTCTCCGACGACAAGCAAAGCGGCAGTTTGCTGGCCGCGCAGATCGCCGCCCTCGGCCTGGGCCGCGTCCAGCGCCGCCAGCAGCCGTTCAGCCAGCGTTCCCTGTGCCGCCGTATAGGCGGAAGCCATCGCACCCCAGACCGTTTCGCGAGCCATCATATTTGCCTGTGTGCAAAATGACTCCCCTACGAAGCTGCCGGCCTGTGGTATGCAGCACCTGCCCGTATGGGTGGCAGTGCCGCCTCTGCTGTCGATCATTGAAACCTGCCGCAGGTCCCTATCAGCATCTGCGGCCAGCAGCGCCTGCAGCGTCTCTTGAGCGCTGTACCCGGTTCCCATCAGGTCCAGACCCGAGATCCCGTAGCGCCGTTCGGCCGTAGCCTGCGTGGCCACAACCCCCACGCCGCCTGCCGCCCAGGGCACCCAGGTCCCAACGGCCAGATTACAGGTTTGCACGGCAGCTCCCATCTGGCCCGTTTGCGGATCGCGGGCAATGATCGAGTAAGTCATGGCCGCCGTCCTCGGACCGCCTCGGAGCGATCAGGAAAGGGCGACCTCATCGCTAAACACCGGGACTCGTCAGCCATATTCGATCCGTGGATCAAGAACAAAGTAAAGCAGATCCACCCCCAGGTTTACCATCGTCAGCAAGACGGCCATCACCAGGACGGTGCCTTGCAGCAGGGGATAATCGCGGTCCAGCACGGCATCCAGCGCCAGGCGGCCAAGGCCCGGCCAGCCATACACAACTTCCACAACTACAACTGCGCTGAGCAGCGCCGTGATCTGCAAACCGATAATCGTCACAATCGTGATCATCGCGTTGGGCAGGGCATGACTGGTGATCACCTTCCGCGCTGACAAACCCTTGGCATGTCCCGTGCGAATATAGTTTTCGCTGAGCACTTCCAGCATGGCGCTGCGTACAAAACGCGTCTGAATGGCTCCGCTGATGATGCCCAATGTAACCGCGGGTAAAATAATGTGCTCAAGCCAGCCGCTGAAACTCTCGCTCATGGGCGTATAGCCGCGGGCCGGCAGCCAGCCGAGTGTCAGGGAAAAAAGCAGGATCAGCATGATGCCCAGCCAGAAATCGGGTATCGCCACGCCGACCTGGCTGGCTACGGACGAGAAAAGGTCGATCTTGCTCCCCGGTTTTAGCGCCGAGAGGATGCCCGCCGGCAGAGCGATAAGCAGGCCGATGATCAGCGCCAGGGCCGCCAATTGTAAGGTGGCCGGTAGGCGCTGTCTGATCTGCGGCGCGACTTCCTGGCCCGTGATCAGACTCTTGCCAAGGTCGCCGCGTGCGGCATTGCTGAGCCATGTTCCGTACTGCACCAGAAACGGTTCGTTCAACCCCAGCCGTTCGCGCAGCGCGGCCACGTTTTCCTCATTGGCCTGAACGCCGAGAATGACGCGCGCCGGATCCCCCGGAACCAGCTGGATGATTAAGAATACGGCAAGAGTAACGCCCAGTACGACGATAAGTGCCGTGAAAAGACGCTGGGCGATATATCTAACGTTCATATGGACTGGTCAATAACGAGAGATAGAGGTAGAGACATTTCTGCCTCTATCTCCATCTCTGGCCTTCTTCTACTATTGATCGAGCCAGACGCCCTTGAAGTAGTTCGTCTGATCGGGTCGTACCACAAAGCCTTTCACATAAGGCGCGTAGGCACGGATTTCCTCTTTATTGTACATGTAGATATAGGGCGCGTCGTCGACGAGCACCTCGTCTGCCTGTTCGTAGATCTGATAACGTTCGTCAAAATCGCTGATAGCGCGGCCGGCGTCAACCAGTTCGTCAAACTCCGGATTGTTATAGCCCGTGAAGTTGAACACCTGGTCGCTGCGATGCTGCAGGTAGTAATATTGGTCGGCATCGATCAGGCCGTTCCAGTTGCAGATATAGGCATCGTACATGAAGTTTCCTTCAAGCTCCAGCCATTCGCTCCACTCCGGTGCGTTAATGGTGGCATCGATGCCGATCTCGGCCAGCTGCTGCTGAAGTACCTGCGCGGCGCGTACCGTTTCACCATACTGCGTGGTCGGCAGCAGTTCCATTTCGAAGCCGTCCGGGTAGCCTGCTTCCGTCAGAAGCGCTTTGGCACGTTCGATATCCTGGTCATATGGCTCGTAATTGAAGTCCCAGGGACTTCCGGATCCCACCGGCCCTTGTATTGTTTCGCACAATCCGAAGAAACCTGCTTCGCAAAGAACCTGGCGGTCTATGGCCAGGGCAATCGCCTGGCGCACGCGCACATCGTCAAATGGTTCGCGTGTCAGATTCATGCCAATGTAATCGTAGGAAAGCTGCGGTGCCGTATCGACAACGATGTCTGGATTATCGACCAGGGATTGGTAGTTTTGGGGAGCGATCGCCAGAACCCAATCGACCTCACCGCCGAGCAAGGCTGTTTCACGCACCGTGTCATCCGGTATGGGCTCAATGACGATCTGGTCAAGGTAGGGGTATCCGTCTTGCCAGTAATCGTCGAAGCGATCGAGTACGAGACGCGTCGTGCCTTCTACCTCGGAGATCTGGAAGGGTCCAGTACCGATGGGAACGCTGATCGTACCGTCATCCTCCA
The DNA here is from genome assembly GCA_046259725.1 of Promineifilaceae bacterium (SeqCode). Taxonomy (GTDB): domain Bacteria; phylum Chloroflexota; class Anaerolineae; order Promineifilales; family Promineifilaceae; genus JAACFF01. The sequence continues at coordinate 2,782 of JBJYWZ010000089.1, read as the reverse complement.
GACTCTCCATGGCGATAATGCCCGACGCCGGATTGAAGGCCAGCGTTTGCGGCAGGATACCGACCGGTTCGGGATGGGTGATGGCCACGGTGTAATCGTCAATGACTTCGATCTGGGTGTCGGCCGGTCCCACATTGCCGGCGTTGCCGGCACCGGTGGCGGGGTCGATCAAGCGATCGAAGCTCCACTTCACATCCTCGGCCGTCATTTCACGGCCGTTATGGAACATCACGCCTTCGCGTAGCTTAAACGTCCAGGTCAGGCCATCTTCCGACTGTTCCCATGATTCGGCCAGAGCGGGCACCAGATTGAGATCGTCGTCGTAGGCGGTGAGATTCTCCACCACATTGAACAACACCTGGTAGCTGGAATAGGAGCTGACGACATGCGGGTCCAGGCCGGCCCACTCATTCTGGAAAGCAACGCGCAGCGTGCCACCTTGCTTGGGTTCGCCCATCTCGCCTTCGGCCATTGCTTCGTCGGCCATCTCTTCGTCAGCCATCTCTTCATCGGCCATCTCTTCGTCGGTCGTCGCTTCATCGGCCATTTCCGCATCCACCGTTGCTTCAACCGCTTCTGCGGCTGCCTCCACGGTAGGAGCGATTTCTTGCGCGGCTTCTTCGACGGCCGCGGCCGCCGTTGGCGCGGCTTGTTCCGCCGCCTGCTGTACCTGGCCGCCGCAGGCGGTCAGAGCCAACAGCAGCAGGGCTGCTAACAACAACAAAATTCGTTTGCCATTCATTTGATTGATACCTCCTCCTTTTGGAAAGTATTTGTGCAGACTTACACTATCTTCAACACTGGTTACCATCTTCTACTTGTCAGGCATCACCTCCTACAAAAAAGCAGCGACCGGCGATAATCAGAAACATCAACGCAGCAATCCGCTCATCTGGATATGGACTGCTTCGAGCTGTGTTTGTTTGCCATATTGGGGGCGGACCTTTTATCTGATCGCTCGGCTGGTTTGAAACATACACTGCCTTCGCATAGATGTATTGGACGAAGTTGTCCGTCTCGCGTGAATGTATACTCACTTAACTGTTGGCGATCATCGTGACGATCGCTTAAACCGCAGCAAATCGTCAGGGCACGTCTGCTGACGCGACATGCTGGAAATTGAAACAGGTGCTCAATCGTTGCCCGGCCAATGCACAGATTCTACATAGGCGTTGCACTATGTGAGCTGGGCTGAGGGAAGGTCAGGATAGAGAACCTGAGCGGATGCAGCGATAGGCTTATTGCTTCAACTGCGTCAAAGTTTGTCTAGAAGAATCGATCTCGCAACAGATATGCTTGAGACATCTGCCGGCGATTCACTGCTGGGAGGCAATATATTGAGGAATACAACTGCTGTCAAAGAGATGAGATTCTCCTCCGCCATCACAATAGCATTATATATTGAAGATATTACAATAAAATACAGATATGGTCCACCAATCAATACGCTCCTACTCTCTTATCGCCGCCTTATTGGCGCTCCCCATCTCTCGGGTACAATGGACCGGCAGGAGAATCAAATAAAAGTGTCCGAACTCAGTTTGCTGTGGCCCGACGGCCGTCCCACACCCACCTGGTATGTTTCGCCGGACGTGATCCGCGACCTGGAGCTCGAAGCGGTCCTTTCCGCCATGTGCTCCCAACGCGCCTACCGCGACGCGCTGCGCGCCATCCTCTTCCGCCTCTGCCTCGATGAAGAAACAATACGTTGCCGGCAGATCGTTCTGGCTGACCTGTTGGCCAGCCCGGTGCTGGGCGCAAAACTGAAAGAGCTTCTGCCTTTGCTCGATGAACTGACCGGTTTTAGCTATCGCCGCGCCGCCGTGGAAAACCCGCTGCACGAAGTCGTGGCCCGTGCACGTGAGCTGGAACTGCTGGTAGCCATCGTTTTGCGGCTGCACGAAGCCTTCTCGGGCGCAGCCACGCCCCTGCGATCCCCTGGCCTGATTGCCCTGCGCGATCAGATCGCCGCCCAGGTGGAAGACAGGCAGTTTCAGGAGCTTGCCGAAGATCTCCCCGCGCTGCTTGAATCTCTGCGCCGCAATGCCAGCGTGACCATCGGCGTCAACCTCGACGAGCGCCTGCGCCCCGAAGCTGCCGTATTGCTCTCCGTCAATGACCAGCCTTTTACTGAAAGCTCGCTCCTCGACCGGCTGCTCGGCAAGGGGGAGGGCAGGGGAGGGGTCGCGCCCATTCACCGCCCGCCCGTCTCCGGGGATGAGCGGCTGGAGCCGATGATGGTGCCCCTTTTCCGCGACCTGGCCAAAGTGCTGCAAAAAATATCCGAGCCCGTGGCCCGGGAGTTGAAGAAATACGCGCAGCTAAACGGCCGTTTCCTGGCCGAACTCCACCCGCAGCTCATTTTCTATGTCTGCGCGCTGGACCTCATCCACGATTTGCAGGCCGCGGGCATGAGCCTGGCCACCCCGCAGATCGTCCCGGCCGGCGAGCGCATCAGCCGCGCCAGCGCCGCCTATAATCTCCTGCTGGCCATTCAGAAGCTGCACACGCAAGACGCCGGACGGCCGTCCGCCGCCGTGGTAGCCAACGATGTCGATCTCGGCGAAAACGGCCGTATCGCCATCCTCACCGGGCCCAACCAGGGCGGCAAAACGACCTACATGCAGGGCGTCGGTCTGCTGCACGTCCTGGCCCAGGTCGGCCTGCCCGTGCCCGCGGAGGAAGCGCGTTTCAGTCCCGTTGACGCTATCTACACCCACTACCCGCTCGAAGAGCGGCTGGAATTAGGAACCGGGCGCTTTGGCGATGAAGCGCGGCGCAT
>JBJYWZ010000088.1:0-2930 GCA_046259725.1 Promineifilaceae bacterium (SeqCode) | reverse complement strand
CCAATTTTATGGATTGTTGACTTGACCTGGAGCGCATGCTATATTGTCGATAATGCAGCGCGTCATTTTTTGGTATTTATAGGCGGCGCTGGCTACGATTGGTAAGTGAGATCATGGAAGAAAATAGCGGCAGCGGCGCCGAAAGCCGCGAGAGTGGAAACCTGATGCTGGCCAGTTTGCAGCGCATTTTGCTGGCCGGAGTTGGTGTCGTCGTATTGGCTCAAGAAGAAATCGAAGAATTTGTTCGCCGGCTGGTTGATCGGGGCGACATTGCCGAAGACGAAGGGCGCGCCCTGGTAGATGATGTCATGGAACAGCGCGATCAACGCCTGCAAAACCTTAGAGCAGGCGTCGGCGAAACGATCGATCGCGGAACCGGGGAGGTATATAAGCGCCTCAATATTCCCACGCGTTCCGAAATCGGTCGCTTGAGCGAGCAGATCGAAGCCTTGAGCAAGAAGGTCGACGAACTGGTAGAGAGCAATCAAGAATAAAACGGCCGTCCTGAATTCAGATAATCCTGGGGGAGAGAAAACCTCCTGTTTTCTCTCCCTTTTGGCGTCATTTTCCCTTGCGCAATATAATGTTCCCCTCAGGCGGTGTTGAAAGGAGGAGCTGAGACATGCCGGTAATTAAGCGATATCCCAACCGTAAACTGTATGACACGGAGACCAAGCGTTATATCACGTTGGACGGTATCGCCGCCCTGATCCGCGAAGGTGAAGAGGTCACAATCATCGACCACAAAACTGATGAAGATCTGACGGCCGTTACCTTAACCCAGATCATTTTTGAACAAGAAAAAAAACAGAGTGGGTTCCTCCCTACCTCGGTGTTGACCGGTCTCGTGCGCACTGGCGGCGATACTTTAAACTCGCTGCGTCGTGGTCTTGCCGCGCCCCTGGATATTTTCAAGCAGGTCGATAGCGAAATCGACCGCCGTTTTCAACTGTTAATCAGCAAGGGTGAACTGGCGCGCGAAGAGGGCATACGTCTGCGCGACCGCCTGCTCTCTATCAGCAGCCATTCAGTCGAAGAAAGCAGTGCGGCCGATGAACGTAGTCCGGCGCTTGACCAACAAGATGTCCCTACACGAGAAGAAATCGATCATCTGCAGCAGCAGATACAAAACCTGACCGTGCAGCTTGATACGCTTCTGCAGCAAAATGCCCGGAAAATTGCCGAAAACGACTCTGCCCCGGCGAAAACGGAGAAGGATCAGACGGCTGCTTAAGGATTCCCCGCACAGGCGGGTATCAGGCTCATGATCAAGCTCAACGGCGCAGCGCAGAGAGAATTCAAATTCGCTTCAGATGTGACGACTGCGATGCAGTATTTTGGTGTGTTGAGCCAGGTGATCGAATACCTGCCGCACATCGATCTTGTGGAGACATACGGCCCCAACGAAGTACGTGTTCGTTATTCAACACTCGAACTCGGCGCATACACGATCAACATCATAACCGATCTGCAGTGCCAGGTTGACGAGGAAACTTTGTCTATCGTCATTCGACCGTTGAAGGGCAAAGATCCGGTAAAAAGTGAGGCGAGCCTGAACTCCACAATTGGTTACGGCTACTTCACCAGCGCCGCCTTTCTTAGCAAATGTGAGGAAGGTACGTTGATTGATTTTCGTTTGAAGATGATGGCCAATTTGCCGCGCCCGCGCGGGCTGAGAATGATGCCCGGCCGTGTCGTCAATCGCATCGCGGGCAGCCTTTCGCAGGGGCGTGTGAACGAGATCATGGACGGTTTTATGGCCAACGCCATTGGGGCATTCCCGGCCTGGATGGCCGACCAGGAGCCTGCCGGCTTATAGCTGCATTTTGAAAAACAGCCAACACAAGGAGCTGGATGTGAAAATTAGTGGGAGCCACACATTTGATGCGCCGCCGGAACTGGTATGGTCGCTGCTGCACGACCCCGTGGCGATGAAAAAGGCGCTTCCGGGATGTGAACATTTTCATCTGCATGCCGACGGCAAGTACCACATTTTGCTGGCCATGCCGTCTGGTCCTTTCAGTGGTGGCTATGAGGGCATCGTTACACGCCTGGGAGACCAATCCGGCGAAACGATCACCCTCACCATGACCGGCAGCGGCCCGGAAGTTGTCCTATCCGGCGAAGGGACTCTGACGTTGAAGGGCGATGATGAGCAGACACTGCTCACCTATGAGGGAGACGTAGACGTGTCGGGGCAGCTCCCATCCCGGTCGCCGCGCCTGACGAGAACCACGGCTAATTACATGATCCGCAGCTTCATGGAAGGGCTTGACCGGCAGCTCGGCCAGATTACGGGTGCCCTTTCCGGCAACGGCCGTCCCTCTGATACAGCCATCCCTCTGGAACGTACGACAGCCACGATCGGCATGGAAGAGTTTCTTGGCGAAATTCGCCGCGACCGCCGCGTTGCCGCGGTCGTATTCTTTCTACTGTTGTTTTCGACGTTTTCTGTAATTGGTGCGCTCGTCCTGGTGTTCCTCAGCCTACGCTGGCTGATGCGCTCGCTCGCCGGAGATACCTAAATTTCCTGTTACTATTCTAATTCGGATAGCAATCGTCTTGGATTGTTGGCGAATTCCTGGCGGTCAAGCTCCCCGTTGGTGAGCGCGAACAGCGTGTCGTTCAGCAGGCGGTTGACCGGTACCGGGATTCCCAAATCCTCCCCCGCTGCGGCGATTGCGCCATTGTGGTAAATCACTTCACTCTTGCCGCGTCCCGATTCCAGGTCAATATAGAAGGAGGGCATTTTGTCGCCACGCCCTCCGGCGACGATCTTAGTCAGGATCGGTTTCAAGAGAAATCGCGGCGCGTACTGAACGGCCAGCGCCAGGCTGCGCGCAGGCGAGCCGGGAAGATTGACAACTTGCAGATTCCGCCGCGCCATCACGGCCGTTGTCTCGCGCAGCATAGCCACTTCCAGGTTGAAT
>JBJYWZ010000087.1:0-2475 GCA_046259725.1 Promineifilaceae bacterium (SeqCode) | reverse complement strand
TTTTCTTTTACCCCATCTTCCAAGCGTGCCATAAGCGCTTCATCATTTAGAACCCGCATTAGCGCCTGGGCCAGGGCGTGGCTGTCATTCTCGGTCAGCAGCCCCTCTTCCCCATCAGTGACCACATCACTGGTTCCGCTGGCGTCTACGGCAACAACGGGGAGGTCGGCGGCCATGGCCTCCATCGTAACCAGTCCCTGCGTCTCCGTAATCGAAGCGAAAGAGAAGATATCGGCCGCTTTTAGGTGATCGGGTATGTCCTCAAAAGGCACAAGCCCCGTAAATATGACCCTGTTCCCCAATCCCAGTTCCTGAGCGTATTTTTCCAGATCATTGCGCTGCGGGCCGTCGCCAATCAGGAGCAGGCGCAGGTCGTCGTGCTTCTTAGCCGCTTCCGCCACGGCCGAAAGCAGCGTCTTGAAGTTCTTCTCTTCTGCCAGACGGCCGACCGATACCAGGACTGTCTCATCGCCAAGGTTATACTTTTGCCTCACAGCACGGCCGTCGGCCTTTCTAAATGGATCAAGGTCAATGCCAGTAGGAATTGTCGTAACCCGATCGCTTGTCCCCGCAAGCTCCTCGAGCGTCTGTTTGATGCTGTCACTTGGCGTGACGACATGTTGGCAGCGATTGATATACTTGACAAGACCATCGACCACGATTCCTTCCACGATCGACTTACTGAAGGGTATGTAATCCGTGTACCCCTCCGCATACTCAACGTAGCGCGTATGAAATGTAAAAACCAGGGGTAGACCGAATTTCTCGGCCTGATTGGCCGCCGCGCCGCCCACCAGCAGCGGGTGGTTGCTGTGGATCACATCCAGCTTGAGGGACGGCAGCAGCTCATCGACAAACGACGACGAGGGCAGCGTCAACGAATAATTGAATCGCGGGATATTGACGCCGGGATAGCGGAAAATGAACTGTTCAGGATCCACGTAATCCTTTGGCGCCTCCTGGGCAAAGATAAAAACGAGGTGTCCCAGCTCGCTCAATCCCTCGCGAAACGTGCTAACCGAACGAACGACCCCATTGACGTTGGGTTTATAGGTATTGGTAAAATGGGCGATATTCATGTAGTTCCTCCATATTCCTCAAAACTTCGCCGGCGGCGATCCGCATCGTACATCTTATTCAGAAGCGCCCCTATCCTAATCTCATTCCCTCAACATAGTGATCCATGAACGCGGGATCGGCATCAAGATCGATCTGCTCAGCCATCCCGGCGAGCCGCACCGACCTGGCGAATCCTTCTGTCGACAGGAAGCCAGCTGCGCCCAATCCTGCACCGTTTGGGATATTCTCTATCACATCCGGCGAAACGGCCGGGATCAGGCCTATTGATCTTGCCGCCACAATGTCGATTTGTCCACCAAATGATCCGGTCAATATCATCCGCTGCAGATCTTCCGGCTGCAAATTCAGACGTTCCAGAAGGATATTGATTGTCGCCAGGATCGCGCCCTTAGCCTTCTGCAGCTCGCGAATATCCCACTGCGTCAGATACAGCTTGCCGTCAGGCGTTAATAGGATCGCCCGCCCGTTCCGGCTGTCGCTCGACGCCATCTTGCCAACCGCCAGTTGGCTATCAGGATTGATACGGCCGTTGCTCTCTATCGCACCCGCCTGGCGCAGCACATAGGCTGCGCTTAAAAGACCGGAACCGGTCAACCCAATTGGCGCTTCATTATTGATCGTATCCAACACAAGTCGATCCCCTGGCATGGAAACGGCCGTAACCGCGCCGTCGATTGCCCGTGAGCCGCAGGAAATGTTCACTCCTTCAAAGGCGGGGCCTGCGGCCGTTGAAGCAGTCAGAATGCAACGGCCGTCGGTGACCATCACTTCACCATTCGTGCCCAAATCAACGGCCGCCATCGGTCTGCGGGCCTGGTCAAAACCAAAATAGGCCAGACAGGCCAGGGCATCGGAACCAACAAAACCACCTATCAGCGGCGGAAGCGAAACGGCTGTTGTTTGCGGCAGAATGCCTTCCACGAGGTTCCCGGCATCCTCGACAGGTGCGCTGGAATACGGCTGGAAAGGAGTCGCTGTCAATCCCTCAACCGGGAGTTCCACAAGCAGGTGGTGCATCGCCGGATTGCAGACAATGACGGCGCGTTCGATCCGGCCGCGGACTTGCTTTGAGAGGTTCAGCGAATCAATCGCCTGGTTGATGGAAGAGAGAGCCAGGCGGTGCAAACGGCGGGCATCCGCTTCATTCTCGCGCGCCGCTGCCAGTCGAGAAATGACATCCGCGCCATAGAGCGCCTGCTGGTTCAGGCTGGCCGAACCGGCGCATACTTCTCCATTGTCGAGCATCGTCAGATAGGCGGCTACGGTCGTCGTTCCCAGATCGATCGCCAGACCCAGAGGGACCTGGTGCTGTTTTCGATAGCGGTTGCTGGCCTTAAAGCTCTTGTTTGAGTAGACGACCACCGGGGCCAGCACGACTCGCGCATCCCCTGCCAC
>JBJYWZ010000086.1:0-1960 GCA_046259725.1 Promineifilaceae bacterium (SeqCode) | reverse complement strand
CCTAGCTGTGCCGGGGCATTTGTCGGCGAGGTGTTGCTCGTGCAGACGCATGAGCAACACCCGTAGCCTGAGCGAAGGGAGCTGTAACAGATGCGCTTTCAACTGCGTTTTGGGCTGGTAAAGCGGCGCGGTGGTAACGCCGTTAGCAGCAGCGGGCTCCCAGCAGGCGCCGGCTTAGCGTTACTCCTGCTGGCGACAGTAGGCTCATCGCATGCCGGAGAGCCAGAGGGCGCGGGGAGCTGCGAGTCGAATCTGACCTGCGCGCGGGCCACCGTTGCGGCGGTAGAGCACGACTTCTCGCAAGGACCAGATCTCTCAAAGTGGCAACTCCTTGCCCGTGAATCTAATGCTGGACCGCTTCCCGCGGGTAACCAGACAGCACCCCCGAGGGTTCAAGACGAAGCGACCGGCATAGAGTTCGTTCTGGTCCCCGGCGCCTGCTATGAAACCGGTGGGCCAGCGGGAGCAGCGGATTTCGTCTGCGTTGACCCTTACTACGTCGGCGCCTTCGAGGTCACCTTCGACCAATATGACCGCTTCGCGGAAGCCACCGGTAGAGAGCTTCCGGACGACGAAGGCTGGGGGCGCGGGGAACGGCCGGTTGTCAATGTCAGCGTCTATGACGCTTTGGACTTCGCGAAGTGGCTGAGCCGCAAGAGCGGCAAGCGTCATCGACTGCCGACAGAGGTGGAGTGGGAGCACGCCGCACGGGCGGGCAGCACGACCGCTTACCCATGGGGCAACGACATCGGCCACAATCGCGCTAACTGCAACGGTTGCGGTAGCCAGTGGGATGGCGAGCAGACCGCGCCGGTGGGGTCATTCGAACCGAACGCCTGGGGGGTCTACGATGTGATCGGCAATGTTGCGGAGTGGACCTGCTCCATGCGGGATCCAAACCCGGATCACTCCTTCGAGCGCTGCGACAGCATCTACGAGACTCGCCGTCGTGCTTACCGCAACGGCAGTTGGAGCGACGAGCCGGAGCGACTTGGCTTGGCGTTTCGCGATTGGAACGCCGCAATGCGGCGGACCGATTTCGTCGGATTCCGCCTCGTGCGCGAATGCCCGGCCTGCAGAAAGCACGAAGGGGCGTCGCACCAAGGAAAGGTCGCGCGCAAATCGGCAAAGTAAAGTCAGGGGGCGCGATGTACGGAAGATTCGCGATCTGCGCTTGCACGGCAGTCCTGCTCGGCCTCAGCACCGCCGTATGCGCGGACCGGGGCGCCGAACTGTACAAGAAGAACCTCTGTCACACCTGTCACGGTGAGGATGGTGCACACCCCATCACGGACGACTACCCTGTCATTGCCGGCCAACCCCCTAAATATCTCGTCAGGCAGATGAAAGACATCCGGGATGGACGCCGCAACAATGGGCTCTCGGAGAATATGCGTGCAGTAGTCGCGAACGTGCCCAATGAAGAGTTCGAGCTGATTGCCAATTGGCTGGCCTCCAGGTGGTAGGCGTCCAATAGGCCACACAACTTCCTGCCCCTTGATGGAGTGACGCGGAACCCGCTCGCTAGCACCCCGGAGGAAACTTCAAGGCCAACGCACGCCAGAGACAACATGGAGATGGGTTATGAGTTGCGTAATACCTCCTGCCTGCGTGTTCTGTGCCCATTATCACGAGCAGCGTAACGAACGTACTGACGAACTGCCGAGCTGCAATGCGTTCGCCGCAATACCAGACGAGATCTTTATGGGTGGGGTCGATCACACCGCGCCTTTTTGTGGGGACGACGGCGTGCGGTTCCATCTCCGAGAAGAGAATCTAAAAGATTTCATGGAGCTCAATGAACTGCGTGCTCAGATGGGGCTGCTCGTCTATAAGGTGCCGTAGCGGCTATTACCACTGGGGCGCCGCTTGGGAAGAACCGGGAATGTGCGTGATCGCCTGGCGGGCTGTACCCGTTGGTTTGGCCAGCGACAGACGGAATCTCGCGGCTTAGGTCGCT
>JBJYWZ010000085.1:2835-5640 GCA_046259725.1 Promineifilaceae bacterium (SeqCode) | reverse complement strand
TTGAGACCCTGCGAATGTTAGAATGAAAGTCCCGTTGCGGAGGTGTAGGAAGGATCAGGATTCGGTACAGACTGGCATATTTGATCGTTGACATGGGAGCTTCGGTTCTGGCACTTGACACAGTCTCAACCAAAGTAGGACACTTCAAACACAGTTAGTCGCATACATCATCCCCCACGGATGCGACGGGTAGCTTAGAGTTCAACAAGCAAAATTTTTAACACTGCGGTTTTATTACCGTCGATGATCTGCACCTATTTACACGCCCGTCTGCAGGGCGAAGAGGGAGCAGGAAGAGCAGTATTTGATAGCTATGTCACCAGAATCAGCCTGGAAAGCAACGCTCGGTGAGCTAGAACTTCAAATGACGCGGGCCACCTTCAATACCTGGCTGAAGGATGCGCGCCTATTGGGCGAGGAAAACGACGAGTATATCGTTGGCGTGCGCAATGATTACGCCAAGGATTGGCTCGAGAACCGCCTCTTCGACACGATTCTGCGAACCCTGTCGGCAATCGTACGCCGCCCGGTCAACCTGCGCTTCGTGGTCTGGTCCGATGAAATCATCGCCCAGCCACCGACCATTCAAAACGGCGCAGCGCGGCAGGAAGCCGCCCGGCCGCAGAAGGCCAGACCGGCCATCATGCAGCCCACCCTACCAAGCGGCAGCAATAACAATCTCAACCAGCGGTTCACATTCGCCAGCTTCGTGGTCGGCTCGAGCAATCGCCTGGCGCATGCCGCGGCGCTCTCCGTAGCGGAGAATCCCGGCCAGACCTACAACCCGCTTTTTATCTACGGCGGCGTTGGGCTGGGGAAAACTCACCTGCTGCACGCTATCGGGCAGCGGTGCCAGGAAGAAGGATATACAATCTGCTACATCTCCTCCGAGACTTTTACGAATGACCTGGTACAGTCGATTCGCAACAGGACGATGGCCGAATTTCGCGAGCGCTACCGCACGCCGGACGTCCTGATGATCGACGATATCCAGTTCATCGCCGGCAAGGAAAGCACGCAGGAAGAGCTGTTCCATACTTTTAACGAGCTGCACAGCCAGGGCAAACAGGTCATCATTTCCAGCGACCGGCCGCCGAAGGCGATGGTCACGCTGGAGGAGCGCCTGCAGTCGCGCTTCGAGTGGGGCCTGATGGCTGATATCCAACTGCCTGATCTAGAGACGCGGAAAGCGATTCTGCAGTCGAAAGCCGCCGGTTCAGGCATCTACGTACCCGATGAGGTCATCGAACTGATCGCCCATCGCGTGCGCAAAAATATTCGCGAACTGGAAGGCTCGCTGAACAAAGTGATGGCCTATTCACAGCTAACGGGACAGCCGGTGGATGTGGAACTGGTGAATATGGCCCTCTCCGATCTGGTGAGCCGGCCGGACAAAGTGACGGTCGACCAGGTTGTCGACGCGGTGTGCCGCTATTACAAAGTCAGCCAGGATGCCATGTCCAGTTCCAGCCGCAGCCGTACGATTGCGTACCCGCGGCAGGTAGCTATGTACCTTGCGCGTACGGAGACCGACGCCTCCTTACCACAAATTGGCGCCCGATTGGGCAATCGGGATCATACGACCATTCTTTACGGCTATGAAAAAATCGCCAAGGAGGTTGAGCGCGACGACAGTATTCGTCGAGACACCCTTGAGATCAAGGCTGTGCTGTACGACTCCGAACACGCGTTTGTGTAACACGTCGTTAGACGACGCCTCATCGAGTATGATGCGGATATCGTCAGGGGCGATGGTATGTTAAAAGGCCGGGGCCAATTTTGGTCCCGGCCTTTTTTGTTGGCCGTTGGGGGATGGCGCGGCTTGAATCTTAGCAGGTTGTCACCATCGCCCGAAGGCCTTTGGAATCATCAACAGGCATGGCCATCAGGAAACGGAAGCACAGGCAGCCTGGCGAAATCGTCTGGCCACTCCATGTCCGGCTGCAGTTCAAAGAGGCGCCGGCTCTGACCCAGGTAGAGTAAATGAACCAGGCCGTGTAGGATAAGAAACAGGGCGATGCCAATTTTAATCATCGTATCCTCCGCTAACGGCTCTCAGCCAGACGCGGGACGTCCTGAGCGCCGGCTCGGGCGTCGTCGTAGAACGGCGCTGTCAAAACGGTCAGTAGCAGCGACAAGAAAGTCACATAGAACAGGTTAAGAAAGAAGGCCGCGTTGTTCACGCCAAAGAAAAAGACCAGGATCAGTGATCCGACAACCAGGAACAAGCCGCTGACGGCGGACGCGGCGAAGAAGAGGGGCCACAATACCGCCAGTAGACGGCGCGCGCTCAGGGAGAGACGACCGCGCCACCCGCCCAGAGGTTTGCCGATCCGGCTTCCGGCCGTCCCTGCAAGCACGCCGATGAGGGGCGGGCCGACACCGCCACCGGTGAGAAGCATGGCCAGGGATAAGGCGATGAGGACCCGGCCACCGTTCTTACGGCTGACAAAGAAGGCAGCCCAGAGCATGGTCGCGAGGGCGATGAGAATGGTCAAGAGGCCGGTCAGCAGCAGGTTGGGAATAATCGTGATGCCCGGCTCGCCACCCATGTTCGTGGCAATCGGTCCGCGCGTCCAGGAATTGATGAAGATGCCTTCGGGCTTCGTGCTACCCTGCAAGACCTCGCCAATGCCGTGAACGAGGCCGCCAACCCCGGCCAGAACACCGAAGAAAGAAGCGACAGCGCGGGCCGCGCTCCATCTACTTGAAACAACGTTACGACTCATTTGTGCTCTCCTTTATGCTCGCGGTAAACGACATTATTAAGTGGCCCTGCTGATGGAGGTGAAAGAGGAGCCCGAT
>JBJYWZ010000085.1:0-2735 GCA_046259725.1 Promineifilaceae bacterium (SeqCode) | reverse complement strand
GCACCTGCAGCTTGCCGTAAATGGCCTTAACATGGAAACGGACGGTGTTCACGGAAACAAAGAGGGCGGCGGCGATGTCCTTATATGTCATGCCGGCGGCAAGGAGGCGCAGGACGTCCAGTTCGCGATCGCTCAAGGGTTCGGGCAGGGCGTCCGGCGGCCGCCCTTCTTCCTGCGGGCTGGCGAGCAGATCGTGCTGCGAACCGGAAAAGGCGGCGAGGATGCGCTCGACGTAATCGGGATTGACCGGACCCAGGCGCCTTTGGCGATGGAGTTTTGCCAGGGTCTGGCGCACGGGCGCGCCCTGCTCGGCAAAAACGGCCGTGAAGCCCTGCGGTTCGCCCAGTTCCAAAGCGCGCAAATAGTCCGCCTGAGCGGCGTCCAGGCTCGGGCCGCTGCACAGAGCCAATACCTGGGCGCGGAGAAGCAGGGCTTCCAGCTTAACGAGCCTGTATTGGCCCGCTTTGGCCCGGGCGATCAGGCGATCGGCCAGCTTAACTGCCGCGGCCAGGCGGGAGCGATCGCGCCGGCTATGCGCTTCGTGCAGGCGCAGGCACAATACGCTGTTGAACAGCAGGCCGGCCGAATAAGAAAAATCGACGCCGTCCGGCAGGGCGTCCAGGGCACCGTCATGGTATCCCGCACTTTGCAAAGCGAGGCGGGCGCCAGCGAGGTAATCCCTGTCCAGTTCGAGATGCACCTGCTGGGCGATCAGTTCCTGGCGCACATAATCAGGCAGGGAGTCCTGGGCCATCTCGGCCGCCTGCTGCATTTCCTGACCGGCGGTCTCCAGGTCGCCCTCGCGCCGGGCCAGGCGGCAGAGGAAGATATGGCAGCCTATGCGGCCGCTCCTGTAGCCGCCGAGCGTCGTTAGCTGCTGAGCGCGCCGCACGGCCGCCCGCGCTTCATCAATCCTGTCCCACTGGTAGAAGACGTCGGCAAGCACGCCGTAGAGAACGCCGCAAATGGGCGGCAGCGTGCCGGACTGTTCGACGCGGGCGACGGCGGCGGAGGCGATTTCGAAAGCGAGGTGCAGCCGGCCGCGCTCGAAGGCCATGGAAGCGAGGCCGACGACGCTCATCAGTTCGGCGAGGAGATTGTCCGCAGCGCGGCCGTGGGCGATAGCCATGCGGAAGGCTTCGGCAGCAGGATCGAACGCTTCCTGGGCACGGCGAGCGCTGCCCAGGGCGTAGTAAGCGAGGCTGCGCACATGGTCATCTCCCTCCAGGGCGGCAGCCAGCGCCTGTCCGGAGAAGGCCGCGCTGCGCGCCATCTCCCCTTCCCTATAGCAGACCAGCGAGTGCATGACGAGGCACTCGGAATGCAGCGCGCGTTTTGCTTCCTCTGGCCGTGGTTCTTGCAGGGCGGCTTCGGCGCGCTTGAGATGCGGCGTCGCCCGCGCATAGTCTCCGCGCAATAAATGCATCCAGGCGAAAGCGAGATCGGTTCTCGGGCTGTGCATGCTCCACTTCACGGGAACAGCCTGCAGCCAACCATGGACCGTCCGGGCGTACCCCTGCATGACGAGGCCCATGGCGTGGCGCTCGAGAAGGCGCACCACCTGGGCGTAATCTTCAGCAGCCAGCGTATGCTGGATGGCTTCGGCGGCCATTCCCGCCTCTTCGTACCAGCGGGCGGCGCGGCTGTGGAGGGCGGCCGTTTCTTCAGGTTCGCGCCGGTTGAGGTGGCTGCGCAGGATACCGGCGAAGAGGTGATGGTAGCGGTACCAGTGCTGCTGGTTGTCCAGGGGAATCAAGAAGAGGTTGGCCCTGAGCAGCGTCTCCAGCATCTCGTGCGCGTCCGAGCGCCCGGTGACGGCGTTACACAGGTCAGGGTTGAGCGCCTCCAGGATGGATGTTTCCAGCAGGAAGTCCCGCACCGCCCGCGGCTGTCGATCGAGCACTTCTTCGGTCAGGTAGCCGGCTATGTGACGCTGGCCGCCGTGCAGATTGGCAATGAAGTCAGAAGGAGCGGCGTGACCGCGAATGGACAACCCGGCAAGCTGCAGCCCGGCGGCCCAGCCCTCCGTACGGGCTTCGAGGGTCCGGATGTCGGCCGGGGCCAGGGACAGGGAGAGCACGTCATTGAGCAAACGGCCGCTTTCGGCGGCGGTGAAGAGCAAATCCGCGGCGCGGATCTCGGCCAGTTGATTGTTGGCACGCAGGCGGGCGAGGGGCAGCGGCGGATCGGCGCGCGTGATGAGGACCAGGTGCAGATCCGGCGGCTGGTTGAGCAGCAGGAACTGCATAAACTGGAGGATAGCGGGCTCCCGGACAGCGTGGAAGTCGTCCAGGACGAGGATATAACTGCCTGACGAGGCCACTATCTCGTTGATCAGGGTGGTGCTGATCACTTCCGCGGGGGGAAGCTGACCGGCATGGATAACGGCGATCAGGTCGCGGCCGAGGCCGGCATTTAGTTTCTGCACAGCGGCGAGGAGATAGGCAAAGAAGCGGCGGGGATCGTTATCGGCGGGATCGAGCGATAACCAGGCAAGCGGCGACTCTGAGATGGTTTCCGCCCAGGCGGCGACGCACATGGTTTTGCCATAGCCGGCTGGGGCCGAGACCAGGGTCAAGCGGCGGCGCAGGGCCAGCGCCTCATCAAGGCGGCGGTTGAGGCGGGGGCGAGGGAGCCATTGAGCCGGAATGGGCGGCCGGTGCAGTTTTGTGGCCAGCAGGTCGGAGGTCATGGTCGGTCCTGGTGCGGTTCGCGACGTTTATTATAGCAGAGTG
>JBJYWZ010000084.1:0-4295 GCA_046259725.1 Promineifilaceae bacterium (SeqCode) | reverse complement strand
ACTGATTACTGTAACCGGTCGCTGCCGGCGATGGCGATGTTGACGCCATGAGCCTTAAATTCGCCAACCATGGACGGCGGGGCGGATTCGCCCGTAATTAAGAGCGTGATCTCGTTCAGGGAGGCAAAAGAGGCCAGGGAAGTACGGCCGAGTTTGCTGCCATCGCTTACGGCGATCAGCTCCTGAGTGCGCGAAATAATCGTGCGCTTCAGATCTGCTTCGGCCAGCGGCGAGTCCATTAATCCTTCTTCGAGCGTAATACCCCAGGCTCCCAGAAACGCCTTCTGAAAATTGAATTTGCCTACAACATCATGGGCGATCATGCCGGATACGGATCCGGTAGCCGTGCGTACATGCCCGCCGGTCAGCACAACGTCCAGATGAGGCGCGCCCAGCAGTTCCAGAGCGGTCCAGATCCCGGTCGTCACCACCGTCATGTTGTAAAGATCAGTGCGATCCTTCAACGCCTGCCCAACGGCAAAAGCAGTTGTACTGGCATCGAGCAAAATCGCTTCACCTGAGTTAACAAGCGCGGCAGCGGCACGGCCGATCGACTGTTTTTCCGCGGCATTGCTGCGAAGTTGGGCCGTAAATGAATACTCATGGCGAGCCCGTTCCCCGACCAGGCGCGCGCCGCCATGCGTCCGGACAACGCGTCCCTGTTCCGCCATCTGTTTAAGATCACTGCGTATTGTCACGGGGGACACGTCGAACAGCTCGCTCAGCTCGGACACGCTTACACTCTGCCGCTCTACCAGCAGGTTGATGATCCCTTCTTGCCGCTCTTCCATCACCATAAGATTATCTCGGGCCTCTGCTAAACAACGGATTCTGCCATTATAATAATCTTTCGTTCTGGTTGTCAATTGTTTATTATTGACTTTCGTTTACTTTTGTTTTAACATTTTGGTCAGTTGAATGATTCTCAGCAGGTGAGAGGATAAAAGGTAATGACAAAGCAAACTGTCCTGACTGTGGATCTGGGAGCGGAGTCCGGCCGTGTCATGGCCGTTTCTTTCGACGGCCGGCGGCTGTCAACCAATGAACTGCGTCGATTCCCCAATCCATTGACCACGACCAGAGGGACAACGCATTGGGATTTTCTGCATATATGGCGTGAAATACAGGCGGGTATAGAGGCCGGCAAAGAGCTCCATCCGGCCAGCATCGGCGTCGATACGTGGGGGGTCGATTTTGCACTCCTTGACAATCAGGGGCATCTGATAGGCAACCCGGTGAGCTACCGGGATGACCGGACGGAAGGCATGATGGAGGCTGTCTTCGAACGCGTGCCGCGGTCGGAGGTGTTTGCGAAGACGGGCATCCAGATCATGCGCATCAATACGCTGTACCAGTTGATGAGTCTGCTGGAGAGCCGTTCGCCCCAGCTATCGCTCGCCGGGACACTCCTGATGGCACCTGATTTGATCAACTACTGGTTGACGGGCGTCAAAGTGTGCGAGTTTACAGACGCGACAACGACACAGATGTTTAACCCGCAGACGGGGACCTGGGCGTTCGACCTGCTTGATTCGCTTGGCCTGCCCGGCCACATACTGCCTGAGATCGTGCCGCCGGGCACGCGGCTCGGCGACTATCATGGTATCCAGGTCATCGCGCCTGCCTGCCATGATACGGGCAGCGCGGTGGCGGCCGTTCCGACGACAACAGAGGCCTATGCCTATATCAGCAGCGGCACCTGGAGTCTCGTTGGACAGGAGATCGAGAGGCCGATCATCAATGAAAAGGCAATGGCCGCCAATGTGACCAATGAGGGCGGCGTTTACGGTACCTACCGCCTGCTGAGAAATATCACCGGGTTGTGGCTGGTACAGCAGAGCCGCCGGACATGGGCCAGCAGGGGAGATGTTTATTCATATGGCGAACTGGTTGAGCTTGCGCGAAAAGCGTCTCCGCTGGTCAGTCTTGTCGATCCCAATGATGCCGGCTTTTTGCCGGCCGGAGACCATCCGCTGCTTGTGCAAAATTACTGCGCCAACAGCGGCCAGGTCGTGCCGGTTCAGAAAGGGGCCATTCTCAGGACTATCCTGGAAAGCCTGGCCCTGAGCTACCGCGGGACGCTGGAAACCCTGGCGGATTTATCCGGGCAGGAAATCGAGGCGGTACATATCGTCGGCGGCGGATCTCAAAATGAACTGCTCAATCAGATGACGGCCGATGCAACCGGCATTCCTGTTGTGGCGGGTCCGGTTGAGGCAACGGTTTTGGGTAATGCCTTGGTGCAGTTGATCACCCTCGGTGAAATCGACGATCTGGCGCAGGGACGGCAGGTTGTCGCTGAGTCAGAACAGGTTAAACGATACGAGCCGCAGCAAAGTGACGCGTGGGAGGCTGCTTATGGACGCCTCTTGCAGCTTTCCGGCAGCAAAGTGCAGGGAAGTTAGGCTGTCTCACGGGTATGGCTGAAGGCTGGATGAATTTAGATTAGGAGAAATGATATGGAAGGTTGGGCCGGAAAAATACTGGATATCAATCTGAGTGACGAGAGCATTGAGACAATTCCCTTAGACAGGGAGATGGCGCGTCTTTTTCTTGGTGGCCGCGGCCTGGGTGCCCGGCTGCTCTGGGATCTGGTGGGTCCAGACGTTGAACCGCTGTCCCCCGAGAACGTGTTAATATTCACCACCGGTCCGATTACGGCCAGCGCCTCGCAGACCAGCAATCGCTTTAATGTGAGCACCAAGAGCCCGCTGACGGAAACGATTCTGCACGCGAACAGCGGCGGCTGGTGGGGAATGCAGTTCAAGCGTACCGGCCATGATGCCCTGATCGTGCGCGGCAAGGCCGAAAAGCCGGTGATGATTGAAATCACGGCGGATGGCGTGCAGATAAAAGATGCCACGCATCTGTGGGGCAAAGGTGTTTTTGAGACGACAGAAGCGTTGGGTCAGGATCGCAATAAGCGAAATGTATTGTGCATCGGCCCGGCGGGAGAAAACCAGGTGCGTATCGCCGCTATCATGAATGACAAGGAGCGCGCCCTGGCCCGCGGGGGACCGGGCGCCGTTATGGGCAGCAAAAACCTGAAAGCGATCGTGGTGGAAGGATCGGAGAGAAACAGGGCGCAGGATGAGGATCAGTTCAAGTTCATGCTTTATGAATCGCGCAAGATCCTGAAAGCCAGCCCGCTTACATCACAGGCGCTGCCGGAATTTGGTACGGCCGTGGTGATGAATGTGGTCAACGCCATTGGCGCGCTGCCGACGCGCAACTTCCAGGAATCGCAATTCGAAGGCGCGGACAAGATCAGCGGGGAAGCAATCACGGACGAGATCCTGGTGAAGAACCAGGCATGCTGGGCCTGTCCTATCACGTGTACGCGTATCAGCAAGACGGCCAGCGGCAAAGAAGGGGAAGGGCCGGAATTTGAGTCAGCCTGGGCTTTTGGCGCGCACTGCGGCATTGACGATCTGGATACGATTACGGAAGCCAACTTCCTGTGTAACGACATGGGATTGGATACGATATCGATGGGCAACACGATTGGCTGCGCGATGGAGCTGGCCGAGCGCGGCTTTATCGACGCCGATCTCGGTTTCGGCCAGGCGGACAAGCTGCTGGACCTGATCAGCGACACGGCATATCGCAAAGAGATCGGGGACGATCTGGCCGAAGGCAGCTACCGTATGGCGGAGAAATATGGAGCGCCGGAGCTGTCTATGAGCGTCAAGAAGCTGGAACTGCCGGCCTACGACCCGCGCGGTATGCAGGGACAGGGACTGGTTTTCGCCACGGGCAACCGCGGCGCCTGCCACGAGACCGGCAATATGTTGGGTCCGGAGGTGCTGGCGCTGCCGCGCCTGATCGATCGTTTTGCCACGCAGGGAAAAGCGGGTATCGTTTCCGTACACCAGGATTCGGCGGCCGTTATCGACAGCCTGGTCTACTGCAAGTTTGCCAATATGGCCATGTCTATAGAGTTCTTCGCGCGAACGCTATCGGCCGTTACAGGCGAGCTGTTCACCGAAGAAGACCTGATGAAGGTCGGCGAACGCGTCTGGACCCTGGAGCGGTTGTACAATTTGCGGGAAGGGTTTTCGAAGGATGATGACACGCTGCCCGATCGATTGTTGAACGAACCGGTCCGCGAAGGCCCCAGCGAAGGTTTTACGGCCAAACTGGCTCCCATGCTGGAGGAATATTACGCCTTCCGCGATTGGGACAGGAACGGCGTTCCGCGTCCGGACAAACTACAGGAACTGTCGCTAGATTTTACACTTGAGGTGGCCCATGATTGATGAACGACTTTACGAAGAATTCCGCACGATCGGCCG
>JBJYWZ010000083.1:0-12543 GCA_046259725.1 Promineifilaceae bacterium (SeqCode) | reverse complement strand
GCCTACTTCACGTGGACCTGGCATTGGTTCAGGTATATGTTTTACTGATCCTTACCGATAGATTATCGCGAAGGGATTAAGCCATGTTTTCTTTACGCAAATCGCTAATTATTTAGCCTCTTAATTAACCCTATCTGACTATCACTTAGAAATTCAGTCTACTATTGATATAACCCTATATTGAGGTAGCCATATGTTCACGCAAAAATTAAACCAACTACTATTTTCACGACGCACCCTTAAATCCGAGGGAAATGAAGCGCGTGAAGATGCTCCGGTTGTTTGCCTTGATTCACTGAGCAAGTCGTTTGTCGAAGCAGGGCGCACGCGTGTGGTGCTCGACGGCGTCGATCTGGAGATTCAAAATGGCGAATTCGTGGCCCTGTTAGGCCACAGCGGCAGCGGCAAGAGCACCCTGCTCAATCTGATCAGCGGCATCGAACGGCCGAGTTCCGGTCTCGTCTCGATCAATGAGGTGCCCATCACCGAACTCAGGGAACGAGATCGCACCCTCTTTCGACGCGACAACATCGGCTTTGTCTTCCAATTCTTCAACCTGATCCCCACGCTGACAGTTCTGGAAAATGTGACCCTGCCGCGCGAGTTGGCGGGCGACGATGATGACAGTATCAATGTCGCGGCGATGCGACTCTTGCAGCTGGTGGGTCTGGAGGACCGGCGAGATACTTTCCCCGATAAGCTTTCCGGTGGAGAACAGCAGCGTGTGGCCATCGCCCGTGCGCTGGTGCACGACCCGATGCTCGTATTGGCCGACGAACCGACCGGAAACCTGGACGAAAACACGGGCGGGCAGGTCCTCGATCTGCTGCTGTCACTCACCCGGCGGCGCGGCAAGACGCTGATAATGGCTACGCATAATCCCGAGATCGCGCGTATGGCTGATCGCATTGTGCGTGTGCATGACGGCCATCTGCAAGACGAAACCCACCTCTATCTCGTTGAATACGCCTGAGATGACGACTACCGCTTCCAATGCCCCACTGTGGCGGCTTTCCTGGCGGCGCCTGCGCCGCCGTCCGATGCAGACTATTCTGCTCATCCTCGGTGTGGCTATCGGCGTGGCCATGATGGTTTCCATCGATCTGGCCAATGGTTCGGCGCAGCGCGCTTTTGAACTATCCACTGACGCGGTGACGGGACGTGCGACGCATCGCATTGTGCCTGTGGGAACAAATGCACTGGACGAAGAAGTATATGTGCGACTGCGCCGCGAATTGGGCTACAGGCTTTCCGCCCCTGTTGTAGAGGATTATGTGTTGGTCCAGGATTTGGGCGCGCTGCCCATGCGCCTGGTGGGTGTCGATCCCTTCGCCGAGCCTCCTTTTCGCAGCTATTTTGACGGCAACGGCAGCCTGGAATCCATCACCTCGTTTATGACGCAGCCCGGGGCGATTGTCCTTTCCGAAGAAGTCGCTGGCCGTTATGGCGCTGCCCTGGGGCAGGAGGTGACTTTGGATAACGCCGGCAGGCAAAGCAGCGCCCGCATTGTGGGCTTGCTCAAGCCAGAAGATGCCGTCACAGGCCAGGCGCTAGAAGGCATCATCTTCACCGATATCGCCTCTGCGCAGGAACTTTTTGGCAAGCAGGGGCAGTTGAGCCACATCGATCTGATTGTCGATGATGAGGCGGATCTGGCGCGCATTGAAGCGATCTTGCCGGCCGGCGTGATGGTCGAAACGGCCGCCTCCCAGCAGAACGCCATTCAGCAAATGACGGCCGCTTTCCGGCTCAATCTTTCCGCGCTGAGCCTGTTGGCGCTGGTTGTTGGCATGTTCTTGATCTACAATACCGTGACCTTCAGCGTCGTGCAGCGCCGGCCTGTGTTCGGTATCCTGCGCAGCCTGGGTGTTACCGGGGACCAGCTCTTTCGCCTGATCATCGGTGAAGCCTTTTTCTTCAGCCTCATCGGGGCGCTATTGGGAGTTGGCCTCGGTATTGTGATGGGCCGCGGCGCGGTGCGCCTGATCACGCAGACGATTAACGATTTCTACTTCGTCGTCAATGTGAACAGCCTGTCTATCCCGCCGCAGACTGTTCTCAAAGGCATCCTGGTGGGCGTGCTCGCCGCTGTCTTTTCCGCTCTTCCACCGGCGCTGGAAGCGGCACGAACTGCGCCGCGCACGACGATGCAGCGCTCAACGTTGGAAAGCCGCGTGCGGCGTTTACTGCCCTGGCTGTGGCTGGCGTGGTTGGTGCTGACGGCCCTTGGCATTCTCTTCCTGTCCCTGCGCGGCAGTCTCATTATTACCTTTGCCGGATTATTCGCCGTGCTGGTTGGTGCGGCATTGCTCGCGCCGCCGCTGACCGCCTTGGCCATGCGCCTCATCGCTCCAGTGAGTAATAGATTGTTGGGCGTCCTGGGCCGCATGGCACCGCGCGACATCAACCGTTCGCTGAGCCGGACTTCGGTGGCCATCGCGGCTTTGATGACGGCCGTTTCGGTCATCGTCGGCGTCTCGATCATGATCGGTTCATTTCGCCATACCGTTGTCCAGTGGCTCGATCAAACCCTGCAGGCCGACGTATATGTCTCTCCGCCTACCATCACTGCCAACCGCGTGATCGGCACGCTGCAGCCGGATATTGTCGCTGAAATTCGCTCATGGCCGGGTATTGAGGAGGTCGTCACCTCGACAGGCAGCGATGTCTATTTACCGCAGTTGTCACGCAAAGTTCGCCTGATCGCCGTCGATGGCGACGTGTCACGCGGCAACCGGCCATACGCCTGGATCCGTGATCAGGGGGCGGATCCCTGGAAGCAGCTTGCTGCAGGAGAGGGCGTTGTTATTTCCGAAGCGCTGGTGCTAAAAGAAAATCTGCCGGTCCCACCGCCGCCTCTGGTCCTGGAGACGAAAGAGGGTGAAAAATCTTTTCCGGTACTGGCAGTCTTTTATGATTATGCTTCGGACCAGGGTTCGATCTTTATCGACAACGACCTTTATGTGGAGCTCTGGCAAGATTCAAGCATCGGCTCCATGGGTTTGATGCTGGAGGCGGGCGCGGCGCCCGAAGACGTCGTGGCCGAGCTGCGCCAACACTTTCAAGGCCGGCAGGATTTACTTATTCAATCCAACCGCAGCCTGCGCCAGGGCTCGTTGGAGATATTTGACCGCACCTTTGCCATTACGGCCGCTTTGCGGATGCTGGCCATCGTAGTGGCCTTTATTGGCGTGCTCAGCGCCCTGTTGAGTCTGCAGCTCGAGCGCTCGCGGGAGTTGGGCGTCTTGCGCGCCACGGGCATGACAGTCGACCAGTTATGGGGTCTGACGCTGTTGGAGACAGCGCTCATGGGCGCCACCGCGGGCCTCTTAGCGCTTCCGGTAGGCTATGTATTGGCCTGGATCTTGATTTACGTGATCAACGTGCGTTCCTTTGGCTGGACCTTACAGATGCAGCTCGATCCGGCCAGCTTCTTGCAGGCTTTCGCCGTGGCCGTGCTGGCGGCTGTTCTGGCGGGCATTTACCCGTCTTTCCGCCTGGGTAAGATGACGGTTTCTGCGGCGATCCGCGAGGAATGATGGCTTTGTAAGATGAGACGGTTCATAGCTGTTTTTCTGATTCTTATCGTGGCGGCGTTTGCTTTCTGGTTGTTGCGTTCAGAGGATACGGCCGTTCCGGCCAACGCGGCTTTAGAGTCGCTGCTTGTCGACGACGGTACGACGTCCGATGCTTTTGCCCGCGCGACGGTGCCCGGCGCGGTAAATTTCCCGCGCGATCTCGGCCCGCACGAGGACTATCAGACGGAGTGGTGGTATTACACGGGCAACTTGCAGACAGAGGACGGCCGTGATTTTGGTTACCAGTTCACCATTTTTCGCCGCGCCATACAACCCATGAGCGAAGTCCCGCAGGTTGATAATCCTTCCACATGGCGCAGCAACCAGATCTATCTGGCCCACTTTACCGTTAGCGATATGGGCGGTGACGAGTTTCATGTCGCAGAACGGTTCAGCCGCGGTGGGGCGGAACTGGCTGGAGCGCAGGCGCAGCCCTATTACGTGTGGCTGGAGGACTGGTCCGTGACCGAAGTTGAGCCCGGAACGGTGCGCATCCAGGCCGATACGGAAGATGTTTCTCTCGATCTCACTCTGGTAGAAACGATGCCTCCAGTCCTGCACGGCGATGGCGGGCTCAGTCAGAAAGGCCCGGAACCGGGGAATGCCTCTTACTACTATTCCATTGTGCGGCAGGCAACCTCGGGAGAGCTGGTCATTGGCGAAGAGACCTTTCAAGTCGACGGCCTGAGTTGGAAGGATCACGAATACTCGACAAGTGCCTTAAGCCCGGGTTCAGTGGGCTGGGATTGGTTTTCCTTGCAGCTCGATGATGGCAGTGCGCTGATGCTGTTCCAGATTCGGCGTGATGACGGCTCGATAGAGCCATATTCCAGCGCCAGTTTCATCAGCAACGACGGCGCCCTGCAGACGTTAGGTCATGAAGAGTGGCAGTTGGACGTGCTGGACACCTGGACAAGTCCGCACAGCGGAGGCGAGTATCCGGCACACTGGCGGCTGCGCATACCGTCTATCGCTCTTGACCTGGAAGGACGGCCGATGATGGCCGACCAGGAACTGAACGTGTCAACTATCTATTGGGAGGGTGCGTCAGAGTTCAGCGGCACGTTGTCAGGGGAACCGGTCACGGCGCGAGGGTATGTGGAAATGACCGGATACGCCGGAACGCCGGCGCCATCTTAGCCGGAATCGCCGCCATTATTGAAGGTGACGACTTCCTTGCCTGACAGCTTGTCTTCGATGCGCTTGACGACGATATCCAGATGGTGCGGGTTCTTGACAAAGTTGAGGTCTGCCGATTGGATTGTCAATACAGGACAGAGGTCAAACGTATCCAGCCACTCTTCGTAGAAAACTTCCAGCAGTGAAAGATAGTCGCTGGAAATACCGCTCTCCATTTGCCGCCCACGCTGGTGAATGCGATTCATGAGCACAGGAACGGGAGCCTGCAAATACAATAGGAGATCAGGCCGGGGTAAATTGCCCACAACAAGCTCGAAAAGCGTGCGATAGGACTCGTAGTCGCGTTCGCTGATATTGTTCATATGGTGTAGCGCACGGGCGAATATGTAGGCGTCCTCGTAGATGCTGCGATCGGCAATGGCCGATCGTGGGCTGTTCGCCAATTCCAGATGATGTTCCGCGCGGTGGCCCAGGAAGAACACCTGTAGATGAAATGACCACTGCCTCATGTCCCCATAGAAGTCAGCGAGATAAGGATTGTCGACAACCGACTCGTAGCTGGTTTCCCATCCCAGCCGCTCACCCACCCGTTCGGTGATCGATGTTTTACCTGTGCCGATGTTCCCGGCGACTAGAATGAGACGCTTGGCCATGGAAATTCCTTATAGAGTTGGCCAGCCCGCCAATAACGGAACTGTGCGGCGGAGGATGGTCTGAACGCGTGATTGACTAATGTTCTTTCAATGGTGGTTTGATAGCTAAGAAAGACCATGACAGAACGCTTAAGCAGTATCACCGGGTTTGATCTACTACTCAATTCATCTTTGACACGGCACTAGAACGGCAGGACACTCCCGACGCAAACTGCCACCAACAGGACAAGCAGATAGATGTTAGATGCCATGAAGAGCTTGCGGGCATTGTGCGGGGAGGGGTTAATAAGTAATTTGGTGGCCCGCCAGAGCAGATCGATGCTGACCAGCAGCACGGGAATCAGGTAAGACCAGCCCAAAAACGGCAGGGCTGCCAGCCCTATTCCGGCGATCGCTGCAGGAACAGCATGCAGCATGACCCAACCGGCCGCTTTGCGGGGCGATGTCTTGGACGGCAGCATAGGGAAATCAGCCCGGGCGTAATCGTTGCGATAGAGCAGGGCCAGGCTCCAGAAATGGAACGGAGACCATAGGAAGAGGATCAACGCCAGCACAAGCGCGCCCGGTGCATTCCACATGCCGGCTGCTGCACTGCCGCTCAATACGGCCGCACTGCCCGCGGCGCCGCCAATCACCACGTTCAGCAGCGTACGTGGCTTCAACCAGATTGTGTAAATGACGACATAGATAAAGGCGCCGGCGAGCAGCCAGAATGTCAATGCCGGATTAAAGCTGTAGACGGCCAGCGAAGGAATCAGAATCAACAGCAGGCCCACAATCGGAACCCAGCGCGGGTTAGAAATCTCGCCGGTGACCAGCGGGCGGTCGCTGGTGCGTATCATAGAAGCATCTGATTTGCGTTCCCAATATTGGTTTAAAGCTGACGCTCCGGCGGCGGCCATACCGCCCGTGATCCAGGTTAATAAGAGAATGTTGAGTCCCGGCCAACCCCCTGCGGCCAGAAAGGCTCCGCCGGTAGCCGCCACGACCAACAAAGAAACGACGCGCAGTTTGAATAGAACAACGGCCGTGCCCAACATGGTCCGCCATTTACTTTTGGCAGGGATCATTTTTCCTTTATGTGCAGTCCGTGCCGTGTCGGCATTTGCCTGTTCGGATAAATCGGATATGGACATTTATTTCTTTTTCCCGGCTGGATTGTGCTTGCTGGCAAAGATTGTAACAGGCATCATCAGCGAGCACAAAAACCTATGACTGAAGTTCTTTTGCTTGTAGCTTTGCGTTAATAAAGTCCTCGTGACTGACATTGATTCCCAGCGCAACTAGGCGAATCTCCTCTGTTTCGTCAAAGGAAACAGCCCCGTCGGCGCCTGCTATTTGGAACAAGGCCACCAGAAAACGCTGGCGTTCTTCGAGTGTCGTGCTGGTCGCGAATTCACGCGTCATGCGATAGTAATCGTAAGTGACGTCCAGTGAAGAAACAGCCACATTGGCTACAAAAACGGCCGCCTCGTGGTCCACCTGCCATGTAGTGGCGATGGTGTCGACCATTGCTTCGAATTCACCCTCGCTCACCGTCTCGTCCACCTTGGCGATACGGGCCATGAGGCCGCCGGCCAACCCTAGTTTGCGCATTTCCTTGTCGGTCAGGTCGAGCGAACGTCCTTCCTCACGTAAGATGCGGTTCGTTTCATAATAGACTTTGTTTTGTAAATAGTCATTAAAGTATGCATCTCGATTGGGAGCATTGGCTACGGCGGCCGAACGACGACTCATCGACCGACCAAGAAGCCGGTTGAGTCCATCTAGCAAACCGGTATCGGCTTCATTGACAGCCCGTGTGATTTCTTCAATGGCTTGCTGTTCATCGTCTCCGGAAACGCCATCAGCCAATGCCATCTTCTGCAAGGCGTCAAGTACATATTGGCGTTCGGTCGGGGTCCTGATCGCATCCTGTAATTCGGCTACAAGGCGTGCGCGCTCGCTTTCCCCGATCGGCGAATCAATATACATCTCCAATAGTTCCCATTCCTTGGCACTCAATTGCACCCCGGCGTCAGAGATGTGAAAAATAATGTCCTTAAGGCAGTTCTTTTCGTCGTTACTTATCTCACCGTCAGCCCACGCGGCGGAGATTAACACCTTCGCCAGGGTCAACATGCGTGCGCGGTCATTAGCCATCTAATTAATCTCCCACATCTTTGGATGATACGTATCGTTGAGCGATGCTCCCTGTGATTTAAGCTTCAGTTGGTGCAGATCGACCCCGGATGCACTACTCCCAGTTTAGGCAACCGGCGTTCGATTGCAAAATTTGTTCATTTGACGTGCATCGAATGTCAATTGTAGCATCTTTGGCTGCTGCTGCCTTTCCAATGATGCTTGCTTGGGCTAGAATTGGGTTTTGTATCGTGTGCTGTTATTGACGCGAGACGTAATAGTTTCGTTGGCGCAGCTCTACTGTATCTTATGTGTGGCTGGAAAAGGAATCTATGGAAGAAGGCAACGAGTCATTTGGTTTATTGATTGCATTGATGATTGGGGTAGCAATATTCGCGGCCTGCGGCGTCGTTACCTTTGCGCTGTTATTAGTGGCCGGCCTCATCTTCTAGTCGCGATGGATTAGCTGATCTCGGCCAGGACAGCGCCACGGGTGACGGTTTCGCCAGGCGAGACAGCTATTGATTGAACGCTTCCCTCAAACGGCGCGCGAATTTCATTTTCCATTTTCATCGCTTCCAGCACCATAACCGGCTGCTCAGCCCGTACCTGCTCCCCCTCTTGAACAAGAACGCGTGTAACTAACCCCGGGATTGGGGCTTTGATCCGGCCGTCGTCGCTGCGCGGTCTTGTAACCCTCGCCTCGCGATCTTGAATGTCGATAGCGTGTATGCCGCTGTAATCTCGCAGCCAGCTCATATGATCGTCCACGGTCAATTCATAAGGACGGCCGTTGATGATCATCCATTCATAACCTGCATTCGGCGTGCTGGAACCGGGTATGCTGACCAGCACATCTTCGCCATTGACCTTAATAATGCAGCCCAGATCACAATCAGGCGTAAGCATTGCCTCGATCTCAAATTTTTGTCCGTCAACCGTAACCGCTAATTTGCTCAAATTTGTCCCTCCTATTTCGGTAGCTGCCTGCTGGACGAGTGCCAGCCGCCGGAGAATCGGCTCGCTGTTTGCGGGCTGAACAACTGGTGTCTGCGCAGATAAAGCATGGCCGCCGCGGCAGCAAGATCGCGCAGATGCTCATCCGGGTATGGCTTCGTTTCAATATCGCCAATATACACCTCAAGGTCGGTTGAGTAAGTCCCGCCTACAAACGCCGGGTGAGCGGCAATCATTTGCAGCAGCGGCAAATTTGTTGCCGTGCCGAGAATCGTAAAATCTTCAAGAGAGCGCTGGAGTTTGCGCAGCGCCAGCTCGCGCTTTTTCGCCCAAACGATCAGATTGCCCAACAGCGGATCATAGTTTGGCGGTACTTCGCAGCCGGAATAGACATAGGTATCGACACGAACCTCCGGGCCTCCAGGTAAGCGAACGCGATCCAGAACGCCGGGGCTGGGCATGTTGTTACGCCAGGGATCATTGGCGCGAATACGGGCCATCATGGCCCAGCCTCCCAGCCATACATCATCCTGTTTAAAAGGTAACGGTTCACCAGCGCTGATAAGAATCTGCTCGCGTACCAGATCCAGACGCGTGATCATTTCAGTCAGGGAGTGCTCTACCTGAATACGGGCTTTGATCTCGCTGAAATAGAAACGACCGTTCGTATCGACGATAAATTCAACCGTGCCTAATCCCTCATACTTAAAAAGTCGAGCTATTTCCAGGGCTGTCTGCAGCAGCTCCTGTCGTTTTTGAGGATCAAGACAGCGCGCGGGAGCCTCTTCCACAATTTTCATGCCGCTCGCGAGAACAGAGCCTTCCCGTTCCCCCAGGTGGATGATGTTACCATGCCGGTCGGCCAGGATTTGAACCCCTACCTGGTACGCTGGCAGGATCGCCTTTTCCAGGTAGATTTCCTGACGGCCGTAAACAGCCTGGCCTATTGCTTGTGCCTGGCGCACTGCCTCCTTCAGGTGACTCGGCTTGAAGGTCAGTCGCACGCCGCGCCCGCGTCCGCCGCTGCACGACTTGATGATCAGCGGGTACCCAATGGTTTCTGCTGCTGCCTCAACAGCCGCAAAGTCCTGTGAGCCAAAAGAGATGGGTGAATGTTCGGGTGTAGGAAATCCGGCCGCGCGCGCGGCTTCCTGGGCCTGGATCTTATTTCTTAGCGGCTCAACCACCGCTGAAGAAGGTCCGATGAAGTTGATGCCGGCTTTTTCGCAAGCGCGTATGAATTCTGCTTCTTCTGCCAGAAAGCCGATGCCGGGATGGATGGCATCTACGCCTTTTTGCCGCGCGATATCCAGAATGTACTCAATGTCGAACAAGTCAGATGCGGAATTGATTTGAACGCACTCGTTAGCCATGCGCACATGCAGCGAGCCACGATCTGATTCACTGAATAAAGCAACGGTCGCGATACCCATTTCACGACATGTGCGTACGATTCGCGCAGCGATCACACCGCGGTTAGCAATAAGGATCTTTTTAAACATAGTCAGCTTCAATCTTGAACGTCAGGCTCCTGCGCCTACATGGGCGAAATGCCATGCTTACGCGGCGTGCGGCGTTCTCGTTTGGACAAGGTCAGCTCCAGCGATTTGATCAATATGCGCCGTGTCTCGCGCGGTTCGATAACATCGTCGATCAGGCCGCGAGCGGCGGCGACATAAGGGTTGTTGAACTTCGTTTCATACTCTTCAACCAGTTGCTGCTGGCGTTCGTCGGGATTGTCAGCCGCCTGGACTTCGCGCCTGAAAAGGATGTTGACCGCCCCTTCAGCGCCCATCACGGCGATCTCGGCATTGGGCCATGCGTAAAGCAAATCTCCGCGCAGCCCTTTGCTGCTCATGACGCAGTAGGCTCCGCCGTAGCTCTTACGCAGTATGACCATGAGCTTGGGGACGGTGGCCTCGCTGTAGGCATAGATCAGGCGCGCCCCATTGCGGATGATGCCGCCGAATTCCTGTTCTTTGCCCGGAAGGAATCCTGGGACATCCTGCAGGGTTATGATCGGCACATTGTAGGCGTCGCAGATGCGTATGAAATGGGTGGCCTTAATCGAGGCTTTAATGTCAATGACGCCCGCCAGGACCAGCGGCTGGTTGGCCACAATGCCTACGACATAGCCGTTCAATCGCGCAAAACCGACGACGATGTTTTCAGCCCACAGTTGGTGAACCTCAAAGAAACGGCCGTCGTCGACAATGGCTGAAATGACCTTTCTAACGTCATACGGCTTGTGCGGATCGGTAGGCACAATCTTCTCCAATTCAGCAACGGAGCGCTGTGCATCGTCAAGCGGAGGGACATAGGGCGGGTCATCCTGATTGTTGCCGGGCAGGTAGCTGAGCAAGGTCCGTACGCGGTCGAGACATTCGCGATCATCCCCGGTCAGGAAATGACAGACGCCGCTTTCCTGGCTGTGCATCAGGCCACCACCTAACTCTTCGAAGCTGACATCTTCCTGCATAACGGCCTTAACCACGTTTGGCCCTGTAATAAACATATAGCTGTTGCCGGTCATAAACACAAAGTCTGTTAGCGCCGGAGAGTAAACCGCGCCGCCGGCGCAAGGGCCCATGATCAGTGAGATCTGTGGAATCACACCTGATGCCTCGCAGTTCATATCAAAGATACGCGCGTACCCGCCGAGACTGTCTACGCCTTCCTGGATGCGCGCTCCCCCGGAGTCATTGATAGCAATAAAAGGGCAGCCATAAGTCAGCGCCATACGCATCGCTTTGACGATCTTGTTGGCGTGCATTTCGCCCAGCGATCCGCCCATCACCGATGCATCTTGCGAGGCGACCACGGCGCGACGGCCGTTGATCAACCCGAACCCTGTTACCACGCCATCGCCCAGACGGGACGATTTGCCGCCTGGATATGTTTCGTAGCGCGGCTTTACCAGCGTATCTATTTCGGTAAAAGTGCCGGGATCAAGTAAAAGGTCGATACGTTCGCGCGCCGTCAGTCGGTTTTTTACATGCTGTCTGGCGGCATCTTTTTCACTGCCTTCCGCCTCCGACTGCCGCCGGTGCAAATCCGCAATGTGTGATTTCATATCGCGAGCCATAATGAGCTCCTGCTGTCGTTAATTTATATCCTCTATCTGCCACAAACACCCTGGTACAGGTTTCGATTCGACGGTCGTTACAAGAGTCAGGATATATTCCTGCCAGACCCGCCACCAACCGCTGAGGGCGGGATATGTGGGATCGCTCCGCCACTGAATTATAAACGGATGCCAGCTATCCAACTCCAGATCTCCCGCGAAAGTTCGAAACGGTAAAGGAAACAAGCAGTTCAGCGAGCGTGTGTCCAGACGTAATCCCTGGCGCACGGCCTTCAACGCCGCTTCTTTCCCACTCCAGATAGCCGTAGTCAGGTGATCGCGCTGTTCAGGGGATGCGCGGTGTATGATTTCCTTTTCCGCTTCGGTGAAATAGCTTTCCACGAATCCTCTCGGCCGTGGTTCAACAACTTCCATATCCGCGCCCAGGGGAATCATACCGGGCTGCAAAACAGCACAGAAAGAGGCGCCCTTTGAGTGACTGATGGAAAGGCTGAAATTGGCCGGCCTCAGGCCATCTCCTGCACCAAACCATATTCCTGGCGCGCCATCCTTGCCCGCAAGAATCGAGATCTGAGAGCAAGATAGGCGTTTGCCTAACTTTTCCGCCTCCGTCTGGACGATCTTTTTAGCCGTCCAGCGGCCTAGAAGCCAATCCTTGCGCCGCCTGGCGCTGTAGAGATTGTCAAAGACGGTTCGCTCTGCGGCGCTGAGGAACCCCTCAGGCGGCACGCCTCTGGCCAAATGCGGATGGTTGGCCGACCGTTGAATAAGCCACTCGATCATCAGACGAACCTGACTATTGTAGGCCGGGACGTGACACGGTGCGATATCCACGAAGATCCACATAGACACGGCCGTTTTCATCAACCACCCGGGCATCAAACGTTTCGCCATCGTCTTCCGTGTTTACGAGAGCGAACAATCTGGCAGCTCCTGTGTCGTTTTCCTGCAGGTAGACGCTGAGCGATTCGACGCCGATGGGGAAAGCCATGGCTTCTTTCGTTTCTAC
>JBJYWZ010000082.1:0-1585 GCA_046259725.1 Promineifilaceae bacterium (SeqCode) | reverse complement strand
AAAAAACAACTCCCCCCGTCCTGCGCAGCGAGGGGAGTTTGACAAAGGGGATGTCTTCGACCAAGCGAATGGCCAAAATGTATCCTTACCGCCGTCGAAGGAAGGCGGGGATATCCAGGTTGTTGGGCGAGAATCTGGCGGGCGCTTCACGGTTGGACCCGTCTGGCATATCCTCTGCCTTTTCTCGCTGTTGGCTTCCGTTGAGGCTGCTGCTCTGTTGCACAGCGACAGGCTCCGGCACCGGGGCAGCGCTCTTCTCTCGTTTAGGCTGAGCTGCTGGCATATCTGTATTGGTTGTCGTCTTGCGCACTGCCTGTTCCGAGCGTACCGCCGGTGTAATTAACTGGCGGCGCGTAGGATTTTTATCAAATCCAGTGGCGATCACGGTTATGCGGATGTTATCGCCCATCGCCTCGTCTATAACCGCACCGAATATCATGTTGGCATCCGGGTGCGCCCGTTCGCGAATAATGGCCGCGGCCTGGTTGACCTCAAACAACGTCATACCTGGCCCGCCTGTGATGTTAAATAAAATGCCGCGCGCGCCGTCAATCGTCACTTCCAGCAGTTGTGAGCTGACCGACTGCTCTGCAGCGACTCGCGCCCTGTTTTCACCCGATGCGACGCCCACTGCCATCAGCGCAGCACCGCCCTCGGACATAACCGCGCGCACATCGGCAAAGTCCAGATTGATCAGGCCCGGCGTCGTGATCAGTTCCGTGATGCCTTGAATACCCTGCCGCAGCACGTCGTCCGCCATGCGGAATGACTCGGTCAGCGACATGCGCTTATCCGTTAGCTCCAGCAGGCGATCGTTGGGAATAACAATCAACGTGTCCACATGTTCACGGAGCTGCTCGATGCCATGCTCCGCAGCATTGGCGCGCTTGCTGCCCTCAAACAGGAACGGCCGTGTAACCACGCCGATAGTGAGAGCTCCCTGTTCGCGAGCCGCTTTGGCGACGATTGGCGCGGCGCCTGTTCCGGTGCCGCCGCCCATTCCAGCCGTAATAAACACCATGTCTGATCCCTGTAGGACCTGGTACAGCTCATCCAGCGATTCGCTGGCCGCCTTTCCACCCCGCTCGGGATTGCCGCCGGCCCCCAGTCCGCGAGTGAGCTTGTCGCCGATACGCACGCGCACTGGCGCGTCAGACAGCAAGAGTGACTGGTTGTCCGTATTGACAACCACATAATCGACGCCCGTAATGCCCTCCGCAATCATGCGGTTGATAGCATTGCTGCCGCCCCCGCCGACGCCAACGATTTTTATGACTGCCATGCTTTCTAATGTTGAAACTCTTTGCATTTTCCATTCCCCCTTTGTGCTGTTAAGTCACAAACAATTGATGAATCGAGTGAATTTGCCTGAGCAGATTCACCGGGAAACTATTACAGATCATCGCCCACATCCGTGCACAATCGCCCGTAGCTTGTACGATTGCTTTCATACACGTTGGTGACCTCCACCTCCGGCACATACAGGTAAACGCAGATAAGCCTGTTCGGCCGAATGATAGGACCAGTTCTATAAGTTTTGGGTACTACGGTAAGGGTTGATGTGCTTCAACTTGACGTAACAATA
>JBJYWZ010000081.1:0-3506 GCA_046259725.1 Promineifilaceae bacterium (SeqCode) | reverse complement strand
CGGCCGTATCGTTCCGCGGCCCGCGCCCTGGCCTTTGCCGCTTCCTCTTCGCGATCCCGGGCCGGCGCGTTGGTGACAAGGCTGTCCAGCAGTTCCCGCGTCACCTGCGCCACCTGGCGCACCGCTTCCTCAAAAGCCTTCTCATTGGCCTTTGACGGCCTGGAGTAACCGCTCACCTTGCGCACGTACTGCCTGGCCGACGCCTCGATTTCTTCGGCCGTGGCCGGCGGCTCATAGTTATACAACACTTTGATATTACGGCACATCATGACCTCCGCGCACGCTGCATCCCTTTTATTCTTCAATCACCTGTAGTCATAGTTCACGGCTCAGATTCCGTTCAGCAGCTGTTCCGCCGCCGCCAGGCCGGAGAGGGCTGCGCCTTCAACCCGCGGCCCGCCGAACACGTCGCCGGCGAGCGCCAACTGTGGCGGACCGGGTAAATGCAGCAGGCGCTGCGGGATAATTTCTTTGGGCATACTGTAACGCCAGCGATCCAGCCGCCATCCTCTTACAGCAGCTCCGATCCAATAACTGGCTTCGTCGAGCAGCAGCGCAGCGATTTCTTCGTCCGGCGAATCCCAGTGCGTTTCGCTGAAATTGGGTCCGGCGTGAATGGTGGCTGTGCATGCGCCGGGCGAGACCCCTTTCTGCGAGTTGTCGCCGATGAAGGTGATTGGTTCTCCATGTAACTGTATGCCGCCCGGCGAAGGGAGTTTACTTGGTTCTTCAAGTTCCACGAGAAGGGCCAGGCATTGGGCATATTCGACAGCCACCAGCAGATCCTGCTGGTCCTGCGGCAGGCAAAAGCCGCCGGCGGAAAGGATGGCCAGGGACTGGGGAAGCGGCGGTGTGAGCAGCAGCGCACGGCCGTCTATGGTCTCCCCGTCTTCCAGGGTAAGCTGCCAGTAACGGCCGTCTAGAGCCGCGGAGGTGACCGTCTGGTTGAGCCTTACGTCCAGACCCTCGGCAAGGTAGCGCGGCACGCCGTCCATTCCCGGCACGCCGCGATAGCGCGCGTGTCCATCCTGCCGCGCATGGCCGGAGGGGCTGGTGAACCCCCTGCTCCACTCCGTGGCCACGCCGGCTGCCAGCCATTGATTGACCATGCGCCGGAACTGCGGGTCGCGCACGGTAAAGAACTGGGCGCCGCTGTCAAATCGGGCGTCGCCAAACGTGCGCGTGGCCATCCGCCCGCCAACATCGGGCGCCTGCTCCAGGACAATCGTCTCATAGCCTAAGGCGTTTAGCCAGCGCGCGGCCACCAATCCAGACAGCCCGGCGCCGACAATCAGAAAAGGGTCGGTTGATGCATACATTTCGGGGGACAGTATACAGTATTCAGTGTTCAGCAAACAGTATCCAGTATTCGGTATTCAGGTCACTGAGAGCTGATTACTGATTACTGCCTGCCGTTCACTGATCAAGCTTCAGCCTGCGCAGGCGCAGGGCGTTCATGACCACGCTGAAGCTGGAAAAGGCCATAGCGCCGGCGGCCAGCATCGGCTGCAGCTGGCGCAGGAAAATGGGCACGCCTTCAAACGGGGCGAGCACGCCTGCAGCAATGGGGATTAGGGCCACATTGTAGCCGAATGCCCAGCCCAGATTTTCGTAGATGTTGCGCATCGTCGCTTTGGAAAGCTGCACCGCCTGCGGCACACTGCGCAGGTCACCACGCATAAGGATGACATCGGCCGTTTCCACTGCCACATCGGTCCCCGTGCCGATGGCCATGCCTACATCCGCCTGGGCCAGCGCAGGGGCGTCATTAATGCCGTCGCCGACCATAGCCACGACACGCCCCTCATCCTGAAGCTGCTTCACATAGGCCGCCTTTTCACCCGGCAGCACTTCCGCGAAGACGCGGTCCACGCCCGCGGCGCGGGCAATCGCTTCCGCCGTAGCCTGATTGTCGCCCGTCATCATCACCACATCCAGGCCCATCTTCTGCAGCCGGGCGACTGCTTCGCGGGAACCATCCTTGATCGTGTCGGCCACGGCGATCAGCGCCGCCGCCTGCCCGTCGACAGCCAACCACATCGCCGTCTTTGCTTCATCCTGCAGCGTTTTGGCTCTCGGACCCAGCCCGTTCAGAGCAACGTTCTCGCGTTCCATCAGGCGCACATTGCCCAGCAGCACCCGGCTGCCGTCAACCTCCGCCGCAATACCCAGCCCCGCGATGCCTTCGAATGAATCAGGCATGCTCAATCCCAGGCCGCGATCCGCCGCTGCCCGGACAATCGCCTCACCCAGGGGATGCTCCGAGCCACGTTCGGCCGACGCCGCCAGGCGCAGCAGTTCGCTCTCGCCGCGGCTGATTGATGTGCTGAGCAGAAGGTCGGTCACCTGCGGCTCGCCGCGCGTGATCGTGCCGGTCTTATCCAGCACGATTGTATCCAGGCCGTGAGCCGCTTCCAGGGCGGCGCTGTTGCGGAAGAGTATGCCGTATTCCGCCCCCTTGCCCATGCCTACGGTAATCGAAGTGGGCGTGGCCAGACCCATCGCGCAGGGACAGGCGATGACCAGGACAGCCACCATGCGGATCAATGCCACCACGCCGTCGCCGCTGACAAAGTACCAGATGGCGAAGGTAATCAGAGCAGTGATGATCACGAAGGGCACAAAATAGGCGGCCACGCGGTCGACGATGCTCTGAATAGGCGCTTTACTACCCTGCGCCTGTTCGACAAGGGTAATAATTTGCGCCAGCGCCGTATCTTTGCCCACGCGCGTTGCTTCAAAGGTCAGCAAGCCCTGCTTGTTAATCGTCGCGCCAATCACTTCATCACCAGCGCTCTTACTGACGGGCATGCTCTCGCCGGTGATCATGCTCTCGTCCACGGCCGAACGGCCGTCTGTAACAATGCCGTCCACCGGGATCTTTTCGCCGGGGCGCACGAGGATCAGGTCGCCGACAACCACCTGCTCCACAGGGATATCAACCGTCACGCCGTTACGCTGCACGCGCGCCGTGCGCGCCTGCAGGCCGGCCAGCTTGCGAATCGCCTCGCTGGTTTGACCTTTCGCCCGTGCTTCCAGCAGTTTGCCGAGGACGATCAGCGTGATAATAACGGCCGATGTCTCGAAATAGACATGCGTGCCCAGCGACGTCGAACCCATTGTCAGCGCGATCAGCACGGCCAGGCTGTAGAAATAGGCGACCGAGGAGCCCATGGCCACCAGCACGTCCATGTTGGCGCTGCCGTTGCGCAGGCTCTTGTAGGCGCCGGTGTAATAATCCCAGCCGACATAGAACTGAACCGGCGTGGCCAGGGCCAGAAACAGCCAGTTAACCCAATTTTCATGCGACCAGGCACCCAGGAGGCCGAAGTCGCGGGCCATGCTCAAAACGAACAGCGGCACGGTGAAAATAAGGCCGGTAATCAGCCGTTTCTTCTGGTGCTGGATTTCCGCCGCGCGCGCCTGCGCTTCAGCGTCCACCAGGTCCTCTCCCTCATCGCTGTCCACCACATCATAGCCGGCTTTGCGCACGGCGGCGGCCAGCT
>JBJYWZ010000080.1:0-2754 GCA_046259725.1 Promineifilaceae bacterium (SeqCode) | reverse complement strand
CGCGTCAACGAACTGAACTGAGCGATTTACAATGTGCAGCCGGACCCGGCACTTTATGAGCGTCGGGTCTGGCAAGAACAGGATGGACGACCTTCTGTCCATCTCATGAGTGCCGCAGAAGCATAAAAGAGATGCCACCTTTTAGAAGGGTGGCATCTCTCCGTTTCAGTGGTCAACAAACAGTAAGTTAGTTGCTGTTTACTGTTCACGCTCCCATCCTTTCTTAGCAGAATAGACATATCGTTTAAAAATATGGTATTATGGTCAAGCATGCATCCTGGCTTACCTCGCAGCTCATTGGAAACCGTTGTATTCTCGCCATCTGTCCGTGTTGTAATTCGTCCTGGATCGTTCACATACCTTTTCAAGTCTTGAGTAGTAAACAATCGTTTTTTCAAGGAGATTCCCACATGAATTCACCCATCAAAAAATCTTATCGTTTTTTCCTTCTTGGCCTGTTAGTCCTTGTTGTTCTGGCCCTACCCGCGTTAACCGCGGCGGACGAAGGGGGGTTCTTCACGGATGAGGATCCCTTCATCACGCTTACTGACGAACTGCCTGACGGGGCCAGTGTGAAAGCAATCATCAGCAGCGGCGATATGCTGGGAGACTTCGTTTTCGAAGGGCTTCCCGACGGGATAGGCATCAAACCCGGAGATGAGCAACACACCGTTGACGTTTATGTGGCTCACGAGCAAACGACCGTCCCCTTCTTCGGCAGCAGGGATTTTCAGGACGCCTCCATCTCCAGGCTGACCCTGAATACCAGGGCCGGCGCGCGGCAGGGCGAAGTGTTGCATGCCGAAGTGGCGCTTGGGCCTGAAGCCGGCTTCCTGCGCTTCTGCTCGGCGTCGATGGCCGGACCGGACGAGGGGCTTTCGGACTATATTTTCTTCACCGGTGAGGAAACGAATGATGCCGGTTTAGCCATTCCACCCGCCGCGCCATACGGCCCTGATCCCTTCCCCGGAGACGGGACGCGCCAGGCCGGCTACGCTGTGGGGCTGAATACGGAAAGCGGCGATTACACCCAGATCGCTGGAATGGGACGTCTGAACCACGAGAACACGATTGTTGTGCCCGGCGGTTGGGAAGGCTTCACTCTTCTGACCACCGACGATACGTTCAACGCGCCATCGGCCCAGCTTTATTTGTATCACGCAGACAGCGAAGAAGATATCCTCGGCGATGGCGGCAGCCTGTTTGCTTTCCGGGTCACCGGGGCCAATGGCATGCCGGTGGACGCGGCCGATCCTTTCAACAACGCCAATGATTATCTCGATCTGGGCGTTGGCGAGGAATTCAGCGGTGAGTTCATCCCTGTTCCTGACGACATCGCCGACGGCACAACGAATGAACTGCCCCAAGATGCGCTGGAGAACTGGTCCAATGACAACAACGTTTTCCAGGCCATCCGTCTGGAAGACGCGGCTTACGACAAGAACAACCCGCGCGTTGTCTACGTGGCCGACACCGGCCAGACGCGCGTCATTCCCGATCCGGCGACTGGGCGCATGCAGCGCGGACCCAGCGGCACGGTAGGGATGGCCGATAACGGCCGTATCTTCAAGTTCGTCTTGAACGCAGACAACCCGCTGGTTGTGGACAGCGTGACCGTCCTGGCCGACGGCGATGCCGAGGGCAGCGATGTCTACGTGCCCTTCATCCATCCTGATAATATCGATACCAGCAAGAAAAGCCTGATGGTGCAGGAAGATAACGACAACGCCAGGGTATGGCAGCACCGCTTCAACCAGGACTGGTGGCGCGTCGTGGCCACGGTCAACGATCCGGACGGCGAGTCCAGCGGCATCGTCGACGCCTCCAAGTGGTTTGGCGGGGGCACGTGGCTGCTGGACGTGCAGGCACACGGCAGCAATGTCGCCGAGGAAACCCTGCCGGACGGCACCCTGGCCAAACGCGAGTCTGGCCAGCTCATGCTGATGAAGATCCCGGCTTCCTGATGCAGTTAACAGTATTCAGCGAACAGTGAGCAGTATTGAATTCTGCTTACTGTTCACTGTTTACTGCCCGCGCCACGAAAATCAGCTCGCCTGGGTAAACAGAGCCGTAAGGGCTTTTGTCGTAGCCGGCGTAGAGGGCTTCGACTTCAAAGCCGCAGCGGACCAGGAGATGCTCGGCTTCGAAACGGTAGAGCCAGCGCATGGGGAAGGCATGGACGAGCCGTTCTTCACGGCCGTCCGGATAGGTCACGTAGTAGATCAGCTCCGCACGCATCACCTGTTCGTGGATATCGCGCGCGGTCACGACGTGGGCGCGCCTGACGCGACGGCCGTCGGGCATCTCAAACGGTTCTTCTAAGGCAAACTCCTCGCCCAGACTGCGCTCCGTCAGCGCTTCCAGCTTGGGATTAAAGAGATCAAGGATGAGACGGCCGTTTGGCTGCAGGTGGCGGTGAATGGTCCGCAGGCAGGACATCTGGTCCTCTACGGTTGTCAGATGCTGGAAGGGCCGGAAGGGGAGCGTGGCCAGGGCGAAGGTACGCCCCAGGTCAAAATCGCGCATATCGGCCAGCAGCAAATCGGCGCGCTCCTGCACTTCCCGCGGCTCCCGGGCCAGTTTCTCGCGACAGACGGCCAGCATATGTTCCGACAGGTCCAGCCCGGTGATCTCGATACCCGCGCGCGCCGTGGGGATAAGTACGCGGCCGGTGCCGCAGCCTACCTCAAGGACCGGGCCGCCCGACTCCTCGGCCGCCTCGACGAAGAAGGCCACATCCGGCCGTCCGCGGTA
>JBJYWZ010000079.1:0-5304 GCA_046259725.1 Promineifilaceae bacterium (SeqCode) | reverse complement strand
ATTGGCACTTAGCGGACATCAAGGGCGAGACTAAGGACGTCGGCTTTTGGTTAGAAAGCGGACGTGCTGTATCGGCTACATCTCTGGCTGCAAGTAGAGACTAAGGGGCAGTAGTATGAGGCCTTGCCTGGTCATAAGCTCGGGCTAGAGAAGGGCTTCACGGTGAATCACCTGCACGTACTTGTGTGCGGCGCCTCCGTTCTGGGAGCTTGGTCTTCGGTAATATTGCTGCTCCCTGGCTCCGCTACCGCTGGGCCCCCGTTTCGCACGGACGATCCCGTCCCGGTCGAATTGGGGCATTATGAGTTCTACGCATTTTCGACTGGCACACGTGAGAGCGCCGAGACTTCGGGCTTGCTGCCAGGGTTCGAATACAACTATGGCCTAATTCCTGATGGTCAATTCCACGTAGTGGCGCCAGTGGCCGTCGATAGCTCATCGGGCAGCTCGTCGCATTTCGGCTATGGCGACACTGAGCTGGGCTTCAAATACCGCTTCATCCACGAAGATCACAATGGTTGGAGGCCCCAAGTCGCTACGTTTCCGCTGCTCGAGATACCGACAGGTGATGAGGACCGAGGCCTCGGAGCCGGACACGTCAGCGCCTTCTTTCCGATCTGGGTACAGAAGAGTATCGGTAAGTGGACGACTTACGGCGGCGGTGGTTATTGGATCAATCACGGAAACGGCAACCGAGACTTTTGGTACGTGGGATGGCTGTTACAGCGACAGATCACCGATAAACTCACGCTTGGTGGAGAGATTTTTTATCAGTCGGCCGATGCGGTCGATAGCGAGGATAGCACTGGCTTAAACGTTGGTGGCTCTTACGACATCAACAATCATAATCATATCTTGTTTTCGGCGGGCAGTGGCCTTCTGAACGCGTCCGAAACAAACCAGTTCTCTTGGTATCTCGGCTACCAGTTCACCTACTAAGGCTTGGGACTCATCAGACCTTAATGACGAGGCTGAGGATGTCTGCTCACGGGTGTAAAGCGGTCGTGCCTGAGCTGCATTCTGATGTTGCCTACTGACCCAATGTGGACATTTCAGCCTCTCGAACAGCCAGGTTAAGCCTCCATTGACGCCATTGGCGGTGCCACCGTGACCGAATGGGCGACAGTACAACGCACCAGCAGTAGCACGCTCGCTTTAAGCGAAGTGGAGGCCAACTTCGATCAAGGCGTAACGATTCCTACATACGGGGCCCGTTCTATGCCGGCCATGCTTGTTGTTGTTGGGGTGTGCCCGCAGGGGCCGGTAGCCGGATGGGACCCGCGGAAGAACGCTGTGAAGATCAAGCATGGCTAGTGTGCCGCGAACCTCGGTTGGCTCGACAATTTCAACCTGACAAGATGTGGAAGCCGGATAGAAGCGATTGTTCCTCTTTCAGCACATTGCTGTGAATGGTGCTAAGCGGACGGGCTGATTGGAGTTAGGCATGTTGGAGAAAACACAACGTGGGCCTCACTTCCCCTCAGCCAAGAAGGGCCCTACGAAGAAGGCTGATCCTAAAAGGGAGCGCAGCTTAGATTAACTCATGACATACGCTGCTGACACAGCGCATTGCTGTGAATGCTGCTAGGTTGCCGCAGTTGTTGGGAGGTTAAATGAGCGCATACGCTGGTCGTTGCGTTAATCGGCTTACGCGCTGCGTCGTCCTTTGTGTCGCCCTGCCGCTCGCTGCGTGCTCCGATATGTCCGATAGTACGTACACCCTATATCGAAACTCCGATATGGATGCGAACATTCGCATACATGTTGCCTCGTTCGATAGCGATGACGGTGACGAATACAATCAGAAAAACTGTCGCCTCGCCGCTGAGCTGTTCGCTCAGAAGCCAGGGGTAAAGACTAGGTTTTGGTGCGAGCAAGGTGCGTATCGGCGCTAGTTTTGGACCGGACGGCGCATTGTATACCCATAGGTGAGCCTTATCACACTTCACATACCCAAGCCCCCGCGCTTCATCTGTTCGTCTCCTCCCAGGACAAAACCCAGCGGAGACCCATCTCGTCAGGCTCGCCCTAGTCGAAGGGCGTATCGCATCTGCGACGGTGAGCCTAGCGGCGCGCGGATCGCAGTCGTCTGCGGCACGTCTTTTCAACTTTGTTCTTGGTTTCTGATTCGGGCCATTAGCGGTTATCGGTGAGCGGAGCAGAGAGGCGCGTATGGCCCTCAGTAGCTTACATAGTGAGCGCTGACGCGGCGCCGAGGACTCTATTGTACCGCTGGCACCAGCGGCGAGCGCTTTTGCCGATGCATGAATAGGATCAAGGGAATAACGGAAAGCGTTAGCAACGCGATGAACCAGAAGACATCGCTGAAAGCGAGCAACTGTGCCTGGTTGATGATCTTATGCGCGATCAATGGCTGGGCCCCGAGACTGCCGGGCGACAAACCATGCCGGCCAAGATAGGAAGCAATGTCCGGATTGTAGGGCGTGATCTGCGCAGCAAG
Source organism: Promineifilaceae bacterium (SeqCode) (assembly GCA_046259725.1). Classification (GTDB taxonomy): domain Bacteria; phylum Chloroflexota; class Anaerolineae; order Promineifilales; family Promineifilaceae; genus JAACFF01. Next base: position 2,843 of record JBJYWZ010000079.1, on the reverse strand, counting down.
TTCTCCGAGATGAACCTGCGTTTGGCGCTCGAACAGCCAGGTCACGACTGCAATTCCGGCGGAGCCGCCGATGCCGCGCATGAGCGCGTAAATGCCGGCGGCTTCGTCATATTGCTCGTCGCGGATATTGGCGAAGGCCATAACGGTGAGCGGGACAAAAAAGAGACCTGCACCGAAGCCTGCCACCAGGCTGGGCTTGATGATGTCCCAATGGTCGACGTTCAGAGAAAAGAAGGCCATCGGCAGCGTCCCAAGCGCAACCATCACGAGGCCGCCGATGACGAGAAAGCGCGCGTCAAACACGCGAACGAGAATTCCGCCCGCAAGAGCCAAGGTAACGGCGCTGATAAGTCCTCGAGGAATGAACAGCAACCCTGCGATGTCGGCGGGATTGCCGAGCAGGCGCTGGGTGAAGAGCGGCATGATCGCCATCCAGCCGTAGAGGCTGAGGCTGTAGGCGGAGATGGCGAGCGTGCCCACGAGGAAGTTGCGATCTCTCAGGAGTGTGAGGTCGACAATATTGTCCTTCTTGTTCCAGCCTCTCACAACGAATGCCACACTCGTGAACACCGCGACGATGATCCCAATCACAATTACGCGAGAGCTCAGCCAGCCGCGGATCTGTCCTTGATCGAGAACGTATTGCAGCGCGCCCACCGCAAGCACCAGCAGCCCCATGCCGACCCAGTCGGTCCTGAGCTCGGCGATCGGTCGCTTCGGCAAGAAGCCGTATGACAACACCAGTGCCAGAATGCCGATCGGTATGTTGATGTAGAACACCGCGCGCCAGGAGAAGGTGTCGGTGAGGTAGCCGCCCAGCGCCGGCCCGACCAGCGGCGCCACCATGATGCCAAGGCCGAAGACGGCGAGCGCCTGACCGTGCCGCTCGCGGGGAAACGTATCGAGCAGTATACCTTGGCTCAAGGGCACGAGAGAGGCGCCAAAAACTCCCTGAGCGATCCGAAAAAGGACCATGCTTTGGAGGCTCCAGGCCATGCCGCTCAAGGCCGAGAAGAAAACGAAGCCGGAGATCGCCACGAACAGCAATCTCCGTCGCGAGAGCCAGCGCGAGAGGTAGCCGGTCAGAGGCATGACAACGGCAGACGCGACGATATAGGACGTTAGGACCCATGCGATTTGGTCGGGTCTAGCCGCGAAGGCCCCGAGCATGCGAGGAACGGCTACGTTGACAATCGTCGTATCCAGCACTTCGAGCACTGCCGTCATGACAACGGCCATGACTAGCGCGACGGGCGGCCTTTGGAAGTGCAGCTCATCTCGACGGGACGCGGAGATACGCGGAGCGGACGTTTGCCGCTGTTGCCCTTGCGCTCCTGGGTCAGACGCGCTCATTTCCATCTTGGCCAACGTACGACGTGGTATCCACGGTGACTTCCGCGCTCGCGCCCACCCGTAGCGAGTGTTCGGGAGCGATGGGGCTGGTGATCTTGATGCGGACAGGAAAACGCTGGGGCACCTTCACCCAGTTCCCGGTAGCGCTATCGGGCGACAGCATCGCGAAGGCCGACCCAGACGCCATGCTGATTCCCTCGACGATGCCATTGAACACTTGGTCGGGGTACATATCGAAGCGGATTGTTGCCTTCTGGCCGAGCCGAACGCGGGCGAGGTCGATCTCCTTGAAGTTCGCGTTGACCACCCATTGATCGTCTTTGACAATCGCGAATAGAGGAGTCCCCATTTCGACCAAGGTCCCTGGCTGCAATGTCATGCGCGAGAGCCAGCCGCTGGCGGGCGCAACGACATGGCTATGGAACCAGTCATTGACTGCCTTATCGAGCTGTATCGTGGCGGCTTGAAGCTTTGCTGTCGCCGGCGTGCTGATGGCCAAGTCGCCCAAGTCCTTCTGAAACGCGTCATCGGCCTTTCGGAAGGCGTCCAGGGCGTCCTGCCAACTCTTTCTCGCATTCGTCAATTGGTTGAAGGGCTGCTGATCAGGAGAAAGCGCAGCCTTTGCATCGCTATAAGTTTTGAGAGCCTTGTCGAGCGCATGTGCTTTGTCATCGAGGTCTATCGCATCCGAACTAAGGGTCTTGGCGGTGTGCCCAGCTCCCGAAAGCGCCGCCTCGAATTTCGCGCGTGCATCGATAAGAGCGATGTCGTAGGACGGAGACTTGATATCAAATAAGGGGTCGTCCTCATCCACGCGCTCGTCGTCCTGCACGTAGACATTGGTCACAAGGCCAGAGACTTGCGTCGTTACATGTAGAATTCCGGAGCTGGCATATGCGTCTTCGGTGCGGGGATAGAGTTCCCGGTAGTGCCAATAGAAGAAGACAGCAACGATCGCGACGATCATAAGAATGAGAACGGCGATCCAGCGAAGGCCTGAAACGATTTGACGACGGCCTATATGCGTATCGACCGGAGCCGATGTTCCCTGAACTGTGCTGGCTGAGTTCATCCGTCTACGTTCTCGATCTAAGGTCGCAATGCGAATGCGCCGCAGGTTGTGGCCATGCCGGTGCGGGGCCAAGTCCTCATCGAAGAGTCCGAACCTCGATCCTGTCGTGGGGCCGAATGCGCCGGTGTACGATCTTAATATCGCCGCCGACGGCTTGGGCGGTTTTTGCCCGGTTGCCCTCAATGGGCTGTTGTTGTTCTCGATAGCTTGGGTGCTGTAGTTCTTCCGTGATGCGAACGGCGCCAGGCCGCCTGCAAGACGCCATACGGCTGGCATTTTGCAGAGCCGGTCCGACAAGGAATCTGCGGCCTTCGTTGCTCTGAACCGTCTCTATGGCTTGCGGTCCAAGCATGGTGAGGCGCCGGAAAGGTCCTAATAAGCGCAACGTCCTCGCTCAGGGTGGGGAGGAGCCCGAAGC
>JBJYWZ010000078.1:0-7353 GCA_046259725.1 Promineifilaceae bacterium (SeqCode) | reverse complement strand
CTCTTCTCCGGTTTCCAGATCAAGAATAAAAAAGCTGCCCAGGCCGTCAAAACCCTGTGTTTCGCGCTCAAGTGTTTCCCTGAGCATGTCCATGTTGAAGGGTTTTGCCTCCTGATCAACCACGACGAGGGGGGCCTCACGATCAACTGGTTCGTACAGGGCGGCTTCGACGAGAGGCAGGCTGGCATCTATGTCGGTCACGAATCCCGGGTGGCCCATCTCATAAGTTTCTGTTTCTTCGATCAGGCGGGGTCCGGTTGCGGGGCTGTCCATGAAGCTGGCGAGCATTTCCAGTTGATGAAGCAGCGCTCCGCGGTCGTGGGTTGCTCTCAGCTCTATATTGACGGGCGACAGCGATCGGTCGACGACAAACTCCAGAAAACCCTGCCAGGGCTGTTCGGGCGTACTCAATTCCTGCGCTTCGGCAAGCATTGAGTCCATATCGAGTATAAAGCCGACATCTGCGGGGTTTAGCTCCACCCGTTCAGAGCCATTGCTGACGTAGATCGGGGAAAAATAGCGCTCGTTAAGGGCTTCCTCGATTTCCTCAAGGGTCATCCCGCTCACGTCGAGACCGGCCACAGTCATGCCGGGTGGCATTTGATCGCGACTGCGGACATAGAGAAACCCCTGGTACGCGAGGTAACCTACGACCATCGCCAGAAATATAATCGTCAGCAGTTTCTGAAGTGATTTAAGCATAACAGTGAAAATGGATGACAGGGTTATGGGCTATCAACTGGTGTCAGCCTCGCCAAAATAGGGATCGTCGAAATTGAAGTAATTATAGGTCGCGCGGGATACTTCTTCCATCAGAGGCGAACTCAGTTCCCATTCCAACCAGTCGGGCTTATATAGATAGATGGTGATCACATAGTCTCCGCCGGGCGATAATACCAGAGCGGCATCACCATGCGTGTCGCTAATCCAGCCGTGACGGTGCGCCACCTGCGCATCAGGCGGTAAACCAGCCTCGAGAAGCGTACCGATGCGATTCTGCGACATGTAGTCAAGCACCTGCTGGCATTCCTCCGGTGTCAGGTCGTCGGGATAGGCGGCGAGCAGCGTGCCGCCAGTACCTTCCGCACAATAGTAGATCATGGACAAAAGCATGCTCATGTCTTCGGCCGTCGATTGGATTTCGTCGTCGGGATTGGTGCGCAGTTCTTCAATCGAGTTCGCGGGTGTTTCCGGTGGCTGGGTGCCCACCTGAAGGGGAGCATTGAACGGCGCGGCGAGGAAGGTATTTTCCAGCCCCAAGCGCTGCATCGATGCCGTAACTATCGCGGCACCTTTGTACATATCATCTTCGCCAGCAATGACGTTGAGCAGTTGATTGGCGCTGTCTGGCTCAGGATTCAAGATCAGTGTATCAGAGATAAGCTTGCGCTGGGTCAGGGTAGGGAATTGGTCCAAAGCGCGATAGGTTTCAAGAGCGATGGGAATGCGCATCAGGTCGATGCCAGACATGGCCACGTTTTCGTTAATGGGCACGACACGGCCGTTTTCCAGGTCCATGATGAAGACGCTGGCCACGCCGCCGGTCTCTTGTTCAAAAACCTGAAGCCTGTTTACCAGGAGCCTGGTCAAGAGATTGATATCCGGCCGTTCCGCTTCTCTGGGTTCGACCACGAGGCGCGCCTCACGATTACTGGGACGGTAAAGAGCCGCTTCAACATCGGGCAAACTGGCTTCAATGTTCGTTTCAGTCCCCGATGCGCCATATTGGAAGCTGAGCGTCGAAGGGACCGGCTGCGGCGGTTGGGCGGGCTGATCGGCCAGGCTGGAGATCTCACGCAGGGCTTCGCGCAGCACCTCGCGATTATGAGTGGCCTGCAGTTCGACAGGCTCTACCTCCACCGGGCGACCCCACAAATAGCCCCAAAATCCCGACCAGAAATCCTGCTGGGTTCGCTGATAGTCGGCATCACTCAACATTGCTTCGATGTCCGGCGTAAATTCCGCGCGCGAGGGGTTAATTTCAAAAGATTCCTGGCCATGAAATATGGTGATCGGCGCCTCGAGGTAGCGATTAGTCAGGATCTCGCTGGCCTGCTCTTTCGTCATGCCACCGACATCGACACCGGCGACGTCAAGACCTACCGGATAATAACTTCGCGCACCGGCATATTGGTACAGCTTATAGAGTAGAAAAAGTGAAACAGCAACCATGATGGTCACTGTAATCCACTGTCCCAGGCCGGGTGACGAACTCCTATTCATGATTCCCAGTCATTTCTATCATAATCCAGGTCAACTGTTACAGGAAACTTATTTCAACTTCGACTGATCGCGGCAATCATGTTCCAAGTTTCCTATTGGCCGCAATCATCTCGTAACCAGAGAAAGGCTACAAAAATGAAGAGAAAAAATAGAGGTATTATTTCTTATCGACCTGGCAGTATAGCAGAAAGAGCATTCGTTTCCAGGAGGCCTAATCCATCTTTCAACCAGCAGTAGAGCAACTTTCAACAGCGGATCACGTATAGAGGTTAGATTACAGGAATTGGAGGTCTAGATCATGTCCCAAACACGGCTAACTCGAAGCAGCAGCGACAAAATCATCGCTGGTGTATGCGGGGGGCTTGCTGAATACCTGGAGATAGATCCTATTCTGGTCCGGCTGGCATTTCTGGTCCTATTCTTTGCCAGCGGCATCGGTTTTCCCATTTACATCATACTCTGGATCGTCATGCCCCAGGGTGAGAACAACGCTATTGCCGACAGCGAAGTCATTCAAAAGAACATCAACGACATCGGCGAATCGGTCCAGTCGGGAATCAAGCGGCTGGGCAAGCCGGGCACCGTAGGCGTCATTCTGGTTTTATTGGGCGCATACTTTCTATTGGGCGAGATCGGGCTGTTCAACTGGATGAGTGGAGCTGTATTCTGGCCCCTGGTCATTATTGGAGCCGGCATTTACATGCTCATTCGACGGAACAAGTAAGTTATCAGGTCCCGCGTCTGAAGTTTGTTCCCAGTCCGCGAAGGCTGGGACGTGTTTTTTCCGGCTGCGGCATCTCAACGACCGCAGGCCGGGGAGCCAGCTTGTACAGTGGCAGCACAACTGTAAAGGTCGTCCCCTCGCCAGGCTGGCTCTTTACGCGAATCGAGCCGCCATGGGCCGTAGCAATCCATTTGGCAATTGACAGGCCCAACCCTGAACCTCCATGAGCCCTGGCGCGCGCTTTATCCACGCGATAAAAGCGGTCGAAAATGTGCGGAAGATTCTCAGGCGGTATGCCAATACCCGTATCAGAAACTTCGAAATGTACCCAATCTTCTTTCTTGAAGAGGCTTAGCTCAACGGTTCCGCCCGCGGGTGTATATTTGATCGCATTTTCAACAAGATTGATAAACAGCTGCTTCAACCGGTCAGCATCACCATAGACCATTGCCTGGTCAACTTCGATGAGCTTGACATCCACCGGCGGGTCGACAACGGCAACCTGGCGGTAGATATCGAAGAGCAGATTATCTAATTCAACAGGCTGGCGATTGAGAGGCAGCCCACCTGAATCAGCCCGGGCCAGCAGCAGCAAATCGCCTACCAAACGTGTCATGCGCTCCATCTCCACCTGAATCGCATGGATGGACTCGGGATCGGCTTCACCCATACGTTCCATCAGATCGAGATTGCCGCGGATCGTGGTCAGCGGGGTACGCAATTCATGGGAGACATCGGCCAGCAATCGCTGTTGGGTGCGGAAGAGGCGTTCCAGCCGCTCCAACGTCTGGTTAAAAGCCCGCGCCAACTCACCGATTTCATCCGGCCGGTTGGCATAGGGGACGCGGCGGCTTAAATCATCGGCGCGCGTGATTTGGCGCGCAACTTTGGCGATATCTTCCAGCGGCTTAAAAAGCCCGGGCGTCAAGAGTACGGCAACAAACAAAGAAGTTGTCGCGGCCGCGAAGCCCATCAGCAGGGCCGTTAACGAGACCCTATTTAGATGCTCGTATGTATCCAGCAGGCGAGCCACCTGCAAGTAATAATGGGTACCCTGTCCTTCCGGGTCGGGAAGCGGTACAGTGTAGACCCTGAGCTGAGTGTCGCCGTTCTGAACAACACCGTATGACCGGCTGAAGGGATCGGCGTTGGGATCGAGCAGTTCATTAAACAAGGCTAAATTCTTGGAGCGGGCCACGATTTCGCCATTTTCATCTGCTACAACGACTAAGGTTGACGCCGTTTCGAAGGTTTCCAATACTTCAGGCAGCGAACCGGGGCGGACGACTTCCTCCGCCAGATCAGTGAGATCGCTGTCTATCTCGGCGAGGATGCGGGCGCGCGGCAGTTCGTAGACAATCACCGCAAATATGATGAAAGCCACGGAAAAGATAATCGTATAGATTATCAGCAGGCGATTTTGAATGGACAAAAGCTAACTACCCATTATATGGCCGCTTCATCGCGCAGTACGTAACCGATGCCGCGAACCGTATGAATCAACCGTGGTAAACCACCTTCCTCGGTTTTCTGGCGAAGATAGCGAACATAGACCTCTATGATGTTGCTTTCTCCACCAAAGTCATAATCCCAAACGCGGTCGAAGATAATTTCGCGGGTCAACACCTGACGAGGATGGCGCATGAAGAGTTCTAACAGTTCATACTCTTTGGCCGTCAGGTCAAATGTATGGCCACCACGCCGTCCCTGGCGCGTGCCTGTGTCCAACTCGAGGTCGGCAAAGCGGTAGACCTGGGGTTGGGCCGGCTGCGCACGTCGCAGCAGCGCGCGAACACGGGCCATCAATTCATCGAAGGCAAACGGCTTGACCAGATAATCATCTGCGCCGGCATCGAGACCGGCCACACGATCTTCAACAGATTCCTTGGCCGTCAGCATGAGAATCGGCACCTCGCTGACAGCACGCAGACGACGGCATACCTCCAGCCCGTCAATTCCGGGCAGCATGACATCAAGGAGGACGAGATCGGGCGGATTATCGCGCGCCAAATCAAGACCGGTCTGGCCGTCTTCGGCCGTATCCACGCGATATCCTTCGAAGCTCAACCCGCGCTGCAGGAACTGTCGAATCCGTTCCTCATCTTCAATAACAAGTATTTTCGCTGACATATTAACCCTCCGTTAGACATTGGCCGGCCTGCAATGATTGTAGTCGCCAGATACAAGGTACAAAGCAAGCAACCTAACCAATAGCATATCATGGTCTAGTAGAAATTGTTTAGCTAATTATATACTTACTTTGATTATATTCAGGCAAGATAGGGGCGCAATATGACCTAAGATTGACGTAACAATACGTTTCGACTTAGAATCTACGCCAGATCGTTCTGGCATGGCCTGTTCCGGAGATTGATCGGGCCCCCTCAGCCAGGCGTTCTGAAGAAGGAAATGGAAGATGTATACGAGGTAGGCCTCGAGTTTATTCGCTGGCTGCAGGCTACCTATCCCCAGCTGGCGGGCTTTTTTGTGGCTATTTCCAGCCTTGGCCGAGAAGAATTCTACCTGGCCGTCCTACCCTTAATCTACTGGTGCATCAGCAAGCGCGCGGGAAGGCTGCTCGGTTACATGCTGTTTGTGACCGTAGTCATCAACACGATGGTCAAGCACGCCCTTCGCGCACCGCGACCGTTCTGGATAGATCCCACGGTGGGCATTGAGGAGACAGGCGGATATGGTATCCCAAGCGGCCACACCCAATACGCAACGACCCTGTATTTGATTGTCGCCTATTTGGTGGGCGGATTCTGGATCTGGCTGGCCGCAGGGGTGATGATCCTTCTGATGGCCTTGAGCAGAATCTACCTGGGCGCGCATTTCATCCACGACGTTGTGGCCGGTTTTATCATAGGCGTGATCCTGTTGATCCTAGCCATCGTCTGGGATCGCCGGGTTAGAACCAAATTCAGCAAACGGATATTAGGACAGCGGATGATGGCGGCCGTTCTGGTTGTGCTCGTTTTTGCGGCTCTCTACCTGATCATACTCTATTTTCTTGGCGAGCCGAATCTAGCGGTTCCCTGGGCAGCCTATATCCCTGCAGCTGAAATTGCCAGTCGTCTGGAAATGGCCTCGGCCATCGGGGCATTTATGGGTTACAGCATCGGCATTGTATTTGAACGGAGCCGGGTGCGTTTTCGCGCCGATGGCCCAATCGTCAAACGCGCCGGGCGCTACCTGTTGGGCATCCTCATCGCTGTCATCATCTGGCGCGGGCTTGGCATGATTTTCCCGAACGATCCGCTATTCCTGGCGCTCCCCCTGCGTATCTTACGCTACTTTTTGATAACTTTGTGGGTGGCATATTATGCGCCGTGGTTGTTTGTACGCCTGGGCCTAACCGATACGGATCCAGAGCCACAGATGGACCTCAGGTTATAGGCTCTGCAATCTCGCCAACAGGAGCAGGCGCTCGCTGTCTTCTGCGAAGGGATCTTCCTGGTAACTGCCCCACATTTTCTCGAGCGTGAATCCAGATTGTTGTAACAACAGGATCAGTTGGTGCGGGTAGAGATAATGGTAGTCAATCTGTACCAACTGCGTTTCTAAAGCTTCGTCTCCTCCTCTTTGAAAACGCCACAGCACTGTGAGCGTCTGACCGGCCGTATCGAGGGAGGATTCACTCCATTGCCGTACGCGCTCAGCGGTTTGCTGATCGATGAAGCTCGTTTCAAGAACCGGACCATCGGGATATATTGATTCGGTCAGGGCAAACGGGTTGGCCGTATCGATGAGCAGCCGGCACCCAGGCAGCGCCAGCCCAGCAACACCCCGCAACATACGGCCGATCTCCGCTTCGCGAAAATGAAGAATGGTGTTATAGGAAAGCAACGCTGAGGCAAATCTCGTACTGATCTCATTCTCTACCAGATTCAGAAGATCTTTGTCCAGCAGTGTGATCATCTGCTGCACATCCGGGGGCTGCTTATGCAGGCGTTGGCGGGCGATTGCCAGCATCTGCGGCGAGTTGTCGATTCCCGTGACGGCCAGGCCGGCCTGAGCCAGGGGAAACAGCAGCCGTCCGGTGCCGCATCCCAGTTCAAGCAGCGGTCCGCCATATTTCGCCAATTGGGCCGTAACAAACGGTATATCGGCCCTCAGCGAGGCGTGTATCTGATCGTAATAGCGCGCCAGTGTCTCGTACATATCAGCAGGCATCTAGTTTGTGCGCTTAAGAACGGGCGGACCCTTCTCGTTGAAGGACACCAGCGCCTCCAGGTGGTCGTGGAGGCTCTCTGTTGCATAAAGAGGAACGTGAAAGAGTATGGCGTCGCTACGTCCGTCGGTCATAGGATGGAGTTTAACAAATTCCTTATGCAGGGCGAACCAGGAGCGGGCAAAAAAGGCGCGACAGCACCTTTTGCATGGGAACAATCTGATAAAAAAGA
>JBJYWZ010000077.1:0-2286 GCA_046259725.1 Promineifilaceae bacterium (SeqCode) | reverse complement strand
CCGCCGGCTGCTGGCGCGCGCTTGCCGGCTACGGCTCGCTGGAAACGGCCGTGCAGTTCCTGCAGCAATCCCATCCCGACCTGGACATCAGCCAGACCAAAAGCAACCTCACCGCGAACCTCTCCCACTTCGAAGCCGCCGGACTGTTGATTTCCCAACCCACACCCTAAGTGCCCCCATGAATATAAGAAAGGCTGGGCACTTCCTATGCAATATGCAATCGTTGTTTCGAGGATCCTTCACTAATCGTATAGGAGTTCAAGATGCTACGGTACCTGACTGCTGGACTTATCATAATAGGCCTGTTACTGGCTGCCTGTCAGGACATTACCAATGATAAAGATGCACTCGAGGTGGAAGTTGCAGCTGTAGAGACTGTTTCCTGCCCGTTTGATATGCCAGCCACCGAAACTGAGGGGCAGACTATCGAATGTGGGCGTATCGAAGTCCCACAAGTGTGGGAACTACCAGAGGAGGAGTCTGTAGCTATAAATTACGCCATCTTGCTTGCACACGGTGAAAATCCTCTTCCTGATCCCATTTTCTACTTTGAGGGCGGCCCCGGTAGTTCTGCGCTGGGCGAAGTTGCAGTCTATGCCGAAGCGTTTGACCATCTGCGCAGCGATCGTGATATCATCCTTTGGGATCAACGAGGCAATTTGTACAGCGGACATTTATCATGCCCTGACGAGGTGCGCGATCCACGCTTCGCTGTTTCGGAGGAGGATGCGGTGGCCACAATCGAGGCGGCAGGACCACCGCCCACCGTGGATCCAGCACTGCTCGAGCCGCCTGCCCTAGACGACGATCCGCAGATAGTTTTGGAGAATGAGCGCGAATTAAAAGCAGCGGTGGATTCCAACACACCCGAAGCAAATTGCCGTTCTTATTATGAGGCCAATGGTATCGTTCCTGAAGCGTATGACACGAGGGCCAGCGTCAAGGATGCCATCGCCTTGATGGCTGGCCTAGCCTACGACGCTTACAATCTCTACGGAATCTCGTATGGGACAACTGTGGCTCTTGAGACAATGCGCTATTATGATGAGGCAGATAACGAAACGTTGCCCACCGTCCGTAGTGTACTGATTGACGGAGTATCTCCTCTCTATGTGCCTATGGCCGAACAGGGCTTAATTCGACCGTACAATGTCCGCCGCAATCTCGCCGCGTGCGCGGCCGATCCAGCCTGTGAGGGCGCCTACCCCGGGCTGCATTCGCGCCTGGAGGTGCTGCTAGCCACAGCTGAGGATGCGCCGCTGATTCTGAACGACGGTCGTGAGCTGGGCCTGCATGGTCTGCGACAGGCGGTCATATCAGCTGCGAACGACGACGACGGGCTCTGGCCTTATTTGCCACGCATGATTGCTGAGCTTGAGCAAGGAGAAACGGCCGTGCTCGATCGCCTCAACGAGCGCGCGGCACAGCCGGTTATGGCGGCTGTGGAGCTGTTTGATACCTTTACCTTGGACGTCGCCGATTTTGTGACGTGTAATGATCGTTCAGCCAACCTGGATATTGAGCGCTCGTTCGATATCTTGCGCCAGTTCCCTCTTCCGCAATTGGTTACCGCCTTACAGATTGAGGTAGAACAACTTCTGAAGTGTGAGGCCTGGATTCTGCAGGATACGCCCGCACCGCTGCCCGACCCCGTGACGGCGGACATCCCCACCTTCGTGTCAAATGGAGGCATGGACTCGGCCACTGCACCGGAATGGGGCGAGGTCGCCGCTACCGGACTGCCCAATGCCGTAACGGTAACTTTCCCGCTCAGTTTTCACGGCGCTTCGCTGCAGTCGGATTGCGCACGCTCGGTGGCACGCGCCTTCATCAACGACCCACTCACATCACCGGATTTGAGTTGTGTGTCCGAGATGCAACCTGCATTCGCCATGCCGGACGATGCTCTGCCTCCGGTGCATACTAGGGCTTCCGGCTCATGACTCCGTTCGCGATTCCAGGCCATTTTTCACGACTAGTCACGGTTTCGTGACATGTATAGCTACCTGGAAAACAACAATGACCTGGTGGCTCTGGCCGGCATTTTGGGGCACACTGATCTCAATACCACCCGCATCTACACCAGACGGCGACTGACGGACTTGCAGGAAGGGGCTGAGCGCGTTCAGTTCTTCCAGGCCCGTCGGAATTCTTGACTAGCTCTGTGAAATCGCGGCGGCAAATCCACTGATCCGTCTACAAATCCTGCTGCTGAAGCGCCCTGGACCCCCCACGCCACAAGAACCGGACGCTGATTGCGGCCAACAATCCCACAAGCGCGAGCAA
>JBJYWZ010000076.1:0-2218 GCA_046259725.1 Promineifilaceae bacterium (SeqCode) | reverse complement strand
TCATGTTGAGTGCATGCGAACTGTTCGCCATGGTGAACAGGCGGGATTGTCATGGCGCCGCAGCAAAGCAGCGCGCAAAATTAGTGTAAGCGAAGCGGTCGCGATGTAGTTAATAATGATAATATGCTCATTGAACGCTTATCTCCGGTTATGGCAGCAGGCATCGTTTGTCGCTGTTCGATTCTTCGAGAAAACATATATTGCTCTCCGGACGGGCCAGGACCTGAATCCTGGCGTCTGCGTCCTGCCCAGCCTCGCTCAAGCGAATTCTTCGCAACCTTGCTGTCATTCTAGTTTTGAAAGCGGCAGCTTATTAGCTCAAAGTTGGGGTTTGGAGCATAAAAAGAGACTTTGGTGAAGTAAAGCAAAATCAACCTGTGCGGCGTTTATTTAACTTTATAACAAGATAAGAATTAAGGGAACTAGACGCCTAGTGCAGCAAATTGCGCTCTTTTAGTAAGGTGCGCAGTTGGTCCCGGCTGATGCCATGGCGCGCGGCGATGTTTTCAGCGTAGCTGCGACCCAGGGGCGGTCTGGCCTGTATCCGATAGCTGTAACCACTCTCATCCTCTAAATCTCCCACTTGCGGTGAGGCCACCAGGCTGATGACTATGCTGTCTCCCGCGGTATCCGTATTGATTCTTTCCACCGCGGCGGCCAGATCGTGAAGATGGGTGGTAAAGATGACACGCGCGCCAATTTCGCGCAGCGAACGCACAATGTTCTGAGCCAGAAAAACACTCTCGCCCATATTAGTTGTCGCCAGGGATTCGTTGAAGAGCACCAAGCTGTCGCCGGTTACACGCTCAAAGATAGCACGAATGCGCTGAGCCTCGTCGCCAAAGCGCCCGGTGCCCAGATCCAGCCGCTCCTCAAGCGGATAATGGGTGTAAATGGCGTCCACAGGACTGATTTCCGCCGACGTGCCGGGAACCGGCAGCCCTAGTTGAGCCAGCACCTGTACCAGACCCACGGACTGCATATAGGTCGTTTTGCCACCCCGGTTGGGTCCGGTGAGGATGGCGATACGACCTTCTTCTCCCAACTCGATATTATTTGTGACGATGCGCTGCTGTAGCGGACGGTCAGTATTTTGAGATAAACCATTAATGGCAAGCAGTACATTATAAGCGTTCTGCACCCGACAAACCCTATCCGCCATAGGTGCAATCTCCGGCCAGCACCAGGACATGCCTGCCCGCTTTACTTTTTCGATTAGCGCCAGAGCATGCACGTAATAAACGAAGTCAGGACGGAGATCGACCAGGAACTGGCTGTTTAGCTGCACATACTTTTTCAGCTCATGGGCAATAGGCTGCGTGACCTTTTCCAGGATATCGGACAAGTCTTTAAACAAGGGCACCAGCAGCGGGTCTACACGCTTTGGTGGACCGTGTGTTGGCAGGCCGCCGGTAATCATGCGGCTGCTCCTGCTCATCAACGGTGGCGTGTGCAGCGGAGCGATACCTTTATCCTTGCCCATACCTTTACCGAGCAGCTGATCCAACAGAGTGCTTTCACTAAATCGGTAATCGTTGACCGCCAGCAGCAGGGCCTCCTCGGGTCGTAACAAATGATCCAGGTTGACACCAATGGTAATGCTGGCGCTGGTACGCAGCTGCGACAGCAGCGGCGGCAGGTTATGAACCAGCTGCCGGAAGTCGCTGCTAGACGCTATGGATTCCACGCGATTTTGTAAATCAACGAGGGCAGTAGATTGTAAAGGAGCTTCTATGGTGGCAAATACCTGCCGCAACTTGTGCACAGCCTCGACCAGCAGTTCCAATTCGCCAGCGCGCGCCATGACTTCATGCAGTCTGGTCCGGTCGCCAAGCTGCCGATGGCTGAACAATGCCAATTCATCCAACAGAGGAAGAAGCTCCCGCAGCGCTTCCGCCAGTTGGGGCTGCGCTTCTAGATCCGATATTACAGCCTGCCGGCAGCGGATTGTGTCCGGTTCCAGGCAAAGCTGGTACAAAATTGTGGTCACGATTTCGCGGTACGTTCCCTCGGGGCAGAGCGCAGCGGCCACTTCTCCCAACTCCAAATCACGTATGGTCTGCTCGGGGAGCGGCCAGGTTGCCGTTGGTTTCCCCTCCGCCCAAAGTAAGCTAAGCTCCGTCATGGTCTTCTCGTTCCCACATAATTATAGCGCCTGTGTGCGTTTAGGGGATTGTTTAATAAATGTGTCACCAGGGGGCAGTTGCAGACGGCAGTA
>JBJYWZ010000075.1:0-1745 GCA_046259725.1 Promineifilaceae bacterium (SeqCode) | reverse complement strand
GCCTGCTCGATAGCCGCTTCCGCTTCGTCAAAGGGCAGGGCGTCGGCTTTGGGCACCGGCACCGCTACCAGCATACCGCTGCCATATTGCAGCGCGCGCCGCGCCTCGATAATGGCCGCCACTTCGTCCGCCGAATCCACGCGCTCGTCAATGGGCAGACCGGTGCTGCGCGCGTAGAAGGCAGGCAGGTCATTGGTACGATAGCCCAGAATAGTCACTCCCTGGGTCTCCAGTACCTCCAGCGTATTGGGCAGGTCGAGGATTGACTTAGCGCCGCTGCAGACAACGGTGACAGGCGTGCGCCCTAATTCCATCAGGTCGGCGCTGACATCAAAGGGATGGCCGCGATGAACGCCGCCAATGCCGCCGGTAGCGAATACCTCAATTCCCGCCAGGTGGGCGATGATCATGGTGCCGGCCACCGTGGTCGATCCATCGCCCCCGGCAGCGAGCACGAGGGGTAAATCACGCCGGCTGCATTTACGCACAGTGTCGGTGCCTGCCAGTTTGCCCAGATAGTCCATCTGCTCCTGGGATAAGCCGACAATAATCTCGCCGTTAATGATACCGATGGTCGCCGGCAGGGCGCCGCCTTCGCGCACGGCCGTTTCCATGAGAACGGCCGTTTCTACATTTTGCGGGTATGGCAGGCCGTGTGTGATGACTGTACTTTCCAGGGCCACAACCGCTTTTCCCGCCTCCAGCGCTGCCGTGACGGCCGGAGCATAGTTGAGTTCGAGTGACGTCATTTGGATATTTTGCCTTGTATACAACATGTATGGAAATTATCGTCAGCGAATGATCGCTCATTTTTCGCGAAAAACAAACTGATTGTGGTCAGTATGACTAAGAATTCAGCTCTTGATTCTGGCAACATGTCCCTTGTATTGCCAACCCTCAATTCTTAAACTGCCGCCTATATTGGATATTGATTCGCATCAGTGCGGTGTAGTTATATAAAAGGAGCATAGATATGCCAACGAAAAGCTATTCCAAAACGGGCAGCGTCTGCCGCGTCACCTTCAGGCTTCCGGCCGAGGTCGACGCTGAGCAGGCTGCGCTATGTGGTGAATTTAATGACTGGGATGCCGAGGCAAATCCCATGAAACAGTTGAAGAACGGCAGCTTCAGCACAACCGTGTCGCTGCCGGCCGGCCAATCCTACCGCTACCGCTATCTTCTGGACAACGAACGATGGGAGAATGATTGGGATGCGGAAGCCTACAGCGTTAACGAGTTCGGCGGCGATGATTCGATCGTGACTGTCTAGAACATTATCAATTCGTCCAGAAGTCAATCAGAGCCTACAAATTACGCGCCGGCCGGGGTCTGTGCCTCGGCCGGCGCGTATTGTCATGCTACACAAGTTTGTTAAGTTTTTGATATACTATTGCGTGCAACATGAAACACACGAGTCGGTCGTGTGTGAAAATTTTCGCGCCGGCTAGAAGAATATTCACAGAGCTTTCCGCCAGGGGAGGCCTGTTGTTTGAATTGAAGGTCAAAGCCGGCAACACAAAAAGGAGCGAGAAGATGTCAAAGAAATACCCGTTGTTTGCAGTATTCATACTTTTAGGGCTGCTTCTGGTCGCCTGTGGTGGAGAAGTGCAGCAGGCAGTCCAAGAAGCCGCGCCAACCCTTCAGGCAGCCGCTGAAGAATTAGCGCCGACCGTGGAGGCCGCAGTAGAAGAAATGGCGCCAACCGTGGAAGCGGCCGTTGAAGAGGCACAAGCCGGCGAATCTGA
>JBJYWZ010000074.1:0-2512 GCA_046259725.1 Promineifilaceae bacterium (SeqCode) | reverse complement strand
GATGAAGCTGCTGTCGATGAAGCTGCTGTCGACGAAGCTGCTGCTGAAGAAGCCCCTGCTGAGGCAGTGGATGCTGAAGAAGCGGCTGTTGAAGAAACGGCCGAAACACCCGGCACGCACACCGTCGCCGAAGGCGAAAATCTCTACCGCATCGGCCTGCTCTACGGCATTAGCTGGTTAGACCTGGCGGAAGCAAACGGCATCGTTGATCCTGCCAACCTGAGTGTCGGTCAGGTGCTGGTAATACCTGGCGCTGACAGCGCGGCCGCGGAAGCCGTCGAAGGCGAAGAAGCCGCGGCGGTCGAGGAAACCACTGATGAGGCCGCTGCCGCAGATGCTTCCGCAACGGAAGCTACGGAAGAAACCACTGACGAAGCTGCTGCCGCAGTTGATACGACCGACGAAACCGCTGCCGTAGAGGAAACCACCGCAGAGGATGGCACCGTGACCTATATCGTCCAGGAGGGTGACAACCTCTTTCGGATTGGCATCAATTACGGTGTTGATTGGACGGAAATTGCTGCTCTGAACGGCATTGTCGGCGCGGAGATCCATCCCGGCATGGAGCTCCTCATCCCCGCGGCCGTGGATGCTGCGGCTGAGACCGGAACAGAAGCCGCCGGTGAAACAGATGCCGAAGCGCCTGCACAGGAAGCTGTAACCGGCGAGGAGACGACCTACGTTGTTCAGGAAGGCGATACCATTTACAGCGTCGCTTTTGAACGCGGCATTCCCTGGACAGCCATTGTCGAATCAAACAATATTGAGGCCCCTTATACGCTCGAGGTTGGGCAGACGCTGATCATCATGGTTCCCGCCCCCGCTGAGTAACGATAGACGGAACTCTCCGCAAAAAAATAAGTTAATTGAAGGGTGCGGCATAGCCGCGCCCTTCTATTTATGGCTAGAGAATCATGGAACAATGGCAAGGCGTTATCCATCACTACAGTGACTATATGCCCTTTGACAAGGACTCGGCGATCGTCACGCTTAATGAAGGCAACACCCCTTTGATCGAAGCGCCGCGCCTGGCGGAGCTGATTGCTCCTGCTTCCGGCTTGAAGCTCTATCTCAAGTACGAAGGCCTCAATCCAACCGGTTCGTTCAAGGATCGCGGCATGACGGCCGCCATTACACAGGCGGTTCGAGAGGGTGCGCAGACGGTTATTTGCGCCAGCACCGGCAATACGGCCGCCAGCGCAGCCGCTTATGCGGCCCGTGCCGGTCTCCGCTGCCTGGTCCTGGTGCCGGAAGGAAAAATCGCCATCGGCAAACTGGCGGCCAGCCTGGCCTACGGCGCTGAAGTCATTAGCATCGATGGCTCGTTTGACGATGCGCTGGATCTCGTACGCCAGATCGTCGAACGCCGGCCCATCGCCCTTGTCAACTCCATCAACCCCTGGCGCCTGGAAGGACAAAAGAGCGGCGCCTTTGAAATCTGCGACCAGCTTGGTGGGCGCGCGCCGGACTGGCACTGCCTGCCCGTAGGTAATGCCGGTAACATCACCGCCTACTGGATGGGTTACAAAGAATATGGTAGGGGACTCCCACGTATTCTTGGGGGACAGGCCGCCGGATCAGCGCCAATTGTTCTCGGCCATGTTGTGGAAAAGCCAGAGACAATCGCCACGGCGATACGCATCGGCAACCCGGCGCGCTGGCGGCAGGCCTTGCAAGCGCTGGATGAATCGGATGGCCAGATCACGGCCGTAACCGACGAGAAAATCCTCGCGAGCTGGCAGCTCTTGGCCGGTCACGAAGGTATATTTGTCGAACCCGCTTCGGCAACGGGCGTTGCCGCTCTTAAGCAGCAGATCGAACAGGGTGAAATCGAACCCCGCGATAAGGTCGCTGTCTGTGTACTGACGGGCCATGGTTTGAAAGATCCCGGCACGGCCGTTGAGATGGCTGCGGCTCCCATTTCACTGCCCGCCGAACTATCCGCCCTGGAAGATTATTTAGCCGGCTGATTCTGCCTTCTTCCCCGACGCAATCTGCACGGCGCGCTGCCAGCTTGCTTTCTCTTTGCTGCTGATTTTCTCGTCTCGGAAGCGATGGTCATTCTTGCGAATAAACTCATCGAGATCGGCGATCAGGCTCGAAAGCTGCCCCGTACTGATTTCCAACAATACATCAAAAGCTTGCGGGCTGCGCGCGAAACTGAGTGCCTGGCGCAGATGAGTAATGCATAGGCCATCTGAAGACTCCAGGGCCGCGTGCATCGGTTGATCCTCTTTATCGAGCGCTTCCAACAGGGAGGCGAATGCCAGTTGTTCCGCTTCCAGGCGGCGTTCGCAGGCGGGACAGATCGCTTTCTGTGGGATATGCTTGCTGCTTTCTTGAACGGCCGTGGGATCAGGATTCAGGGCGCCGGCAACTGCCGCTCTCAATGAACTTCTTTTTTCTTTGCCAAAACTTTCTTCACTCAGGCGGGCGCGCAGCGAGTTCAGGATATCACGGTGGACGATGGCGATGCCCAGCGGTGCGCTTTCACCCGATTCCGGCAGCATCC
>JBJYWZ010000073.1:0-4349 GCA_046259725.1 Promineifilaceae bacterium (SeqCode) | reverse complement strand
TGTAAAATTCATCACAAGAGAGGATAGCAGGTTGGTGTCAAGCGGGCTGTACCCCCAGGTTAACGTTGAGCTAAGGTATTGTTAACTGTTTGTAAACAGCGCCAAAAGCACGCTGCCAGCACAAGTGCAGCTTTAACTAACTGGTATTTTTCGGCATCTTATCCGCCTGCTCCGCGAATTTTTTGCCGCTAGCTGATCGTTTAACTTCGGGACGTTTCTGCGGGTTCGAAATCGGTGAATTCTTCACCGTACAAAGCCTTAACTTCTTCCTGAAACCGTCTGAGGGAGTCGGGGTGGTTCTTTAGGAACCACTGAACATGGTTTCTCAAGTATTCCTGTCGAATTCCGGCATCGCGCAAATCTTTTGGAATTCGCTCCATGCGTGGATCGATGCTGTCAAAACCGGTAAAGGGTCTGGAAAGTCTCTCGCCGGCTAATGTCACGTATGCGGGATTGACCTCTATGCCGATGGCTCTGCGGCGAAGCTGCTGGCACACTCGCAGCGTGGTGCCGCTGCCGGCAAATGGATCGAGCACCAGATCGCCTTCATCCGAGGAAGCCAGCACCATTCTTTCAATCAAGCCTTCTGGTTTTTGTGTCGGATGGCCGGAGCGATTAGGATGGGAATAATGCACGTGAGAGTAGGTCCACACATCCCCGGGGTTCGCGCCTCTCATGTTGTTCCGTGCGCGGTAATATTTCTGCGGCACACGCACATTGTCGAGATTGAATTTGTATCTGTCCGTCCTGGTGAACATGAGGATGTCGTCATGACGCGGAGAGAAGCCATTCTTCTTACCCATGCCCTGTGTGTAGTGCCAGACAATCCAACTGTTAAAACGCAGATTAAGGTCGCGTTCCAGAATAGCATACAGGTAGGAGATGAAGCGGACACCCATAAAAAGATAGAGCGTTCCACGAGGCTTCAGCAGGCGGACCGCTTCACCCAACCACTGCCTGGAAAAATCCAGGTACTCTTCGAAGCTGCGCATGGTCTGTTCGCCGCCAAATCGCTTGCCGAGATTGTATGGGGGGTCGGCCACAATGAGATCAACCGAACCAGGAGCCAGCGTCGAGAGAAGCTGGAGGGCATCTCCATACAATATTTGAATATCTTCTCGATCTTTTTCCATTTTTTGCACTATATCGTCGAGTCAATGAATACATCGCTGCCGGTAACGGCCGAAACTGTGGGGATCGTGAAGAAAAAGGTAGTCCCTTTTCCCTCTTTGCTGTTGACCCAGATGCGCCCGCCATGCGCCTCTACAAGGTGCCGCGCAATTGCAAGGCCAAGCCCGGTCCCGCCTATACCGCGCGTGCGAGCACGATCCGACTTGTAGAAGCGTTCGAAAATACGGCCAATATCCTCATCGGCGATGCCCACCCCATTATCATGGACCAGGATAGTGACATAAACGGGCGTTTCACCTTCAGCATAGGCCGCAATGCGCACATTGCCGCCGGCATCCGTGAACTTAATCGCATTGTGTAGCAAATTAGTAACCACGCGCTGCATACGTTCCGCATCGGCCATGATGTTCGGCAGGCCATCAGGAACATCCAGAGACAGGACAACGCCCCGGCGGCCAGCCTGAGATTGGAGGCGTTCGAATGGAACCTGCACCAGTTCTCGAACGTCGGTTTCGGCCATCTGCAGCGGAACCTCGCCTGATTCGACTCGTGCAAGCTCCAGAAGCTCTTCAACCATCTGCGTCATGGTATCAATTTCGCCATCCGCGCGACTGAGAAAGCGAACAGCCAGTTCGGTTTCCTCAAGGGCCCCACCCTGTAGGGTTTCAATAATAGCGCGCAGGGAGGCCAGCGGCGTGCGCAGCTCATGTGAAATATTGCTGATGAAATCTCGGCGCACGGTCTGTAAGAAGCGGACCTGGGTCAGGTCCTGAAGAATGACCAGAAATCCCCGCGACCCTTTTTCCTCGAACGGCGTCACAAAGGCCTGGATGAACAGGTTGCGATCGAACTCGACCGCGGCCACCGCCTCCCGGCCTTCATTGCGGCATACCTGCCACAAGTCGATGATCTGGTGGCGGCGGACGACCTCGGCAAAGGAGCGACCGACCGCTTTCTGCGCGTCATAATTAAGCATGCGCGAGGCAGCGGGATTCATCAGCAGGACACGGCCGAGCTCATCCGTGATCAGCATGCCATCGGCCGTATTTTGCAGCACTATGGCCAGCTGTTGATTGGCATCAGAATAGCGGCGCAGCTCATTGCGCAGACTGTCCGCCATATCGTTTACTGCCCGCGTCAGCTCCGCCGCCTCACCAGTCGAACGAGGCAATATGCGCGCGCTGTATTCGCCGCCGGCGATGCGCTTGGCCATCTCGCCGAGCCTGTGCAGCTCTATTGTTCGCGAGGCAGTTACAAAGAGGGTTACTCCAACTATGGCGACCAGTCCCAATAGGGCGACAAGCCAAATACCGTGCTCCATACAGGATCGCGCCACCTGACAATTGGTGATACGAACAAGCAAGACAATACCTGCCAATGTAGCGAAAAAGATGAGGGCATAGACAAGCGCCAAGCGCCAGTTCGCATATCTTAACAAAAGGTTTCCCGGTATATCGTCCGATAGGCGATGCAGATGGAAATGCTATCCGTCGAACCTATACCCGACTCCACGAATGGTGACAATACGGCGCGGTCTGGTGGGATCGGGTTCAATTTTCTCGCGCAGCCAGCGTACATGGACATCAACAGTCCGGCTGTTGCCGTCATACGACCATCCCCAAACACGTTCCAGTGTGAGTTCCCTGGACAAGGCGATACCAACATGCATGGCCAGAAAATAGAGGAGTTCGAATTCCTTTGGTTTCAGTTTAAGCGCCTGACCATCAAGCAAAACTTCGCGCCGGTTTTCGTCGATTGTCAAGTTTCCGAAGCTGAGAACCGGGCTTTTCTTTGGCGATTCGGCGGGTACGGGACCTGTCCCGGCAGCAACGTCCTCGCGAATGAATTCAGAACGACGCAGGTGGGCTTTTACGCGCGCCATCAATTCACGGACACTAAAGGGCTTTGTGATGTAATCATCAGCGCCCATCTCCAGACCGACTATTTTATCTATCTCTTCGGTACGTGCGGTGAGCATCAATATGGGCGTACTGAGTTCTTTTCGTAAAATGCGACAAAACTCAAAGCCGTCAATCCCGGGAAGCATGACATCCAGGATGATCAGGTCCGGTTCCCGGTCACGCGCGAGCTGCAAGCCGTATCGGCCGTCGCGCGCCTGCAGGACGTCGTAACCCTGGCGCCGCAAGTTGTATTCAATCATTTCTGATAGGGTGTCGTCGTCTTCGACGACAAGAACTTGATATGCCATAGGTCCGCCTTTGTTCAACATGTCCATTCTAGCGACTTAGCCAGCCAAACGCCAAAATCTCATGCTGCACAGTCCGGGAATACGGGGTAGAATACTATTATAGGTAATATTCCCTCTAAGCCGTCGGGCACAATACGCATTAGGAGAAGTTCATGTTAAACTTAGCAGTTCTGCTTGAAGACAGCGCCCGCGAAGTTCCGGAACGGGATGCTGTCATCTTTAACGACGTCAGATTGAATTACGCGCAGGTCAACGGCGCTGCCAGCCAGGTCGCCAATGGTTTAAGGGCACTGGGCATCCAAAAGGGAGACAAGGTAGCGCTTTCATGTCCAAACCTGCCCTTCTTCCCGATTGTTTATTACGGAATTTTGAAGGCCGGCGCGACGGTAGTTCCCCTCAATGTCTTACTAAAGCCGCGTGAAATAGCCTATCATCTCGCCGACTCGGACTCAAAAGCGTACTTTTGTTTCCAGGGGACCCCCGAACTCCCGATGGGAGAATTCGGCTTTAAGGGTTTTCAGGATGCGGACAACTGCGAACATTTCTTCATGATCACGGCCGATCCGGCCGGCGCATCGCCGATTGAAGGGACCAGAACGTTGGGCCAGCTCATGTACAATCAGCCCCCAACCTTTGACACAGTATTGACGGAGGCTGATGATACGGCCGTGATCTTGTATACCAGCGGTACGACTGGCCAGCCAAAAGGGGCGGAGCTGACGCACAGTAACATGCTCTTGAACGCGCGGCTTGCAGATAACATGTACGAACACCGCGATCATGACGTCACCTTGATCACGCTGCCCTTATTCCATTCGTTCGGCCAAACCGTACAGATGAATTCAGGCTTCTATAAGCGCATGACGCTTACACTTTTGCCGCGCTTTGATCCCGGCACGGCGCTTGCGATCTTGGAGCGCGATAATGTAACGATTTTTGCCGGCGTTCCCACGATGTATTGGGCGCTGCTCAACTATCCAGACGCAGAAAAATATGATATTGAGAAGAT
>JBJYWZ010000072.1:0-2611 GCA_046259725.1 Promineifilaceae bacterium (SeqCode) | reverse complement strand
TCGTCGCCAGGCGGGTACCGTCGCGGTTAAAAGCGGCATCTGAAACTAGACGGTCATGACCGGACAAAACAAGGACTTCCTCAAAACTACTGCTGTCCAGGACTCGTATCACACCGTCGGCCCCGGCAACGGCCACCTTTGAACCATCCTGGCTGACGGCGGCCTTAAAAAACGCGCCGGCTTCCCCCACATCCACCGCACCGATAAGCTGTCCGAATACCTCCCGATTCGTCCGGTCAAAATTCCAAACCTTCATCCCGTCGCTTCCGGCTGACGTAAAGAGTCTCGATCCATCCGGGCTTATCTGTACATCGTATACCGCATCGGCAAATTCAAGCTCCAACAGTTCACCCGCCGGCAGCAAGCTCCAAATCTTAGCCCGGCCAAATTCATCGGCTACGGCCAGGTGTTCGCCGTCAGGGCTGACGGCGATCGTAAAAATAGTTCCCGAACTGCAAGGAATCCTGCGTAACAGCCGGCCGCTGGCGACATCCCATTCCGAAACGTGGCTGTCGCTATCAGGCTCTAGAATCCGCCGGCCATCTGGAGAAAAAACAATTCTGGTAGCATTCCCAGAACGATCCGTCTTCCTGGCAAGGGTAAACAAGACCGCGTCATTACCCGCGGATTCAATTTGGGTCAGGTCCCATATTTTTATTGTTTGATCGAAACTTTCCGTGACCATCAAGGTCCAGTCCGGGCTGAAGGCCATGCCGAAAACGCCATCCTCGTGGCCGGAAAGCGACGCCAGCTCCTGGCCAGTAGCGGCGTCCCAGATCTTGACCGTGCCGTCATTGCTGGCTGTTATCAGCTGCGAACCGTCAGGCGTGTAGCTAATTTCATTTATAAAATCTTGATGATGATCCAGATCCATCAAATCCTCGCCGGATGTGAGATCCCAGATTTTGATTAGACCATCCTCGCCTGCCGTAGCTAACCGCTTTCCGTCCGGGCTGAAGGCCACACCAAACACCCATAAGTTGTGTCCCTCAAGGGATAAAAGTTCTTCCCCGGTTTCGACATCCCAAACCTTTGCCACACTGTCTGCTCCTGCAGTGGCCAGCCGGGTCTCGTCCTTATTGAGTGTAAATTTGGATACATCGGCTGTGTGGCCGGAAAAGGTGCGCAGCACTTCGCCCGATGCAATATCCCATAATCGGACGAGCCCATCCCGGCCCGCTGTAAAGAGGTGCGATCCGTCGGCCATATACATGACGTCCGTCATATCACCGCCGGTGTGTCCAAACAGAGTCCGCTCCACAACCGGGTATGACAGCGCCCGGTGCAGCGCATCCACGGCTTCGCGTGTTTTTGTTGTTCGCAAAGCTTGAATGGCCAATAATAAACCCAGCTCCGGATCTCGGTCGAGATTAATCCTGGCTGTGGCGGCCAGCTCGCGTGACGTGGCCAGCAGGCGTAGATCTTCCGCCCTGGCCTGGGCTTCCGCCTTTTGCTCAACTTCCACCTCCAGACGTCGGGCGTTTTCGATTTCCTTTTGCAGCTGCGCCTCTCGTTCTTCTTCGCGGCGGCGAGCCAATGCCTGGGAGGCTTGCACAAATTCCTGTTCCAGCGAATTCATGCGCCGCCCATATTGCCCCGCCCACTCCGACGCCGTCGCCAGGCGCGCACCGCGATACAATTCTCCCGGATCGCGGTCCAGGGCGGCCCAGGCCAGCGCCGTTTCGGTCAGGTGGCGATGGATGCGTAGCCCTTGACGATCCTCTTCCAGCCACTGCCGCAGCTGGGGCCATTCACGGATCAGGGCTTCGTGAGCCACTTCGACCGTGTTTTCGCCGGTGGTGATCAGACGCGCATCGACCAATTTCTTCAAAACAGCGGCTACCGGCGCTTCATCTTCTTCGTGCAGGACAAACTCGCCGGGGGCGACGCGGCGGCGTGTATCTTGAATACCATCCTCAGCCAATTCCGTCAGGCGCAGGAATATTCTGCGAGTCAAAGTTTGCTGCTGTGGGGTTAAGCGTTTGTAAACGGAATCGGCTGTTTGGGCGATTGCACCACTAATGCCGCCGCTGGCCCGGTACCCCGCCAGGGTCAGGGTACGCCCCTCCCGCCGCTTCCAGGTCTCGAACAACGTGTGCGACAGGAGTGGTAGAGCGCCCGGCTCACCAACCACATCGTCCATAATAGTATCCGCCAGCCCAGGTTCCAGCCGCAGCCCGGCCAGCGCCGCCGGCTCATCAATGATCTGGCACAAGCCGTCCTTCTCCAGCGGTCCTAAGAGGAAGCTGTCTTTTTGCGCAGCCGCCAGAGTCGGGTAATCAGCACAACGGCCGTAAAAATCGGCGCGCATAGTCAGGATGAGCCGCAGCCTGCCGGCGCACGCTTCCACGGCCTGCAGCAGGTTGTCGATAAACTGCCGCCGCTCATCTTCGACATAACAGAGGGCAAACAACTCTTCAAACTGATCCACGACGACGAGCCAGTGTTGATCTTCTTCTTCAGCTTCACAAAGCGCCTTCGCTAAAGCCTGTTTATCCTCTCGCAGCTGGGCATAGAACTTGCCTGGATTGGTGTCGCTGAACTGGGAGGTAGCGAGCGCCAGGGAAGCCAGGGGCTGCGCGCCGGGGGTGAAAACGGCCGTTTTCCAGGA
>JBJYWZ010000071.1:0-4807 GCA_046259725.1 Promineifilaceae bacterium (SeqCode) | reverse complement strand
TTTATATCTAGGTGGTTAGTTGAAAATCAGTGTTTCGTAATCGGGCTGGTGAAGTTTGTGGGTCGTGATTGTGCCATATGAGGCAGCCAGAAATGAGCCATGTAACGCGAAATTTATGCCCACATCCTGATGTGCGACTTGTAGCCGACCACGCCTCGCTTCTTCTCTGCGCGTCAAACCGCGTCATGCCGAGCAAAGGCACTCGTCTATCTGCGCATGTTTGAGTCGGGTTCTTACATTTAGTAGAGGTTATCTGATTAAGTATGGCTGGAGAGACTTTAGATATACAGAGCATTCTGTCAAACAGCCTGATTTAGGTCTCGCCTATACCCCTTTTCTATAACTAAGTCTATTTTGATCGCGCATATCTTTGGTTATGCTAATAGCATGTGTGATTGATAAAGTATCTAAGCGAAAGAATTACTTATGAAAGAGTTTTCAAAGAAACTGTTTTACCTGGTAAAGAAAACAGTCGAGCAGTGGCAGGAGGACAAGGTGTCGCGACTGGCTGCTGCTCTGGCTTTCTTTGCAGTCCTGTCTATTCCCTCATTGATGACTCTGGCCATAACTATTGCCGGTCAGGTGATTGGCGAGCGTAATGCCGAGCAGTTCGTCCTCAGCGAGGCGGGCACTCTCGCCGGTCCAGTAGCGCGGGATGCCCTGGCCACTGTCTTGGAAACGGCCAAGAACCTGCAGGGCTTCACCCTGTCCACCTTAGTCAGCCTTGCCGTGCTCTTTTTCAGCGCCTCGGGCGTCCTGGTTCAATTGCAGGATGCCCTGGATACTGTCTGGGACGTGCAGGCAGATCCCGAACGCGGCGTAATGGGCACCGTGAAACAGCGCGTCTTTTCCTTTCTGGTCATCGTTGTGATCGGCATCTTGCTGATCGCCCTTCTACTGGCTAATACATTCGTATCCGGTTTGGGCGAGTCGCTCAATACGCTGCTGCCGTTTTCTTTTGGCTGGGCGCGCGTACTGACGGCCGTAGCATCATTGGTGTCTTACACGGTCTTGATCGCCGTCCTATTCAAGACCATTCCGAACGTCCAGATAAGCTGGCGGGACGTAGCCATAGGCGCCGTTGTTACGGCGCTATTGTTGAGTCTGGGACTCGTCGGCCTGAATCTCTATTTCCAATTCAGTAATCCCACTTCCAGCTACGGCGCCGCCAGTTCCTTTATGGCGCTCCTGATCTGGATCTACTATTCGGCCCAGATGCTATTCCTGGGCGCAGAATTTACCGAGGTCTATGCGCTTCGCTTCGGCAATCATTTTCGACCGGACGAGGGTGCGATCTGGGATTCATCGGAGCACCTGGTCCAGGCAGAATGACGATGCTACAAGTAAATACGATTTGCTAAGCCGCACGCATGTTTATGGACGCCTTTCTCCCTCCGAATTGGAGCCACCAGAGGCGGCAAACCAAGGACACGGAGTTTGGGTACATGGCGTACTGGCCTGACGTAGACAAACAGAGAGTACGATCAAAGTCGGATCAAACGCAATAAGATTTCAGTTGCCCCGGCAAGAAGTATAACCTGGTGGTAGAGGACCCAGGAGCAAGTATGCAAAACGAACAGATTGAACAAATTGACAGTTTTCAGGAGAAGGAATTGCGGGAGCATGGGGCAATAGAAGATGATCATCTGCAAATGCCTGGCGAAGCAAAGATGAAAATTGATCTACATTGTCACAGCGATGCATCCTGGGATTGTTGGACGCCTCTGGACTTGATTCCAGAGCGCTGCAGAGAAATGGGCATTGTCGTGCAAGCGATCACTGATCACAACGAGATATGGGGCGCGAAGGCGCTGGAAGCTCTGGTAAACAGCGATCCTCAAACAGATCTTACTATAATTGTGGGCGAGGAAATATCCACAGCGGAAGGGGAAATAATTGGCCTGTTCCTGGATGAAAAAATCGAGGAGGGGCTCAGTCCCGAAGAGACTGTTAGGCGGATTAAAGCGCAGGGCGGGCTGGTGCTGCTGCCCCACGGCTTTGATCCTCTTAAGCGTTACCGTCTATGGCCTGAAGCACGGCATAGAGTGGTGGAGGACCTGGACATCGTTGAAACGTTCAACGCGCGCATCTCACGCCCGCGATGGAACGAGGCGGCAGTTGAGTGGTCATTGCGTAACAACCTGCCGATGAGTGCGGGCACGGATGCGCATCGCTTGGAGGATATTGGCTCAGCCTGGGTGGAGGTGCCATATGGTCAGATCGACAGGCCCCTGGACTTACTTGACGCCATAAAGGATGGAGTCCCAGTTGGAGATTGGACTCATCCGGTCTGGGCGTTTATCCAGAAGATGTGGGGACAAGTTCGGCAGCTCCTAGAGGCTTGAGCAGTCCAAGGGAACTAACAGTTCATGCCGCTGGTTGTGATTGGTAAAATGAAGATACCGAAGGAAAAGATCCGCTTTTACATGTGAGTGAGTGGGGCCCGCCAGCTTCCAACAGCCCAGGTCGGCCAGGTGCAGCGCGCCAGGTAGAATGGTTACATGCATGGGGATTCTCCTCAGATGAATTGGCTGTTCACCATCCACCTTGCCGGAGTTTCCCCAACTTTTTTCCTTAACTTGATGCAAATGGGGCGGTTTTCGAGCCGCCCTACCGTACAACGGTTTGGGGTGAAATGGAATTGAGGGCGGCTGGATGGGTTTCTTCGCGGGATTCGGCCGCTTTGAGGCGCGGATCGATGATCAGGTCAAAAATGTTGGGGGACCAGATCCAGCAGGTTTGGCATTGAAAACAGGTTGGCCGAGGCGTTGGCGGTGGAGGGAACGGTCGGGCGTCGGTGCGCATTACGCCTGGCGGCAGGTAACGATCATCGGCAGGCCTTCTTTCGGCCGGGTGTTGAAGGCGTAATGGGGCTGCAATTTGTAGCCGGGAGCCGGATCCAGATGGGCCCGCTGCCAGATGGTCGCGAGGTTGATCTTCATTTGAAGCATGGCAAAGGCGCTGCCAAGGCAGATGCGCGGCCCACCACCAAAGGGCAGATAGGCATACCTGGGAACCGGCTGACCATGGTCCGGGTCGAAGCGTTCAGGCTTAAAGGTAAGCGGTTCCGGGAAGTATTTCGCGTCACGATGAAGCACCCAGGGTGCGAAAAGGATCAGGCGCTTCGCAGGCAGCGAGTAGCCGGCAAGCCGGACCGGCACGGCGGTTTGTCGTGTCAGTACGGTCGTGACCGGCAGAAGACGCATCGATTCTTTGATGATGAGGTCGAGGTAGTGCAGGCGACTCACCGTTTCCAACGTGACCTGCTGCCCAGCCAGCTCAGCATCCAGTTCGGCAAGCATGCGCTCCTCAACGGCCGGATGTTGGGCCACAAGATACAGCGTGAAGGCCAGCGTATGCGCCACAACCTCGTAGCCGGCAGCGAATAGATTCATAACTTCGGTGCGCACCTGATGGTCTGATAGTATGCCGGATGTGTCAGCTTTCTGGGCTTCGATGAGCAGCGAAAGGACATCGTCTGAAGGTTCTTGCTGCGCTTTGCGCACGGCAATCATGGGCGACAACCAGGCTTCGATGATGTTGAGCTGGCGCTTCATCTCGCGGTTGTCAGCCGTGGGCAGCCAGCCGGGTACGGGCAGCGAGGAGATGCGGCCGTAAAAGAGTTCAATGAAGCGCACGATCGCCGCGGCGGCTTCCTGGCCACGCATGTCGGCGCCGAACAAGGCACGGGTGGTGATGCCCAAAGTCAGATCCATCATCTGCGCCGGAATGTCCAGTTGTTCGCCGTCTTGCCAACGGGCAACCATTTCCTCGCTGTAAGCGGCCATGATCCCGGCGTAGTTATTGATCCTGCCTGCATGAAAGGCAGGCTGCATCACCTTGCGCAGCGCCTGCCATACCTCGCCGTCGGTCGTGAAGACGTTTTCAATTTGCATGCTCCTGGCAGCATTCTTGACGTTCGCGGGCTTGTGATAACGGTCCGCATCCGTCACCAACACGACTCGAATCAGGTCGGGATCGTTAAGAAAGTAGCCATAGACCGGGCCCAGAAGCGGGATGCGTACAAGATCGCCCTGCGTGGCGATGTGTTCGACATAGCCAATCATATCCTGGCGCATGGCCTGGCGATGGTTGGAGGCGTTTGAGCCGGGCGGCAGCTGGGCGATGGGACTGGCCACTGCAGCGGCCCGGGGATCGTTGATGACGGCCGCACTCACGTCCCCGAGTGATGCGAGGGCCAAAAATGGCGTGACGAGTGCGGCGAGGACGGCCGCATATGCCGCCTTGAACCATACAAAGGTGCCGCCGGCCATGCTCTCGATATTCAAAAGCAGCAGCAGCCCGCCGACGATGAGCGTGCCCGCGACGGCCGCAGCCAGGCCGATGGCCAGAGCCCTCGCCCATTTGCCTTCAGGCAGCCAGCGCAGCCACCAGACGCCGTCACGGGACCAGATGACGGCCGAAAGATCGCCCTGCCGAACCAACTGCCAGACGATTGGGACAACGACCAGACAGGTCAGAAAGGGAATGAGAAAACAGGTGAGCAGTGCGTCGGCGATCAGGGTTGAAACGGGGATGGCCGGCGTACGGCCGTAGACTAACCAGGCGATCAGCCCATTCAATACGAAGTTGATAATTAGCGGACTTACCACAAAGCTGCGACGTAGCAGCGAACGCTGTTCAGGAAGAAGCATCATTTCAAAGCACCGCAGCCATCTTACAGCATTTGCGGATAGAGTCGAAAGGTAATTATGAGAACGATCCTGAACAGCCCATCGTTGTCTGATCGCGATCCGTTGGCAAGGGTTCGACTGTTCTGATTTTTGCGTTTGAAATCACAATCTGA
>JBJYWZ010000070.1:0-10350 GCA_046259725.1 Promineifilaceae bacterium (SeqCode) | reverse complement strand
GCTCGTAGTGCCGGCTTCAGCCTGCCTCTTCAGATCATCACAGGTTTGAGGCCTTTCATCACAGGTTTGAGGCCTTATTTCGATTTGTGAATGTGCAAGCGATAACGCACGTCGCGCCTAATACGGCTTGCGGGCCCTCATCACTCCATCACACGGCCGTTCAGCACATCCAGGAACTCCTGCTTAAATCGCTCCTCTTCCGCAGCCACTGTGATCCGCACGAGAGAACCGCTTTCATCCGCGCGAACAGCGCCAACCTCGGGGCCTTCCTCTTCAATGACCAGAACCGGCTGACTGGCAAAACTGCCCAGACCTTGATCGACTGCGATTGCGGCCGTCAACGGGTCCCAAAAATAGTAAAGGCCCGAATTCACAAAGCCGATATTTTGCGTCAGCGCCCGGTACACGAACTCTGCTTCTGGCGATGCCCGGTCCCCTTCCAGCCGATCATAGAAAGCCTTATCCAGTACAACCTGGTTCGTGGCATCGAGCGGAACAAGGGTCACTGGCGCGCCCGAAGCCAGCACCTGCGACGCCGCGTATGGATCCACGTAAATGTTCCATTCGGCACGATCGTTTTCGATGCCCGTCTCGGGCACCATACCCACATTACCCGGTACGGACATCGCGCCGCCCATGACAAAGATTTCTTTCACTTCCCGCGCCACTGCCGGATCTTCTGCGAACGCCTGAGCAAGATTGGTCAGCGGTCCCAGCGTGATGATCAGCAGATCGCCGCCGGCGTCACGAACGGCGCCGGTGATCAGGGCTGCGGCGTCCTCGCCCTGTGGCTGGGTGGGATTGGCAGGGATTGACAGCCCGGCCAGCCTATCGACATTGTCGCGCCAGCTCTGCGGAAAGACGTGGTCCCCTTGCAGCGGGGTTTCATGACCGCAGGCCACGGGGATATCCGGGCGGCCTGCCAGAGCGACGAGGTCCAGGGCGTTTTTTACGCCGGGCCCGCAGTGTGCTTCCCCTGTACCCGCGACCGTGATGGCGCGTACGTCCACGTCGGGTCGCTGCAGCAGGTACAGGATCGCCAGCCAATCATCGACCGCCATGTCCGTATCAATGAGGATAGGCTGGGCGCCGGCCGCGATTTGGGGCGGGTTCGTATCCGCGGTCAGCGGCGCTTCACCGCCGCAGGGTTCCAGGGCCATACGGCCGTTTTCTGACCCGAGGCAGAACACCTCCACGCCTAACATGGACAGCAGCGCGCCGCCAGCAATTATCACAATCGCCGCTGCCGCCAGGACAATGAGAGCTGTTTTCACAATTTTTCTATTCATCAGCCGTTACGTCACCCGCTTCATGCCAGGAATTCTGACCTGTACGCTTCCAATAATGCTACCACGGTTTGGCTCTCTACCAGAACGATGCACAAGAAGTTTGCCCTGTCAGCCTTACCGGACCAGATTAACAGGCTTCATCAGCCTGCCCTGGCAGGCGCACAAAAACCAATTGCCTGAAAATATCGCCAAATCTGGCATAATAGGTGCAGCCTTACCAGGTAAATGAGGGATAAGAATCGGCTGTGAAGCAAAAAAACTTGCTCATTACATATCTGATCCTGCTGCTGGTCATGGCCGCCTGCGGCGGTGGCAGTCTGACCGGCCAATCCGGCAGTCTCGAAGCCACGGTCGAATCGTCCGGCGTTTTTCAAACGCGTGAGCCGCAGCCTACCGCTACACCCGGCTTTATTACTGAAACAGTCGACGTGATCGCTGATCGTATCAATGTCTCTGATGTGACATTCCTCGGCCTGACCGGTGAAGATTGGATCAACCTCGCCGTCTCCCTGTTCATGCTGTTCATCGTCTATCTCATCGGAAGCTGGGCCGCAAGCCTGCTGCGGCGCTGGGGCGCGCCTTACCTCAAAGATGATGATTCAAAGGCCTTACTCGCGATAGTGAGCGGCACACTGAAATGGCTGATTGTTCTCTTCGCCTTACACCTGTCGACGATACGCCTGATCTTTCTCAATGCGGAAGTAAAACAGGCCATTGACAGCATCTATTTCGTCATCGCCACCCTTCTTGTTACCAGAGCAGTATGGTATCTGATTGATATCGCGGAAAACGAGATGCGCGTCCATCTACGAGATACGGGCCGCGAGCAGGATTTGTCGCCGGCCATCGTTCTGATTGTGCGCATCCTCCGCGCCGTACTGGTCATCGCCGCCGCCAGCATCATCCTCGCCCATTTCGGTATCAATATGACCGCCTTTGCTGCGCTGTTGGGCGTGACCGGCCTGGCTGTCTCCCTTGCCGCGCGAGATACCATTGAGGATGGCATTGCCGGGGTGATTATCCTGGCCGACCGGCCCTTTCGCATCGGCGACCGCATTGAAGTGGCGGCGGCCAATACCTGGGGCGACGTCGTGGCCATCGGCCTGCGCACGACGCGCATCCGCACCCGTGACAATCGACTGGTGATTATTCCCAACGGACTCATCGCCAAGAATGAGGTGATCAACTATTCCTATCCCGATCCCACGTACCGCATCGAGACGCAAATCGGGCTCGACTACGACACGGACATTGAGCGAGCGCGCCAGATCATGTATGAGGCTGTGCGCCAGGTCCCCGATGTACTTGGCAACCGGCCCGTAGACATTCTCTATAACGAAATGGGCGACTCGGCGATGATTTTTCGCGTTCGCTGGTGGATCGAGTCCTATGTCGATACGCCCCGCGTCACCGACAGGGTGCACACCGCCCTGCAGTTGGCGCTGAACAATGCCGGCATCCAGCTGCCTTACCCGACGCAAAGCATCTTCATACGCGGCGAACCGCCGCTGCAGGGCGGCGGCAGCTTCGTTCCGGGAGAAGCTTCAGAAGACGGCGCCGAATGAGACTGTAATAAAGCGCAGCACCATTCCGCTGCGCCCACAATCGGTTATAATTACCCAGGCCGTTTCTGGTAATTCGCCAGGCGGTATGATTCAAGATCCAAATTAATCAAGGCGCCTGAGCGCCGGGAGTCCTAGAATGAGCAAGAACGACAGTAAAGACGTAATGGGCGAGATTATCAACGACATTTCATCGGCATCCGACGAGACGGTCGAGGAAGTGCAGGATACGGTCGAGGAGAACCAGGTTTCGCTCGACGATGCGCTTAGCGGGCTCAGAGAAGCCGTCGAAGCGGCGCAAGAGCAGACTGAAGCGCCCGTCGGAGCGGAAACCATCATCGTCAAATTCGACGACGACCTGGAAGCCGCGCAGGCGCTGCGCATCATTAACAAGGCATTGCGCAGACGCAAGGATACTATCTACCAGGGCGCTTTTGTGAAGCGCGCCGGCGATGACGAACTGGAGGTTGAGGATTTCAGCAAAACGGGCATCGCAGATTTAGTAACGGGAACGGCCGCCGTTGGTCTGGATCTTGGCAAAGACGGCGTGAAGCTGGCCTGGACAACGGCTGCCGCGGGCATTGGCTTCATAACCGGCGGCATTCGCCTGCTGCGCCGCACCGCGCTGAGCGCCGCCGGCCTGGGCGGCTCCACCATGACCCTGCGCCGCCGCCACAAGCTGGACACGTTCGAGCCCGAAGAGGAAGTCGCCGTCTCCACAGCCGACCTGGAGCCGGGCGAAACGGCCGTTGTCATCGTCGCCGATCGCGAGACAGCCAACGAGCTGGCCACCGACCTGGTGCAGCACGGAGGCGAACTGGCTTAAGCCGATATCGCTGTCCCTCTCTACTTCGGGTACGGTCAATTTCGGTGACTGAACTGGCGACACAGTGGAGCGCCGGCATCCTTGCCGGCTGGGAAGCCGGCGCTCCCATACACCAGAGCTGATCGCATGCCACCACTTCGCCGGAGTTGCTAGCTGCCGTCATATGGTGCTATCATAGATCGTGACTTCAGTTACCCGCGCCGCCAAACGATCGCGGGATTTATTGTGAACCGGCTATCAACAGTTGGAGGAATCTTATGAAACAAAGAACTTGGGCCGTTTACTTACTCTTTATTTTGGCGATTATCGCCGGCTTGCTGGCATTCCTGGATGCCGCTCGCTACATGGGCTGGCTGCCCATAGCAACCCTCGGTGAAATGAAATTCACTCTGCCCAGCGCACAGTGGCTCGGCGCCCTGCTATCCGCCCTCGTCGGCGTGATCTGGTTCGTCGTCGCCAAATGGATCTGGGATCTCAACGAATCGGGACGCCTGTTTATCCTGGTTATTGCCGTGGTCAACCTGATCGTCCTGGTGCTGGCCATCCTCGGCGCGACCTCATTTTCGGCGGTTGCCCTGCAGGTCATTGTCAATGTTTTGGCCTTGATACTTGCATTGCTGCCCAGCACGGAAGCAGCATTCCGCGGCAGCGCCTGACAGACTGAAATCGTCATAGAATCAAAAAGAGCCGGGCCGCGCTGCCCGGCTCTTTTCAGTTCCAGCCTCATGAAGTTTTCTCTCGGGTCAGCGACTGTTAACAGTAAGCAAGACATTGCTTCTTACCGTGCCATCTTGTTGATTAGATAGTAAAATAGTCAGGCTGGTTCAGCTGACCTTGAACAGGTCGCGCAGCAGTTATTTGCGTGCATAAGCACTTGGGCGTCAGCAGCCAATTCACATTCATAACACAACACTCCGGAGGTCACTAATGAGCAACACGATTGTGGGTATCGATTTGGGTACGACGAACTCCGTCGTATCCGCATACGGCGGTGGCGACGCGACCGTCATTCCTTCAGCCGAAGGCGGCAATACAGTACCGTCGGTCGTCGCCTATAACAAGAACGGCGAACGGCTCGTTGGCCAGGTCGCGAAACGCCAGGCCATTGTCAACCCCCAGAACACAATCTATTCGATCAAACGCCTGATGGGGCGCCGCATCGACGATCCCGAGACAAAGCGCACGCAGGAAATGGTGCCTTACAAAATCGTGGGCGGTCCCAACGGCGACGCGCGCGTTGAAGTTCCTATCATCAACAAAGAATTTTCACCGCAAGAAATTTCCGCCCAGATTTTGCAGAAGCTGAAGCGTGATGCCGAGTCTTTTCTGGGTGAAACGGTCACCAAAGCCGTGATCACCGTCCCCGCTTATTTCAACGATATGCAGCGCCAGGCAACCAAGGATGCCGGTAAGATTGCCGGGCTTGAAGTACTGCGTATCATCAACGAGCCCACGGCCGCGGCCCTCGCCTATGGCCTGGACAAGGGCGAAAACGAAACCATACTCGTCTACGACCTGGGCGGCGGCACCTTCGATGTTTCCGTTCTGGAGGTTGGCGACGGCGTGGTCGAAGTCAAGGCCACGCACGGTGACACACTCCTCGGCGGCGACGACTGGGATGAGCGTATCGTCGATTGGCTGATCAGCGAATTCAAGAAAGAACAGGGCATTGACCTGAGCAAGGACCCGCAGTCCTTGCAGCGCCTGCGCGAAGCGGCAGAGAAGGCTAAGATTGAGCTTTCTACCCTCAATGAGTCGGAAATCAACCTGCCCTTTATTACAGCCGATGCCAGCGGTCCCAAGCACCTGCAGATGAAACTCACGCGCGCCAAATTCGAGCAGCTCACCGAAGACCTCCTGGAGCGCACGCGCGAACCATTCAATCAGGCCCTGCAAGATGCCGGCCTGAGCGCCAGCGACATTGACGAAGTGGTCCTTGTCGGCGGTTCCACGCGCATGCCCATGGTGCAGGACCTGGTCTATGAATTGACCGGCAAGGCGCCGAATAAAAGCGTAAATCCGGATGAGGTCGTTTCCATCGGCGCCGCGATCCAGGGCGGCGTACTCAGCGGCGAAGTGGAAGACGTGGTGCTGCTCGACGTGACGCCCCTCAGCCTGGGCCTGGAGACGATGGGCGGCGTGATGACAACGCTCATTCCGCGTAACACGACGATCCCCACGCGCAAATCGGAAACCTTCTCCACGGCCGAAGACAACCAGACGGCCGTTGATATTCATGTGCTGCAGGGCGAAAGGCCGATGGCCAAAGACAACAAAACTCTGGGCAATTTCCGCCTGGAAGGGATTCCGCCGGCGCCGCGCGGCGTGCCGCAGATCGATGTCACTTTCGATATCGACGCCAACGGCATCCTGCACGTGACCGCCAAGGATAAGGCGACCGGCCAGGAACAGCAGATCGAGATCACGGCTTCGACCAACCTCTCGCAATCTGATATCGACCGCATGGTGCGCGAAGGCAAACAATTCGAGGCTGACGACAAAAAGCTGCGCGAGCTGGCTGAAGCGCGCAACCAGGCCGATCACCTGGTCTACACCAGCGAGAAGACACTGCGCGATCTGGGTCCCCAGGTCCCGGAAGCGGAGCGCGAGCAGATTTCGGCCATGGCCCAACAGCTGCGCGATGCCATGAACAGTGACGATCTCGGCCGTATTCGCAGCCTGAGCGAGCAGCTTTCCCAGGCCAACAACGCGCTGGCCCAGCAGCTCCAGCAGGCACAGTCGCAGTCACAGGCCGGTCCCGGACCGTCCCCACAGGATGGGGGTGACGATGTCGTCGAGGGCAGCTTCGAGGAACTCTAGAAAATGAAATTATCCCGCGAACGTCACAGTTTGTAGGATAACGGAGATGAGCAATGACCTATGATCCCTACGGGCGCCGGCCGCGCCGTGGTCCGCAGCAAGAACCGAGCCAGGTGCTCACCGCCTCGCAGATCGCCAAGATCGAAGCCGCGTTCGAGGAACTGAACAAGAAAGCGGCCCACTGGGAGGAGCAGGCCAGGCAGTGGCAGACCACGGCGACCGAATCCAGGGCCGTGGCCGCCGAGTGGCAGGGCCGCGTCAGGGAATTGGAACATGCCCTGTCCGAGGCGCAGACGCTTGCCAATGAGGCGGAAGAAAACTGCCAGCGCTGGCGCTCGGCCGCCGACGAGGCGCAGGTGCAGTTCAGCAGCTGGGAAACGCGCGCCGAAGAGCTTGAATCGGAAGCGGCCAAGGCCGAGCAGCGCGTCAACGAACTGGAGGAGGCTCTGAAAGCGGCGCAGGAAGGGCACAATGAGGAAGCCGATCGCCTGCAGCAGATTGAGACGGATTTTCTGGAGAGCAAGCAGCGCCTGGAGCGCCGCTTCGCCATTCAGGCCGAGGAGCAGCGTAAAACTGTTTTGCGCGATCTCCTGCCCGTGCTTGACAATCTCGATCTGGCCCTGGACCACATTCCCGGAGGCGGGTCCGGCCAGGACCTGCGCCAGGGCGTCGATTTGACGCGCCAGTCTTTTTTGAAGATGCTGGCCAGGCACGACGTATTCCCGCTCGATCCCCTGGGCAAGGCTTTCGATCCCGAACTGCAGGAAGCGGTAGGCACAATGCCCGATCCCACCCTGCCGCCCGGAACCGTGGCCCGGGTCGAGCAAAAAGGCTACCGCATCGGCGACGAACTGCTCCGTCCCGCGCGCGTACTTGTAACACCTTTGTAGATGCAGGATGCAAGATGCAGGAGAGAGCAAGCAGTATTCAGTGATCAGCGTTCAGCAGCTGACTGTTCTCTGTATACTGTTCACCGCATGCTGATCCCCCTGCAACCTGCATCTTGCATCTTGCAACCTTAACCTATGGACGTAAAAGATTATTACCAGCTCCTAGGCGTCAGCAAAACGGCGTCGACGGATGAGATAAAAAAAGCCTACCGCAAACTGGCGCGCAAGTATCACCCGGACGTAAATCCGGGCGATGCTTCCGCTGAAGAACGCTTCAAGGACATCAACGAGGCCTATGAAGTACTCTCTGACGAGGACAAGCGCCAGAAATATGACCGCTGGGGCTCGCAGTGGCAGCAGTACGAGCGGGCGGGCGGGGCCGCGGATGATTTTGACTGGTCGCAGTGGTCATCAGCCGGGGCCCGCCAGCCTCGTGGCGGCGGCAGCGCTTATTCGCAAACCATCAGCCCGGAAGAGTTTGAAGCCATCTTCGGCAGCCAGGGCGGCGGTGGATACTCCGATTTCTTTGACACGCTCTTCGGCGGCGGCCGCACGCGCCGCGCGGGAAGCGCGGGCTTCGGCGGGCAGCAGTACCAGGCGCGGCCGCGCAAAGGCCGGGACAGTGAGTATGAGATGGACGTCACGCTGCAGGAAGCATTCAGCGGCGGGTCCCGTTCGCTGCAGTTCGAAGACGGCCGTGTTGTCGACGCCAAGATACCGCGCGGCGTGAAGAACGGGTCGCGCGTGCGCCTCAGCGGCCTCGGCGCTCCCGGCTCCGCGGGTGGCGAAGCCGGCGACCTCTACCTGCGCATCAACGTGCTGCCCGACGCGACCTACGAGCGCCAGGGCGACGACCTGAGCATCACCGTTCCCGTCGACCTGTTCACCATGCTGCTTGGCGGCCAGGTGCCAGTCTCGTCGCTGGACCGTACGGTCAACCTCACGATACCTAAAGGCACCAGCAGCGGCAAACAGTTCCGCCTGCGCGGCCTGGGCATGCCCAAACTTAAAAACCCCGACGCCCGCGGCGATCTCTACGCCACCGTCGAAGCACAGATGCCGCAAAACCTGAGTGATGAAGAAGTGCGCTTAGTCGAACAATGGAAAGATCTGCGCAATAGCTAACTATAATCAATAACCAATAGTCAACAGCCAATTATCAACCATCGATTGGCTATTGGTAAATGACTATTGATTATTGATCATTCAGAAGGAGACTTCTAAATGGCCAACAACCACACCGATGAACCCCGCTACACACGAATCGTAACCGCCCAACTGGCGGAGATCAGCATAGATTTCCTGGAGCGCTGTGAGCAGCAGCAGCTTGTGCATACCCGCGTCATCCGAGGCGGGACGCCGGGCTACAGCGCGCGCGACATTCGCCGTATCGCGCGCATCGCCCGCCTGCACGAGGACCTTGGCCTGGAATTTGAAAGCCTGGAAGTGATCCTGAACATGCGCGAGCAGATTCTCGAGCTGCGCGAGCAAATCGAAGACTTGGAAAAAGAAATGGCCCGCCGCGAAGAGGAACTGCTGCGCGAACTGATCGCCTTGCGCCGCAGAGTAACCGAAGAAAGCCAGTGGAGGTAGTCTGATGCGATTTGATAAATTCACCCACAAAGCACAGGAAGCCGTGCAGCAGGCGCAGCAGCTTGCCGGCGAATATAACCATCCTAATATCGAGCCGGTTCACCTGCTGAAAGCCCTGGTGGCTCAACCGGACGGCGTCGTGCCTTCTGTGCTCAAGCGCATCGGCGTCGATGTCACCCTGCTCAACCAGAGCATCGACCAGGAGCTGGCCAAGCTGCCGCGAGCGACGGGCTCCTCCATGCAGGTGGGTATGAGCCGCCAGCTTACCGAGATCCTTCAGGAAGCGGAGAACATCGCCTCCTCGATGAAGGACCAGTTCACCTCCACAGAGCACCTGTTGATGGCCATGGCCCAACCCAAAGCGGGCCAGATTCGCGACCTGCTGGCGGGCCACGGCATCGACTATAACGCCATTATTCAGGCCCTGGCCGGCATACGCGGATCACAGAGCGTCACCAGCCAGGACCCGGAATCGCAGTATGAAGCACTCTCCAAGTACGGCCGTGATCTGACCGAAGAAGCGCGGCGCGGCAAACTCGACCCCGTGATCGGCCGTGATGAAGAAATCCGCCGCGTCATCGAGATCCTCAGCCGCCGCACCAAGAATAACCCCGTTCTCATCGGCGAACCGGGCACCGGCAAAACGGCCATCGTCGAAGGATTGGCCCAGCGCATCGTCAACGGTGACGTGCCCACTGGCCTGAAAGACAAGCGCGTGGTCGCCCTCGATCTGGGCGCGCTCGTCGCCGGCGCCAAATATCGCGGCGAGTTTGAAGAACGCCTGAAAGCAGTCCTGCAGGAAATCCAGGACGCGGGCGGCGACATCCTTCTCTTCATCGACGAAATGCACACGCTCGTCGGCGCGGGCGCGGCCGAAGGCTCCATGGACGCCAGCAACATGCTCAAGCCCATGCTCGCTCGCGGCGAGCTGCACGCCATCGGCGCCACGACCCTCGACGAGTACCGCAAATATATCGAGAAAGACGCCGCATTAGAACGCCGCTTCCAACCCGTTTTCGTCGACGAGCCAAGCGTCGAGGACACGGTCAGTATCCTGCGCGGCCTGAAGGAACGCTATGAAGTGCACCACGGCGTGCATATCACTGACGGCGCCGTGATTGCCGCCGCCGCGCTCAGCGACCGCTACATCACCGACCGCTTCCTGCCGGACAAGGCCATCGATCTCATTGACGAGTCCGCCAGCCGCATCCGCACCCAGATCGACAGCAAGCCGGCGGAGCTGGACGCCATCGACCGCCAGATCATGCAGCTGGAGATCGAACGCGAGGCGCTGAAGAAAGAGAAGGACAAAGCCAGCAAAGAACGCCTCGATGATATCGAAAAGGATCTGGCCAATCTCAAGGAAGAAA
>JBJYWZ010000069.1:0-2940 GCA_046259725.1 Promineifilaceae bacterium (SeqCode) | reverse complement strand
AGCCTTGCGGGCATCGACGCTGACGGCGCGCGATTCTGACTGACGGCACGGCCCGTCGGCACCCCCGGCGGAGATTGTGAGCAAGTCATGAATAAGTTGTGTCGGGTGTCCATTCGACTGGGATCAGCAGCGGTGGAATGCGTGACTGCGGGCGCGAAGCAATGGACGCGCGCAATGCCAGGCCCGCAGGTCTGTGACAGACATCCTCGACTCTGCGAACGGGCTTGGGGTCAGGGCCGTGATCTCCAAGGAGCAATGACTGCCGCCCAATCCAACGTCAAGACCCGCGTCCAAGCGGCCGCCATACGCCAGCGCGGGCCATCTTGGCCGGCGCCAAGACGGACTACCTGAAAGACCCGAATTGAGCCACTGAGGCCGCGACTTTGGACCGTGGTTGGACTCGTAGTCCGGATAGCACTGCGAAGACTCGATGCAGGAGAAGTACAAGACTTGAAAGCCCCGGCAGCAGGCAAATACTCGTGATCCGCTAACCGGGTAGCCGAGGGGGTCGCCGTGGAAGTGCCTGGGCCATCTTCTGTTGGATCAGACTCCAACCGGCTGGGGTTTACTTGCCCCTTGCGTGTCCCACTGGAAATCACAAAGCCCAGCCGAAGGAACGCGTTTGCCACGCCCAGCGGCTATTTCTCAGACTGGATCGCCGTGTTGTGCAGAACCATTGCAATGGGTGAGCACCGGGTCGACTCGAAGTCTTTAGGCCAAGACATCGCAGAGCCGCCGATCACCGATTGCTCGCTGGCTCTCAGCCTTTGCTGGTCGCCCCGCACCATAAGCGTCCCAGAGACGCTCGCCCGTTATCCAAGGCATCGACGCAGTGGGCAAAAATACCAGCCAGAACAGCAGAGCAGACCTCTTTCTTAGCGCGTGCTATCCCTCAGATGTTCTCGTCACTGCACTTCGTAGAGCTCGCCTGCCCTTGGTGTGGCGAATGCATTGAGCTTGCGATCGACTGTAGCGTCGGTCACCAGCAATACGTCGAGGATTGTCAGATATGTTGTGGTCCTATTCTGATCACCGTCACGTTTGACGGCCCGGACCCTCTGATCCCAGACGTGCTGCTGAGGCGAGAGAATGAATGATTCAGCATCGCTCGCACTGCGGCAAGATCCTGTGTACCAGTTCTGAGACAGTCTTGACATTTTTGTTCTTCAGATTAGATTAATACAGGTTGAGTGCAAACTAACCATTCGCATTCATTCCTCATTATCGCGTCGGGCGCACTGGCTAGTTGGATGAGGATGTATCGGCCCGCCGAGCTAACAGCGAAGCCGGTCACCAATGGTGTGTTGGCTCAATCCGCAAGCGGTGAAAGCCGCTGTCCTGAAAAACTCAAATGTTGCCCGGAGGCAAGTCGTGGAATACCAGAACCTCAGCGTTGAAGAACTCAAAGCGCAGCTCGAGAAGGCCGAGCAGACGAGGGTCGATCTTGAGAAGGCCCTGTCTCATCGCTGGCATGCGGCAAAGTCCGATCTTGCTCAGCAGATTCGTGACATGATCGAGCAAAAAGGCTATGACGTCGAAGAGATCATCGGTCTTGTTCAGCCCCGCCGTCGTCGTGCCACGGCAGCAAAAAAGGGCAACCGCAGCTACACCAGGTACGTCGACCCGGAGAATTCCAATAATGTCTATATTCGCGGGGTTCTCCCAGGTTGGATGAAGGAGAAGATGGCGGCACAGGGTTACGATCCAACTGTCAAGGAGGACCGAGAGGCCTTCAAGAACAATTACCTGAAGCCAGTTCAGGAGTAGGGCGTCGGCGACAGAACAGCCACAAGTTTGTGGTCGAACGCCGTTCTGTTGATCGAAGTGTGGGTCCGACGCTGTAATACGGCCATCCGGTTACCGGTGACGCGCAGCCGTGATCACAATAGGTCCCCTGGGCGACCGCATAGGGATTGCAGGCCCAGGGTCTTGCAAAATACCAAGCAATCTCGTCCTGACGACCGAGTCAGCGGAGTCCGGCTCATCCGGCGACCTCCACGGCTCGGTCGTACAGGATCTCTACGAACACTGGGTGATCGCTGATCAACCGTGACTTGAGGACACGAAGCCCCGGCCAGCGGTCCATCGCTCGAAGGCAAATTTCGTCAATGTCGCCTCCAGGGCCTGCGTGCCGCCCTGGAGATATGAACTGCATTGCCAGCACGATGTCCGCTGGCGTACCGGCTGCACCTCGCGCATTGAGCACGTCTTCGAGCAACTCGCCATTGAAGTCATATCGCCGCCCCGCTCGCCGCTCCATCACCGCCTGATCGACGTCTGCCTGTCCGGCAAAACGTCGC
Organism: Promineifilaceae bacterium (SeqCode); assembly: GCA_046259725.1. GTDB lineage: Bacteria > Chloroflexota > Anaerolineae > Promineifilales > Promineifilaceae > JAACFF01. The sequence continues at coordinate 640 of JBJYWZ010000069.1, read as the reverse complement.
GCCAGTTCCGATGCCAGCCACTCGCGCACCGCCGTGACCGCGGGCACCGGCGAGCCATGATCGACGAGCACGAGATGCCGCGGCTCCACCCCATGTGCGCATATCGTTTCGCGCACCTGATCTTCGAGGATGCTCACTAATCGCGATTCCCCGGGCGGTAGTGGACACAGCACCCGCGCGACTCTGAGATCGAACGGACCAAATTGCGCGGCGAGCCGGTCCTGGATCTCCGGGACGAAGGCGTCGATGGCGCGGCTTGGCCCAAAGAACAGCGGCACAATCACGAACTCACGCTCGCCCATGCGCAATTGACGCAGCAGGAAGGGCTCAAGGGTCTGCGCCGGGCTTCCGTCCAACGCCTCGGAAGGGATGTCGGACGAATGCTGGAGCGAGACGGCATGCACCGTCTGCGCCAGGCGCCGGGTCATTGCGTTGGCGACGCGCCTGAGATTTCGTGTGGATTCTGGCCGCTTGGACCCGTTATCGAGGACAAGGATCATCAGTTCGGTTCAGGACGTGCTCGGCACCGGGTATGACCGTCATGTGGACCGTCATCAAATGCGGAGTGCGGGGCGAATCGATAACGCGCGCCGCACGGCCTAACGTTCATGGCACGGTGCCACCCCGCAAGATGAAGCCC
>JBJYWZ010000068.1:0-4781 GCA_046259725.1 Promineifilaceae bacterium (SeqCode) | reverse complement strand
GACGCCGCACGCGGCGGTGAAGATCAGCCCGGGCATTAACTATGCAGAGATCCCGCCCGATGTTGACGTGGAGTTCATTTCCGTGAACGGCGATGTCAAGGAGTGTGTTTTTTGGTATGGCGATCTGCGGCGGAGGGTAGATCGCCAGGCGACTTTGCTGCCAGAAGAACATACGCTCACGAGCGCGGCGCATGCCGGCGCGGAATTGCCGCCGCGTGAGCCGGGCGCCTATCTGTACGAGCCGGACGGCGCAGTCATTCGCGCCCATCTTGTACAGAACCTGGCGCGGCAGATAGGGGCAGCGCCGATCGAGGCCACGATTGCTTATCTCACGTCGGACGAGCCGTTGGAGACGCCGTTTGCACGGCGCTTTGCGTTGGAGGATTGGTTTCCTTTTCAGCTCAAACGGCTGAGACAGTATCTGCGCGAACGCAAGATCGGCCGTGTGACCATCAAGAAGCGCGGGTCGCCGCTGGATCCGGACATCTTGCAGAGGCAGCTTCGTTTGCAGGGGGATGAAGAGCGGATCATCTTTCTGACATATGTCCTGGACACGGCGGCGGTGTTGATCGGGAGGGACGATCAAGTGATGCAGCAGGAAACCCGCGCCCAGATCACCAGGTAATATTCGTCGAGAAGTTCGCGGAATAAGAGCTGTACCGATACCGATAATTGAATTTTTTTCGGGATTCAATTATCGGGAAGGCGGTTGAAGTGCGATGAAGATTATGCCAAAGAGCTGCCAGGTTCGTAAAAAAGTTGGCAACATCGAACCCCGGCGGTAGAATTGATACTAAGTATCATTGATATAAAATATCATCAGCGGATAGCTAGAGATGCAAATACGGAAGCGCCTGATCTGGTTGATTATTGGATTTATGATGACTGCCTCCAGCCTGGCGGCGACCAGGTGTTCGAGCGGGCCCGCGATTGAAAAAGCCCATGATGGTGATGCAGGGAATGCGGCGGTGGATAAGGCGCATGAGGACGATGCTGAAGGTGCACCCGAAATGCTCGCCCTGCCCGATCTGGGCCCGGCCGACCTGGCGGGGGAGCGGCTGCGAGTAGTAGCAACGACCAGTATCATCGGCGATGTCGTGGCACAGGTTGGCGGGGACGCCGTTGACTTGACAACGCTGATGGGACCGGGGCAGGACCCGCACAGCTATGAACCGGCGGCGCGCGATTTGACGGCCGTGGCGGGGGCGGATGTGATTTTCGTCAACGGCTGGGATCTGGAAGAGGCGCTCATCTCCAATTTGGAGAGCATCGCCGGAGACACGCCGATCGTGCCCATCTCGGCAAATATCAGGCCGCTGGTTTTCGGAGAAAACGAAGCGAGTCACAGCCACGGAGCGGACCCGCACGTGTGGTTCAGCATACCCAATGTCGAGCAGTGGGTGGAGAATGTCAGGCAGGTGTTCAGCAAGCTGGATCCGGCCAATGCTCAGGTCTATGGCGATCAGGCGGCAAGCTACCAGATGGACCTGGAGGGCTTGCAGAGCTATACCGAGTCGGCGCTGTCGAGAATTCCGCAAGAGAAGCGCTTTATCGTCACAAATCACAACTCCTTCGGCTATTTCGCGAAGGAGTATGGATTTGAGATTGTGGGCACGGTCATTCCGGCGGTGAGTACGCTGGCGGAGCCATCGGCCAAAGAGCTGGCAGACCTGAGCGCAGCAATGGCGAAGTATGGACTTTGCACCATCTTCACAGAAACGGCCGTGAGCGATACGCTGGCGCAGACGGTGGCAAGCGAGCTGCAGGCCTGCGACAGCGTGAACGTGGTGCCTCTTTATACGGGGGCGACCGGACCAGCGGGCAGCGGCGCTGACAGCTACACCGGCATGTTCCGTGCTAATGTGGATGCGATTGTTGGTGCCCTGGAGTAACAGCCGCTTTTGGTTCTGAGTAATTGTGTATCACGCGGTATCAATCAAATTGGATTCGTGGTGACCATTTCAGCACGCTGACGGCAGCCAAAGACGGCTAAAGCCGTTACTACGAACCAGATATGCTTATTCGGCGAGTTGTTCGGACAGGAGACGGTTGACGAGGGCGGGATTGGCCTGGCCGCGTGTGGCACGCATGACCTGGCCTACGAACCAGCCTTTGACCTTCTCGTTGCCTTCTCGATAGGCGGTAACTTCGGCTACATTCTCTTGAATGATCGCGGCGATGATTTCGGCCAGGGCTGCTTCGTCGGATATCTGGGACCAGCCGCGACCCGCAACTATTTCCCGCGCCCCGCTGCCGGTGGCAAACATTTCAACCAGCACCTTGACGGCCGTGCTGCTGTTGATTGCCTGGCTGGCGACCAGGTCTCCCAGTTCGACGAGTTCGGCGGCCTTTACTTTCACCTGGTCAATGGTCTGCTTGTGCTCGTTCATGAGGGCGAAGAGATCGTTGATCATCCAGTTGGCCATTGTTTTGGGATCGCCGCCTGCGGAAACAGCCGTGTCGAAGAAATCGGCAACCTGGCGATCTTCAGCCAATACCCCGGCATCATAGGCGGATAGACCGAGCATATCGCGATAGCGGGCGATTTTAGCATCCGGCAGCTCGGGCAGGTCCTCTCTAATGAGCTCTATGTGGGCTTCCTCTAACAGGAGCGGCGGCAAGTCGGGCTCGGCGAAATAACGATAGTCATCGGCTTCTTCTTTGACGCGCTGGGAGAAGGTGATGCGGCGCGCGTCATGCCAGCCGCGCGTTTCCTGCACGATTTCTTCTCCGGCATCAAGGACGGCCGATTGGCGGGTAATTTCAAAGTCGGTGCCGTCAGCCAGGGCGCGAAAACTGTTCAGGTTCTTCAGTTCGGTTCGCGTGCCCAGGATGTTGCTGCCCAGGGGCCGGATGCTAATATTGGGTTCAACGCGGAAGACGCCCTTTTCCATATCACCGGAGTTTACGCCCAGGTAGCGCAGGATCTGGCGAATTTTGCTGGTGAAGATGCGCGCTTCTTCACCGGAACGAATGTCGGGTTCGGAGACAATTTCCAATAGAGGCACACCGGAACGGTTGTAATCAACAAGCGTTCCGCCGCTTTCAAGATGCGTCAGCTTGCCGGTATCCTCTTCCATGTGCACGCGCCTGATGCGCACGTGTTTCATCTCTCCACCCGGCAGTTCGATGTCCAACCAGCCGTGGCGCGCCAGGGGCAGTTCGTACTGTGATATCTGGTAGGCTTTGGGCAGATCGGGATAGAAGTAGTTTTTGCGGGCGAAAATGTTGTGGGGCTGGATCTCGCAGTTAAGGGCCAGGGCGACACGTATCGCGTAATCGATGGCACGGCCGTTGATCACCGGCAGCATGCCGGGCATGCCGAGGCAGACAGGGCAGACGGCCGAATTGGGCGGCGCCTCTACGCTGTCCACAACGCGACAGCCGCAAAACATTTTCGATTCGGTGAGCATTTCGGCATGAATTTCCAGGCCGATAACGGCTTCGTATTGTCCTGTCTCGTTCATTTAGCTATTCCGGGTTTACACGCAGATGCACATAGATTTTTTGTTGTTTTGTCTGAATCAATGTGTTTCCTCTGTAAGATGTGCGGGCGGCTGCAAACCACCGTGAGCAATCTGCTTCTGGTCTATTCGTTAACTATTGTTCCTTCTTCGACAATCAGGGCGGCGCCGGCGACTTCTACTCGCGCCCGGGGGCCGATGATCGATCCGTCAAGCACGGCGTTTTGCACGGCCGAATCGCGGCCAAGGAGGCTGTTGCGTACGACGCTGCCGTTGATTCTGGCCCCGGCTTCAACGTTGGTGAAAGGGCCGACTACGGAATTCTCAATCTCGGCCGTTTCGTGCAGAAACACGGGGGGAATGACGGTAAAGTCTTCGACGTAGCTGCGCTCAACGGCATCCTCAGAACCGTAACCGAGGCCGAGAAGGCGGGCATTGGCAAAGAGCAGGCCTTCTATTGTCCCGGTATCCAGGGATAGTGTGGCCGGGCGCAGATCGACAGATAGATCGGAGTTGTATAGATCCGTCAGACAATCTGCCAGGTTTGCCCGGTCTACCGGCAGTGCGCGATCGAGGGCGGCGCCTAAAACGGCGCCATGGCGAAAATAGCAAACGCCAGCCCAAGAAAAGCTGTCTTGCGCAGGGTCATGGAGGGCCGCATCCTCCGCCGGCTTTACAAACAGGGTGACGCCGGCTGTGGTTTCGTGCAGATCTTTGAATTCAGCCTCAACGATATGGCTGCCAAGATTCAGGAGCAGCGGTTCCTGCTCGAAACAACCGCGGCAGGCCGCGAGGGCCTCCAGCGGCGCCGTGCCTGGCGCTGTCTTTATGAAGTCGATGACAAGGCCAGGCATGTCCTGCGCAGCCCAGGCCGCGATGGCGTCCAGATCTCTTTCCACAACCAGTGTGATTTTACCCGCCTGCACTTCGCGGAGCTGGTTCAGAATATGGCCCAAGACGTTGCTGCCGGCAACACGCTGTAAGGCAAGGGAGCAGTGATCGGGCCAGTTCTGCTCGCGGGTTTCCAGGCCGGCATAGAGGATAATGATACGCACGTTTCGATCCCCTGTATCATTTTGAGAGAGGCGGCGCCTGTTCGTGCCAGGCGGCAGCCTGCTCATAGGCGTAAGCGGCGTTGAGAATCGTCGCTTCCTGAAGCGTGTTGCCAATTAACTGCAAACCAACCGGCAGACCTCCCTCGTCAAAGCCGCAGGGGACGGAGAGCCCGCAGCTAGCGCTCAGGTTAACTGACAGGGTAAAAATGTCGGCGAGGTACATGCTCAGCGGATCGGCCGTGCGCTCGCCTATTTTGAAGGC
>JBJYWZ010000067.1:0-2650 GCA_046259725.1 Promineifilaceae bacterium (SeqCode) | reverse complement strand
GTCTGCGGTTCCATCTTCGCGTCTTCCAGCGCCCCTTCCTGGCGGTCGCTGCGCCCCACGGCCCAGATGATCAGGCCGACGCACACCGCCACCACCAGCAGGATGGGCAGCGAGACACCCGTGTACTGCACGACGATGGGCGCCATGATCAGCGCTACCAGGTTCATGACCTTGATCATCGGGTTCAGCGCCGGGCCGGCCGTATCCTTCAGCGGGTCGCCGACCGTGTCGCCGACAACGGCCGCTTTATGATTCTCGCTGTTCTTCCCGCCATAGTAACCGTCTTCGACATACTTCTTGGCGTTGTCCCAGGCGCCGCCGGAATTGGCCATAAATACCGCCTGCAGGAGGCCGGAGAGAATGACGCCGGCCAGGAAACCGCCCAGCGCCTGTTCCTTCAGCAGCAGCCCCACGGCGATCGGCGTCAGGATGGCGATCAGGCCCAGCGGGATGAGCTCCGTCTGCGCCGACTTCGTGGAAATCGTCACCGCTGCCGCGTAATCCGGCTCCTGCGTCCCGTCCATAATGGCCGGGATCTTCAACTGGCGCCGTACCTCGGCCATGATGTAGCCTGCGGCCCGGTTCACGGCCTTGATCAGCAGCCCGCCAAACAGCAGCGGCAGCGCGCCGCCGATGAGCAGGCCCACGAATACAGTCGGATTGGCCAGGTTGATCACGCGTTCGAAGTCGTCGAAACGCTCGGCCGGAATGACGCGCTCGATATCTGTAAAGAAGGCGCCCCACAGAGATAGTGCCGCGATGACGGCCGACCCGATGGCGATGCCCTTGGTGATCGCCTTGGTCGTATTACCGGAAGCATCAAGATCGGCCAGAATCTGGCGCGATTCCGGCGTGAATTCATCGGCCGTCAGTTCGGCGATGCCGTTCGCGTTGTCCGCGATCGGGCCGAAAGTATCCATGCTCACGTTGTTGCCCGTATGCGACAGCATGCCCACGCCGATCAACGAAACGCCGAAAAGCACATAGAGGAAAGGATCGCCCGAGGCCACGCCTTCACCCTGCATGCTGATCAAGAACAGCGCGGCCACCATCGTCCACATCGCATAAAAGAAACCGTTGACAATGTTCTTATTCAAGACGCCGCGCACGATAAAGAAAGCCGCGATCAGGCCGCCGCTCACCAGGGTGGGGATGTACAGCGATGTCGGGTAGACAACCGTATAAACCAGAATAGCCGCTGAGATGCTGATGGCGATCACAAGAGCCGACCATACGCTCGACAGGTAGCCCAATGAGAGGCCTTCCAGGATAACGAGCGCCGGCCCGAAGAAGGTTGCCTTGGCGATATTGCGCACGCGTGGGCTGTTGGTGCTCGTGGCAACTGCCGTCAGTGGATTGAAGGCCACGGCCAGGGCCACGCCGACGGCCACCAGCGCGCCCAACGAAAGATGCGAAATCATACCGTTGGTCGGGTTTTGGGCGCTGGCGTAGAAAATGGACAGCAGGAACGTGGCCACGATCGTAAACCCGCTGGACAGTTCATAGCTCTTGTACATCGCCTCTTCGGCGTCTTCGACATTCCAAAGAGAGACGGCGTAGGTTCCTAAAATGGAACTGATCACGCCGATGCCGCGCACCAGCAGAGGTAGAATAATCCAGAACAATTCGCCGGTCAGCGCGCTCAGCGCCAGGCCGAGGATCAGGCTGGAGACGATGGTCACTTCATAGGATTCAAAAATGTCGGCGGCCATGCCGGCGCAGTCGCCCACATTATCGCCAACGAGGTCGGCGACAACGGCCGCATTGCGCGGGTCGTCCTCTTCCATGCCCGCTTCCACCTTGCCGACGAGATCCGCACCCACATCGGCCGCTTTAGTATAGATGCCGCCGCCGACGCGCATGAAGAGGGCGATCAGGGTCGCCCCGAAGCCAAACCCGAGCAGTACGTCAGGCGCCGCTTTGACGAATAAGATGAAGATCAGGGTACCTCCCAGCAGCCCCAGGCCGTCGGTAAGCATGCCCGTGATCGTGCCCGAACGGTAGGCGATGGTCAGCGCTTCCTTGAAGCTGCGCCGCGAAGCTGAGGCCACGCGCACATTGCCCTGCACGGCCATGTTCATGCCGATAAAACCGACCGTGGCCGAGAACGTCGCGCCCATCACAAAGGCAATAGCCCGCGCCACGGCAATACCCCATACGGCCGGCTGGCAGCTAACTGTGGCGGCCACCCGTTCGGGGTTGAAGTTGGCATAGCCGTTGGCCAGGGCGACTTTCCGCGCCGTCTGCGTTTCCAACAGCGTCAGCACATCCCCCTTGGCCAGCGAGGTGTTGGCCGCGATTTGCTCGGCAAATGCGCTGTTAACGGCTGCGCCGCAGAACATCTCATTCGCTTCGCCCGTCGGCCGTACCAGGGCCACGCTGGCGAACATGGCGATAGTCAGCAGGACTATCAGGATGCCGATTGTGCGCAGCTGTGTGCGCAGGTAGGCGTTGGCGCCATCACGTATATGGCCCCACACCTCCTGCATGGAAGGCGTGCCTTTATCGGCGGCGAAGGTTTTTCGCGCCAACCAGTAAGCGTATCCCAAAGCCAGAAACGCCGTGGCCAGCACAAAATAGATCATGACTTGCTCAAATGTGGATATACCTTTCATTGTAGACATGGACGTCCAACCCCTTTATCCTGTTC
>JBJYWZ010000066.1:0-2843 GCA_046259725.1 Promineifilaceae bacterium (SeqCode) | reverse complement strand
GGCACATGGTCTGCACGGCGAAGGCTATGTAGTCGGGACGGCCGTCCAGCCAGGCATGATCATCAGCCATCGGCGCCCACCAGTCGTCCATCACGGCGGCAGCGGCGGCGCGCAAATCGCCGGCCGAAACGGGATCGATATGCTCGCGGATCGATGGCCCGGCTACAATCGTCTCCTGTTCACGCAAGATATATCGCTGCATGACCCAATCGTGCCCCTGCCCCGCGAGATAGAAACGGCGTTCATTCACGGTCGGCAGTTTCGGGCCGTCCGCGTTGTAGCGGCGCAGTTCGCGCAGGGGAACATACTGCCCTTCCAGCTTGCGCGCCCATTTGGAATCGCTTGCCGCCAGCTCCAAATGCATGCGCTCCAGTTCGTCGACAGTATCCTGCGGCAGGAGATCGCGTGTGACGATCAGAAAGTCGATGTCGCTGCGATCCGCGTTGAAATCGCCGGCGGCCAGCGAGCCGTAAAGATACATGCCCACAAATTGATCGCCGAGTATGTTCCGCGCGCGGTTAAGGAGATCGGAAAGAACTTCGTTTACATAAGGGTACGGTGTTACATTCATTTCTTTTCTTGGACTGGATTTGCAGTAGCGATCATAATCTGTTTGGCTGATAATACAATTTTCCCGGAAACTTCGATAAAGGAGCAGTTATGCGCATTGGTGTTGTCTTCCCCCAAACTGAAATGCCGGCCGATTCGGCGGCGATCCGCGATTATGCCCAGGCGGCGGAAGCGCTGGGCTACAGGCATGTCCTGGCTTATGATCACGTCCTTGGCGCCAATCCTGAGCGACCAGGCGGCTGGCGAGGACCGTATACCTTCAAGGATTCTTTTTTCGAGCCCTTTGTGCTCTTCAGCCACCTGGCTGGCATCACGCAGGCGTTGGAGTTTGTGAGCGGCGTCTTCATCCTGCCGCAGCGCCAGACGGCGCTTTTTGCCAAGCAGGCTGCCACGCTGGATGTGCTTTGCGACGGCCGTCTGCGTATCGGCGTCGGCAGCGGCTGGAATGAAGTGGAGTATGAAGCGCTCAACCAGGATTTCCACACGCGCGGCAAGCGGCAGGAGGAACAGGTGCGGCTGCTGCGGCAGCTGTGGACGGATCCACTGGTCAATTTTAAGGGGCGCTGGCATTCCATACCCGACGCGGGATTGAATCCCCTGCCCATTCAACGGCCGATTCCGATCTGGTTTGGCGGGCATGCGGACGCGGTTCTGCGTCGTATCGCCAAGTTGGGCGACGGCTGGATGCCCAATATGCGCCGTGTCGGGGATGTCGCCGCGGAGCTTGCGCGGCTGGACGGCTATCTCAGCGAATACGGCCGTTCGCGGGAAAACATCGGGCTTGAACCGCGCCTCTCCTGGGCCGCGGGCGATCTGGAAGAACTTCTGCGTTGGAAGGATGAATGGCAGGAAGCCGGGGCGACGCACCTGTCTTTGAACACCATGGGCGCGGGTTTCACCTCGCCGCAGGAACATATCGATGCCCTGCAACAATTCGCCGAAGCGCTGTAGATAGTTCTATCGCTGCGCTCTATCGCTCACTATTCGTGCTACAATCCTTACCATGGAAATTCTTGGTGGTCCCTATTACGCTGTAGCCGGAGCCGGCGAATCGCACGGGCCGGGCGTCCTGACAATCATCTATGGCTGCCCGCCGGGCTTTGAGGTAGCTCGCAAAGAGATTCAAGTCTACCTTGACCGCCGCAGGCCCGGAGGAACGCGGCATGGGACGCCCCGCCAGGAGAAAGATAAGATTCTGCTGCTGAGCGGCCTGTACCAGGACGATCACGAAGCGCTGACGGCGGGACCGCCGGTGGAGACGGCCGTTGGCGAGAACGTATTCGCCACAAACAGCTATGAACAAGGCTTTACCACGGGCGAACCAATCGGCGCGCTGGTGCTCTCGGCGGGGACGAAATCGGGACATTACGAACAGTTCAAAGGGCCGCAGGGTGAAGTACGTCCGGGTCACACGGACCTGGTGAAATATTACCAGTCGCAGGGATTTGTCGATATTCGCGGCGGCGGCCGTTCCAGCTACCGGTCGACGATCAGCGACGTGATCGGCGGGTCCATCGCCCGCCTCTATCTGCAGGAGCTCTTTGGCACGCGCATTCTTTCCTCGATTGTGCAGGTTGGGCCGTTGAAGACCGGGCAAACGCTGCAAGATCATTTCAGCAAGCTGTTGGTCAAGTCAGGCGAACAGACGATCGTGGATGCGGAGATTGAGGCAGTTGACGCGCGGATTGAGGCTGCGGAGATTCGTTCTCTGGACGCCGATTTTGCTGCAGAAGCGGCGGAATTGATCAAACGGACGCGTATTGAGGGGGATTCGCTGGGGGCGGTGGTGGAGGTAACGGCCGTTAATGTGCCCGCCCTGGCCGGCGAGCCGCTTTACAATAGTCTCAAGCTGCGGTTGATGGGTTCCCTGGGTGGGCTGCATGCCGCGCAGTCGTGCGAGATAGGGGACGGCCTCGCCGTCGCCGGACGCCGCGGCAGCGAGAACAACGACCCCATCCGCCGCCAGGGCTACCAGGCAAACAGCCACGGCGGGCTGATCGGCGGCATCACTACCGGGATGCCGCTTGTCTGCCGGGTGGGCTTCAAACCCACTTCGTCCATCGTTATGCCGCAGCAGTCGGTGCGTAAGGACCTGGAAGAGATAAACTTTGAGCTGCGCAAAGGGCGGCACGACCCCTGCGTGGGCGTGCGCGCCGGGGTGACGCTTGAATCAAGGATGGCAATCGAGCTGCTGAATGCTGTCCTGGCGCACGAGACGCGCTTTGTCGACCCGGGGCATTTCCGATTATTCTGACACCCCCTGTCATTCTGAA
>JBJYWZ010000065.1:0-4829 GCA_046259725.1 Promineifilaceae bacterium (SeqCode) | reverse complement strand
GAGAGAAATCTCTGCTATCAAGGCTGCTTTCTCTTAATAGGATGCACACCCCTCAGTTATTTCTAGAAGGAGGGATCTGTACATTACCCTCTAAGTAAGACTTGATGTTCATTCTTGTTAATTCCATCTTTTCTAAATCACTCGAGACCTGAAACAGCAATACTAATGGATACGGAAATCGTCGATCCCGATTTAAGCAACTTCGTAAAATCTCTCCGGGATGTAGGTTATACCTTTGAAATTGCTGTAGCAGATATCATTGACAATTCGATTACTGCCGGTGCGTCTTTTATCGACATCCTCGCAGTACCTGAACCAGATTTAAAATTTGAGATCTTAGATAACGGTGCAGGTATGGATGAAGCAGAACGTGCCTTCGCGGCGGCGTGGCGGAAAATGCCTAAATGGGTCGTCTCGCGCTCGTTGGCGCAGGTCGGCCCCAACGCAAGGCTTATAGAGGGCGACCTTGAGAGCGCGGTGCGCAAGCTGAAGGCAGAGCGTGATGGTGAGATCGAGGTTGCCGGCCCGACCCTGGCGCAGAGTCTCACTGACCTTGGCTTGATCGATGCGTATCGAATTTATCTGCATCCCGTCGTACTTGGACATGGCACGCCCTATTTCGCCGGACCCAGGCCGCCACTCCACCTTATGTCTGCGGATCGAATTGGCGAGGATGTGATCAGGTTGACTTATGTTCCTACTTAGTCTTGTGACTCGCCCGCAGAAACGATCCCAACACAGCTTGCAGCCGGCGTCCCAGCGAGGCGCGACCGAAGCGGACGTTAAGGCACTCCGCGAATCTCTCATTGAATTGGATCGAAGTGGCAGCGGCGAGAATCCATTCAAAATGAGCGCCATTCACAGGTTTAGGCCAACGAGATCCTGGGCGCAGTGAGGGAACGAGGCGACACAAACTCCTGGATACTCTAAGTTGTATTGTTTGCCTTCCATGTTACAATCCTTGTTCATTTCTAATCGACTTACAATATGATCAAAGCTTTGCAATAGGGGTTTTCTATGGCTGTCCAACTGACATTCCTGTTCACCGATCTGGAAAGCAGCACCCACTTGTGGCAGCAGGCTCCCATGGCTATGCAGGGTGCGCTGGCTCGACACGACGCCATCATGGAAGCCGTTATTGGGGAGCACAACGGCCGGGTTGTTAAATCGACCGGAGATGGCCTGCTGGCAGTCTTCGAATCGGCCGTTGACGGCGCCCTGGCTGCTCTGTCGGGCCAGCAGGCGATGGCCAGTGAAACATGGCCGGCCGAAACGGGGCCACTAAGAATCCGCATCGGGCTGCACAGCGGCGAGAGCCAGGAACGCGGAGGGGACTATTTCGGCACAACCGTCAATACCGCGGCACGCATCATGGATCTGGGGCATGGCGGGCAGGTTCTCGTCTCAGAAGTGACGGCCTTGATCCTGCGCGGGCAGACGCCGGCCGACATCAGCTTCACGGATCTCGGCGCCTATCGCTTGAAGGGCCTGGCTTTGCCCGAGAATGTTTACCAGCTTTGCCATCCGAGCATCGCCCAGGAATTCCCGCCGTTGCGGTCTTCCTCCATCCCTAAACACAATCTGCCGGCCGAGATAACGCCCCTGGTCGGCCGCGAGCAGGAGATTAATGCCCTTTCTGACCTGCTCGCCGATCCCAAGATTACGCTGGTTTCAATCATCGCCCCGGGCGGCACGGGCAAATCGCACCTGGCCGTTGAATTGGGCCGGCGCATGGTCAAAGAGTTCGAAAACGGCGTCTACTTTGTTGAACTGGCTCCCATTAATGAAAGCGACAATATTGTCCCGGCAGTGGCCGAAGCGGCCGGTTACCAGTTTCAGCAAAACGGCCGCGGCCAGAAACAGCAGATTCTTGACTACCTTGCGAACAAAGAAATGCTCTTGATCATGGATAATTATGAACATCTGCTCGACGGGGGCGCTGCTCTTGTGACCGAGATGCTGCGATCCGCAAACGGTCTTAAAGTCGTAACCACTTCGCGCTACCGCCTGCATCTGCCCGGGGAGACGCTGTTCACGCTGCACGGCCTGGATCTGCCTGATGCCGGCGCAGAAGATGCCATGCAGAATGCGGCCGTGGCCATGTTCCAACAATCCGCACAGCGCGCCCGGCCGGATTTTGAATTAACGCCGGAAAACCTCGCTGATGTCGTCCAAATATGCCGGCTTGTGCAGGGCATGCCCCTGGGCATTCTGCTGGCCGCGGCCTGGGTCTCCGTGCTTTCACTTGCAGAGATCGTGGAAGAAATTCAGCAGGGTCTCGATATCCTGGAGGCGGAAGGCAGCGAGCTGCCGGAACGGCAGCGCAGCGTGCGCGCGGTTTTTGAACAGGCCTGGGGCATGATGAATGAAGCGGAGCAGGATGTGTTCATGAAGACGGCCGTTTTCCGCGGCGGATTTACGCGCAAGGCGGCTCAGGAAGTGGCCGGCGCCGGGCTGCGGCAGCTGCAGTCCCTGGTGAACAAAGCGCTGCTCGAACACAGTGTCGACCAGGGTCGATTTCTGACCCACGAACTGCTGCGCCAGTTCGCGGAGGAAAAGTTGGGGCGCTCGGGAGAAGCGCAGCAGGTGCGCAGCAGTCACTGCGCCGCCTATTTGACATTCCTTGCCCAGCAGACAGAAAAGTTGAAGGGCTCGCAGCAGCTGCCGGCGTTAACAGAGATAGAGGAGGATTTTGACAATATCCGCGCGGCGTGGGAATATGCCGCGCGCAGTGGCGATTATGGCCTGATCGGCCGGGCACTGGAGCCGATGTATTTGTTCTGCTTCTTGCAGAGCCGGCTGGAAGATGGCAAAGCGCTGTTCGAAAAAGCCAGGCAGGGGCTGGCTCCGGGAGCAGGTGCAGCGCCTCATCCCGTGTGGCTGGCCCTGGGGATTCGTTTTTACAGCGCGGCTGAAAGCCCGGCGGCATTAAAAGAGCAGCTGGAAACGTCGCTTTTGGAGGCGCGCGAGCGCGGCGATGATCTGGAAACGGCCTACTGCCTGCAAACTCTGGCTTCCCTTGCCCACTACGTCGATCAGAACCCGCCGCAGGCCGTAGCCTATTATGAAGAGAGCGCCGCCATCTACCGCAGGCTTGGCGAACACTATTACCTGGCGCAGACGCTGAGTAAGTTAGGGGAAGCCCACCAACTCATGGGCCAGACCGAGTTGACGCTTAAATATGTCCATGAAGCCTATGAACTGCAGCGCCAGATAGGAGACTATATAGGCGAATCGGAGACCTTGCGCGCGTTATCGATGACGGCCTGGCAAACCGGTAGTTTTGACGAAATGGTGGAATACCAGGAAAAAGCATACGACATCCAACTTCAGACCAACTACATCGTGGGCCAGGCCACAAGCAACCTGTATCTAGGCGATTTTAAATTCTTTCGGGGTGCGTACGAGGAAGGACTGAACCAGGTGCAGTTGGGGCTTGAGCAGGCCATTGAGGTCGCGGACTTTTCGACACAGGCCTGGTGTCACGCTTTTCTTAGTCTTTGCCTTTGTGCGCGCGGTGATTATGCAGGGGCCAGAGAAGAATTAGGACAGGCAGAGGCGATTACAACTGACCCTTTCCGCCAAACCGGGGGTGGAAATCCGTTCTTGGCGTTGGTGATCAATCTGGCCCATTGTCTGCTGGCGGCCGCGGAAGGAAATTTCGGGGCGGCAAAAAGCGTTCTACTCCAGCCTTTAAGCTTAACACTCATGACGGCCAGCCAGGGGTTTATGACCATGATGCCGGCCTTGGCCGCCCCTGTTTTTCATGCTGATGGCCATCCGCAGAAGGCTGCAGAGTTATTGGGACGCGCTTTTAGCCAACAGGTTATGACCATCCCCTGGTTGAAAGACATGGCCTTGTTTATTGATCTGCAGTCCGACTTGCAGAAGCAGTTGGGGGCGGAGGAATTTGCAGCCGCCTGGGAGCGGGGCCAGGCAATGGATCTGATGGACACGACCAGGCAGATTCTTCATTATTTGGAAGCCAATCACGCGGGCTAAAAGATTCGCCCGGATCTAAAGCCCCGGGCTAGGAAGCAGCGCCCCAGTCTCTGGCTTAAAACTTACTAGAATTATCCACAAAAAAAGATCGGACCCGGACAAAATGGTTCCCTTTGCTTATTGACAAAGAACATAAGTTCTAGTTAAAGTAGGGGCATGTCTAGTAACAATTCAGCACGTAAATGTTCGGCCGTTAATTAAAATGGCCAGCCCTGCCAGGCATGGGCGATGCGGGATTCGAACCCGCCTCTTTGTTCGGTTCATTCGGGACGTAATCAGGGAGCCGGCGCGCCGGCGGGTACTAGGAATGCGTTGAAGCACGGTTATTACACGCGTCATTTTACCGATCTGGAGATCGGCGACATTGAAGCAATGTCGGATAGGTCGCTGAAGGGGGAGCTGGTCGGGGCACGGGTGATACTCGGCCGCCTGATGGCCTATTTTTTCGAAATCAACTCCCAGGAAAATGTCAATATTGATGAAGTGGTGTCATTGGGCGGGCTGATCAACAGCAGCCTGCGCACGGTGGTCTACATCGTGAAGGGGATGGCGGACGAAACGGATGATATTTGGGACGAGGTACTGGACTCACTGAGTGAAGAGTGGGGCATTGATTTGTGAATGGAGCGGAGTGGCAAAGTGGCAAGTGGCAAGTGGCAAGTGATAGGGAGTGATTGATGATGCGATTGACGGATGATGGGAAGGATGGCGCCGCTTTGCTTACCCGGGCCGCTTCGCTTACCCGGATGGGGCTGGTGCGTTGTTTGAAGGGAGCGGCGCTGCAGGTGTTCGAGGTATTGCTTCAGAAAGACCCCAAAACCTTTGTA
>JBJYWZ010000064.1:0-18682 GCA_046259725.1 Promineifilaceae bacterium (SeqCode) | reverse complement strand
CGATGAGTCGGGAACAATACCTTCCAGCTCCGATGCATCCATACCCATGGTCGTGCTCAGGTTGATCGCCCAGCGGATAACGAAAAAGATGACCAGGGCAATGATGATGAAGTTGATAATCGATTGGATGAAGTTTCCATAGGCGACGGTGGCATCTCGGAACTGGAACGAGAGCTCCGTAAAGTCAGTCTGGATCAGCCCGTTGGCGAAGGGCGTGATGATGTCTCCGACAAGAGAATTAACGATAGCCGTGAATGACGTGCCGATAGCCACGCCGACGGCCATGTCGATGACATTGCCGCGCATGACAAATTTACGAAAATCTGATACCCATGACATAAAGTGTCTGCTCCTTGAACTTGGCAAGTCAGGCGGCCCGGTTGCTTCAGCGGAGCGGTGGCGGATTCCGCAAAGATGGCTGCCCGATTAACTGCAGGTGTGAAAAACATTCCGCCGGATAAAACCGGCGGAATTGTCCTCGTCTATCCCGCATATGTCAACCGGCCCTAAAAAGCAGCGCGCACGGCTCAGCCGGATGACCGCCAGCGCTGCGGGTTCGGCTGCCCATTTTTATAGGTGTTCATGAAAGCAAACTCCACACTGAGTACAAACAGAATGTAACGCTCGGCCGGAACGTAAGGCGCCGCCTCTACGGCCCTGGCGCGCAGCGCCGGGTCCTGCACCAGCCGCGCATCCCCGCGCACGTAAAATTCACCCTCCCCGCCGTCTGAATTTTCCACGGCGCAGTGCAGTGTGTAGCGCGGGTCGCGCTGCAGATCGTTACCCTTTGGCGACGTGGGCTCCATGAAGATGAAAAGCTCCTCCCCGAGGATTGGCGTCACAGGATGCACCCGCGGCCCGCCATCCTCTCGAACTGTGCCCAGATAAGCCACGCCGCTGCCCAGCCGCTCCGCGCCATAAGCCGCCAGCTCAGGCGCCTGCTGTGAAAACTGCGTCCAACTTGTCATTATGCTGGATTGCTCCAAATGCGCAGTTTCCGGGAAAATCGTAGCGCAGAATTTTCACTGAGAAAATTTTCCCGGAAACTTGCCCGCAATAGTTACCGCCCTTACGCCCGGGTCACGTACTCGTCCAGGGCTTTCAGCGCCTGGCTTGCGCCGCCAGCGGCGCCGTACTGTGCCGCCTGTTCGCGCTCTTCGGCCGTCGCGAAGCGCAGCTGCAGCGTGACCCTGGTTTTTCCGCCTTCATCCTCAAAGGTCACCGTCGTGCGCACCGGCTCAGGCGCGTTCTCCATGTCCATACCATAGTCATAGACAAAGCGCTGCGGCTTATCGAACTCAACAAAGGTGACCTTGAAATGGGCGGGCGAACCATCATGACCCGGCATCGTGTACCGCCAGGCCCCGCCCGGTTCAGCATGCCACTCGTGGGTCGTTCCATTTGTCACCCACCACTTCTCAGCGTGCTCCTGCTCGGTAAACGCCGCATAGACCATTTCGCGCGGCGCGTCGATCAGGCGTTCGACAACTATTTCTCGTTCTGCTGTTTTGTTTACCATTTTTTGTCTCCTATTTATGGGTCTTTCATGCTGCTAAAGATTCCTGGTGCACCGGGTGTTCATTAATCAGGGCGGGCTAGCTGTCCGCGTCCGACTGCAGCTCGCGCAGGTAGGCCTCCAGGCGGTCGAAGTTATCTTCCCAATTCTCGCGGTAGCGTTCCAGCCACTCCGAAGCATCCTTCAGCGGCGCCGCTTTCAACTGCGCCGGCCGCCACTGCGCTTCGCGCCCGCGCTCGATCAGGCCGGCATGTTCCAGCACCTTCAAATGTTTGGAAATGGCCGGCATGCTGATGTCGAAAGGCTCGGCAAGCTCCTTCACGGTAGCCGGTCCCTGCGCAAGCCGTTCCAATATCGCCCTGCGCGTCGGATCCGCAAGGGCCGCAAAAGTCAGGCTGAGGGTATCGTCCACGGGTTCGCTGCCATTATTTAACTAATTGGTTAATTAACTATATGGTAAAATAAAATCTGGTAATTGTCAAGGGGTATTTATTCGCAGGATCTGCGGGCGTCTCAAGCGTGAACAAGTTTGAATTCGGGGAAAGAAAAAGGCGCCAGCCGCTGCTGACGCCTTTGCTGTTCAAATCAGGCGGGTAATCGATGGCGCAAGATCGGGCCCTTCAGGAATGGCTACGCGACGCGCTCCCAGGTCAGGAACGCTTTCGCGTCGCCGCCGTTTTCGTAATGCTCGACGCGCACGTCGATCGGCCCGCCGTGCCAGAAGACATCGCGATGGTAGGTCTGTTCGCTCTGGTCGTACCAGGCGCTGATCACCAGCCGGTCGTTGAGCCACAGGCGCATGCCGTCCGGCGCGCTGGCCGTGAAACGATACTGCCCCGCTTCCAGCGGCAGCAGCCCGGTCCAGCGTACGGAAAAGCAGCGCGGCTCGATGCCCTGTGCCGGGGCCATGCCCCGCCAGTCAAAATCGATTTCCTTATCCTTGCGCACGACGAGCGGTGCCTCCGCCAGGCGCGTGTTGGCATAATACTCCGCCTCCCAGAGGATTGGCTCGCGCTGCCAGACAAAGGGCGGCAGCGTGGCTTTCCTGGCCCCATTGGCCCCTGCTGCAGCGACCGCGCCTTCCATTTGCGGAACGCCTGCCAGTGCCGCTTCTTCGAGCGGCTGTTCTTCATATGGGATCTCGAAAGGCTCCTCTGCACCTTGCGGCCCGAAAGTCCTTTCCGGCGCGTCGTTGACCTGTTTCTTGCGATTTGGTGCCCTGGCCAGAATGGCGGCCACAGTCGCAGCGATGGCCGCGTCATCCGCTCCCGCGCCCTGTTCAGGCGGGATAAACGGCCGTTCCTCATCTTCGTAACGATCTTCGATAAACGGTTCCTCATCGTTACTCTCTTCGTCATCCATGTCCATGCTGTCCGTCTGGCTGTCGTCCGCGGGAGCAGAAGCGATTTCCTGCTTGTACACCATCTCTTCCCACGCCTCGTCTGACAGGTCGAGAGCGCGCCCGTTTTCTTCGACGGAGGCTTCACTCAAAGTCGCTTCAAATTCCTCGCCTTCCCTGTAGTCAGGCGCTTCCGCAGCACTTGCCTCATCCGGCTCATTTGTGTATTCGCCGTTCAGATGATAGGCCAGTTCTTCAATCGGATCGGTCACCCAGTTTTCACCACCCATGATATCCTCCATCTCTTCGCCGGCATAAGAGAGCGGTTCCGGCGCAAACTGCCTGATACCCATTTCTTTAAAAAACTCGTCGTCGTCCAGGTAATCGGCATCCATTTCCGATGCCAGACGGCGGGCCAGTGCACGCTGCCGCGCCGGATCATCGTCTTCAGGAAGCGGGCTGCCAAAAAAATTGACCTCTGCTTCGGAGTCGGGAAGAGAGTCTGCAGCTTCGCCACTGTCCGCAGCGGCTTCTTCCGCAGCGTTCAGATCATCCAGCAGTTCGCCGGCGTACGGCAGGTCGCCGCTGCCCGCCTCGTTCTCGCCGCTCGCCTCCGGCTCGATCAACCCGGCCATATCGGCCGTCTGCTCAGGAGCATCATCGTAACTATGCGCCTCATAGACCGTGATCTGCTCCAGGACCTCTTCATCGTGGTCGGGAAGCCAGATGTCTTCGACGGCGGTCGTTTCCTCGGCCGTATGCCAATTATCGAGCGCTGCCGGTGCGGCCGTAATTTCCGGCGGCTCCTCCTCGGCGAGGCCCTCATGCTCGGCCAGCGCGGCCACGAAGGCCTGGACCTCATCGGGGGCGTCATCAAGACGGCCGTATTCATCTTCCACCGTGGCCTCAATCTCCGCCAGGGACAGGCCCGAGATCGCCGCCACCGCGGCGGCCACGCCGTTCGGGCGCGGGTGGCTGATCACTTCATAGCGCTGCGCCGCTGAGTTGGGATCGGCCGTTTCCGCGGGCGGTGTGTTAACTGCTGGATCAGTGCGCTCAATGCTCGTGTCATTTTGCTTCGTTGATGTTGATTCACCCTTGGAAACGGCCGTGTCCACACCTGGTACTTCGCCGAACGTTTCCGCCTTCCAGGCGGCGACTTCGGCTGCCATACGTACGGGATAACGTTCGCTGTCGGCCCGTTGTTTCGCCTTCTCGCGCTGCGCGGCCACCCGCCAGTCCCCCTTGCCGTTGCTGGCCAACCGTTCGGACAGCACGACCATCTGGCGCTGGTAGGCGGCTTCAGTTTTGGCCATCTGTTCTTTATGTTTCGCTTCCAGCGCGGCCTGTTCATCCTCGTGCTTGATCTCCGCCTCTTCCAGGCGGGTTTCCAGGACGGCGATCTTCATATTGGCCCGCGCCAGTTCGGCCAGCGCCTCGGCCGCGCGCTGCGCCTCTTCGGACTCAACTTCTTCGTCCGGGCGCGTTCTTCTTCTAATCCAGGAAATTGTCTCGTAGGCCACCAGGCTCAACACCAGGATGGCCACGACCCATACCCAAAATGCCATAATAAACCTCCTGCCAGCTTTTCAGCATCAGGTGGATAATGTCTCTATTCAATTGGGGTACTACCAGATGAAAAACATTCTGCCAGGGCAGTTATCTGCACAGCAGATAGACATAATATATCACAACTTTACGTAAAATCAAGCGGACTACTTTTACTCTTCATTCACCCCCTACCCGCGAGCATTTTGTCTTTATGCAGTACAATTAAGAGATGCGCGACAGAGATTGGGTACGGTTCTTGCTGCGTGCGGCCGTTACGGTTGTCAAATACATGGTCCTTGGCGCGCTGATAATGGGCACGATAGGCGTTTTGATCGCCGCAGCCGCGGCCATCTTCGCAAACGGCGGCCCGCTGACCGTTGGCTATGTGGCGGGTATAGCCGGGAACTACGTCAAGGTCGGCCTGTTTGGCGGCGGGATTGTGGGCCTGCTCTACGGTCTGCTGGCCCAGGGTTCCTATTCCTGATGGGCAGGCCGCGCCAACGAATGGGTTGTTACGCATCCTGCCGCTGGAGTAAGGTAATTTGAACAGAGAGAAACAGATTTTAACCTTTGTGATTTTCGTGCTGCTGGCCGCACTTTTCGTCTGGAGCGCCGGCACGTTGATCGCCGGCCCGGCTGCCAGCCCGGATGACGATCTGCCGCCTGGTGAAACGCCGCCGGCCACGGAGACGCTGACGCCAACTCCAACCGGAACGGCCGTTTCCTCTCCCACCGCAGAGCAAACCGCTTCGCCCACGGCCACAACGGCCGTCACAGAAACCGCAACGGCCGAGGCGACGCTTGATCCCGATGCCACGCCGGTGCCGCGCCTGGCCTTCCTGCCCGTGCTTTCTGATATGCCGCCGCCCGCGGCGGGCTGCCAGCCGCCGGCGCACATTCCCGGAGAACGCCAGGCCACGGAGCTGGAAATGGCCGCGGTCATCAATAACTACCGTCTCAACAACGGTCTGCACAGGCTCAACCTGATACCGCAGCTCACGCAGGCCGCGCGACAGCACGCATACGACATGGCCGAAAACGATATTTTCAGTCACACCGGGTCTGACGGCAGTATTCCCGGAGAGCGGGCTTCAGATGCCTGTTACGCATGGGTCAACGTGGGCGAGATCATCGGCGCCAACCGCAGCGTGGCGACGATGTTCGACGCCTGGGTCAGATCACGTGGCAATAATTCGCTGCTGCTGGCACCGGAATTTGAAGACTTCGGAGTTGGCTATATCTTTGAGCCGGGCACGCGCTACGAGCATTACTGGGTCGTCGTATTCGGCCGTCCCGAATCAGCCGGTCTGTACGATGACGGCCAGTTCCTGAACTCCGCCAATTAACATTACGCAGGGTTCGTCGTGCGCACTTTAGTGCGCCCTTCGCGACGAACGACGGCTGAAGCCGCCACTACAAACCAGATAACGGAGGTAAACATTCGATGCCCAAACCACCCCAAGACCTGACCAACGACGCGCGCTCGCGCCATGAACTGGTCAAACTGCTCAGTGGACGCAACGCGCATATGACCCTGGCCGACGCCACGGCCGATTTCCCGATCGAACACATCAACAGCCGCCCGCCCAACGTGCCCTACACATTCTGGCACCTGATCGAACACATACGCATCGCCCAGGCGGATATCCTCGACTTTATCATCAATCCCGGCTATGAAGCGCGTGACTGGCCCGCCGGCTACTGGCCCGGCGTGGACGCCGAAACAGACGAAGCCGGCTGGCGAAACACTCTGGCCGCCTATGAGGAAGACATGAACCGCCTCGCGGCCATCGTCGAAGACCCTGCGAGCGACCTATTCGCCGAGCTGCCCCACGCGCCGGGCTACACAATCTACCGCGAGATCATGGTCGCCGCCGATCACACCGCCTACCACACCGGCGAACTGGGCATCCTGCGCCAGGTCATGAATCTCTGGCCGCAGGCAGCATCGGGCGTGCTCTAAGCGCCATCATTCGATCCCGTCGGAACGTAAATATTGACCGTTATTGCGAATACCGATCGTCGTTCCGAACGCCTGTTCTCCCTGTTATTCCGGACGAAGTGAGGAATCCTGATTGGCCGCAGCCAGGATTCCTCGGTCCGCTCAGATTAACGATAATGGTCACTACTCCGTCCCTCCCACTTGCAACCCGGGTGCAGTCAATTTCTCTTTATGAGGCGATGCGTGGGAGCACTGGCATCTTTGGCGGCTGAGAAGCCGGCGCTCTAATCCACCAATTCTGATCGCGCACCTGCCGCCCTGACCCATTGCCACTTTGTCCCATTTCAGATTATAGTTATGGTGCGAGGTGGCAAATGAGTAGAATCGAAGGGCAGAGAGTGCTAATCACCGGGGCGGGAAATGGCATCGGCCGTATACTGGCCGGGATGATCATCAAACGCGGGGGCCGCGTTATCGCCTGGGACATCGACCAGGCGGCGCTGGACGCGCTCGCCGCGGCCTACCCCGGCCGGGTATCCACGTACCAGATCGACCTATCGCAAAAAGAAGCCACGCAGACCCTGGCCCAGCAGGTTATTCTCGACCACGGCGGCGTGGACATCCTGGTCAACAACGCCGGCATCGTGCAGGGCAGGTCCATCCTCGACTGCGACGACGAGCAGATCGAGCGCACCTTTGCCGTCAATATTCTGGCCCACTTTTGGACCGTGCGCGCTTTTCTGCCAGGCATGATTGAGCGCGGCCACGGCCATATCGTCACCGTCTCCTCGGCAGCCGCCATCAGCCCGGCGCCCATGCTCACCGATTACGCTGCGTCCAAATGGGCCGCCTTCGGCTTCGACGAGTCCCTGCGCCTGGAATTCAAACGCTTCAACCTGCCAATCAAGACCACGGTCGTCTGCCCGTTCTATATCGATACGGGCATGTTCAAGGGTGTAAAGACGCGCTTCAATTTCCTGCTGCCGATCCTGGACCCGCACCATGTCGCCGCCAGGATGTTCAGAGCTATCGAAAAGGATCACGCCCGCCTGATCATGCCGCCCATTGTCTACAGCATGTACCCCCTGCGCCTGCTGCCGCCCGTTATCTTTGATAAAGTCACGGCCTTTTTCGGCGTCAGCAAGTCAATGGATGAGTTTATTGGCCATGGAACATGAAATCGAACACAGATAACTTCCAGGCATCTTTCGCCTTAAAAGTGCTCGTCGGTTTGGCCGCCGCCGGCGTTGTGCTTTATTTCATGTCTCATTGGTCCAGCCTGATTAACAATCTCTTTCTCGCCTATATTGTAGCCACCGTCGCCACGCCGTTATTGGCTTGGCTGCGCAATAAGGGGCTTCCAGATTGGCTGTCGTTCCTGCTCACACTGCTGCTCGTGGCCATCGCTTCATTAGTGATCATCGCCTTTGTCCTATTTGCCGCGAGCCGGCTCTCGGGAACTATTCCAACCTATGTAACCCAGCTGGAAAGTCTCAGCACAGAACTCGACGCGGTACTCACGGCTGTCGGTCTAAGCCAAGAAAACCTGAACTCACTGCTCGATCTGATTAACCTGCGTCAGGTATTAAACACCTTAGCAGCCGTGCTCAGCGCCGGCGCGAATGTGTTATCACATGCCGTAGTGATCATTCTCTTCGTGATATTTATGCTGGTGCAGGTTTTTACCACACCGCGCCTCGTCGAGCGTGAAATTAAGGCAGGCAACACGGTCTTGCAGCGCATACTCAGGTACAACACGGACCTACGCCAGTACATGCTGATCACGGCTGTTATTGCCGTTGTGACCGGAGCGATGGACACCGGACTGTTTTTCATCCTGGGCATTCCCGATCCCCTCGTTTGGGGCATCGTGGCCGCCATATTGAGCTTCGTGCCCACGATCGGGTTCTGGCTCGCTGCCGTTCCTCCGAGCTTATTGGCATTCCTTATCCATGGACCGGCACTAGCGCTGGTCACCTTTGTGGGCATCTTGCTTATCAATGGACTTGCCGATAACGTCATCAAGCCGCGCTATATCGGCGGCGGTCTGGACATGGCCCCTTTCGTAGTCATCTTTTCCGTCATCTTCTGGGCCATGATCCTGGGTCCGGTCGGCGCCATACTCGGCGTACCGATGACGATGCTGATCAGGAGCCTGTTTTTTGAAGCAGACGAAAGCCTCGCGTGGGTCGCCCGCTTGACGGGTTCCGGCTCAGCCGCGCTGGATGGCACCCGCGCGGTGGCGGACACAGGCAGCGGGGAAAGCGCGGAAATCGAGTGAATCAGGGCCGCGGCACATTCAAATGCTCAAATTTCATGGTACAATGCAATACACTCAATTCATAACAGCAAGGAGAGTTATCTATGCGACGTAGACCAGCAGTGAGACGCACGGCGAGACGTACGAGCCGCCGTACATTCAGAAGGCGCAGACGATGGCGCAGGCGCATAGTAGTTGGCGGCGCGGTGCTCATCGGCGGCGGCGCACTGGTATACAAGCTGACCAAGCAAGACTCACAGCAGATCGAAGAATATACCGGGATCCCCCCGGAGCAAATGGAAGAAGAAGATCTGAAGCAGGCCATGCAGGATCTCAATATCCAATCGCAGCCGCTGACGTCCGAAGATCAGGCCGCGCTCCAGCAGGCCGATGCCGCGGAGAAGCAAGCCGGCGACCAGGTCGCCGCGCAGGCCACGGCCGCCATGCCTGCGCAGCAGCAGCCCGACTATATCGAACAGCTCAAACAGCTTGCCTCCCTCAAAGACGCGGGCATCATCACCGACGAAGAGTTCGAAGCCAAGAAGAAACAGATCCTCGGACTGTAAGCCAATCCACTATCCCGGAAACTGCCAGTTTCCGGGATAGTCTTTCATAACGCCCGCGTTCCAGCATTTCGGCGGCTCTCCATCTCCATCTCTAACCTCATATCTGCCCCGGCATCGTGCGGCTTACCTCCTGCCCCGTGCCACTTTTGAAGGATCCCCTTCTGACATACGATTGTATGATAGAATGCACGTCACAATGGATGATCCCGAACAGATATTACTGCACGGCCGGTGCGATGATGGGCAGCTAGCGCGGGCGCTTCTCGCCCAATATTATTCGCCCCTGCACTATTTGGCTTTCTCTATCCTTGAGGACGCGGAAGCCGCCGATGACATCGTTCAGGAAACGCTGCTGATCGCGCTGGATAAGATCGACCAGTACGAACCGGGAACCGACTTGAAGGCCTGGTTGTGCCGCATCGCCATTTACCGCTGCCGCGACGTGATGCGAAGGCGAAAAATTCGTCGCAAATGGTACGAAGTCTGGTCGCGGTTGAGTGTAACGACTTCGCCGCATCGCGGCCCGGAGAAAACAGCGGGCGACCGGGAGCTGGTGGGGGAGCTGTGGCTGGCGGTGAACGAACTACATGATAAGCATCGCCTGCCCATTATTCTCCATTTCTTACATGGCCTGACCGCGGTGGAGATAGCCGGCATACTGGAAATAAAAGAGGGCACCGTATATTCACGTCTGCACTATGCCTGCCGTACGCTGGCCGGCCGTTTTTCAGACAGCGAGCTTGAATCCTGGGCAAAGGAACTTTTAAATGAGTGAGCTATCCCATTCGGGCGCCTACCGGCTGATCCACCAGAAGCATCTCACAGAAGCAGAAGAAAATGCGCTGCAGAGCCACCTGAGCCAGTGCGAAGCGTGCCGCGAGCACGCGCTGATGGCCGGCGTTCTGGGCAGCCGGTTTACACTACAGGCAGCATCCACACGGCCGTCTCCCACTTTTACCAGGGACTATCTGCAGAACGCTACCCGGCACTCACGTAGAAACCAGATCCTCAGGCCTTTGTCCACCCTGGGTGGACTGGCCGTCATGATCCTGGTTGTGCTTGTCGCCTGGTCCATCTTCCGCAACAATCCGCTCGGCCTGACGCCGGAAGAGACAAATCAGGAACTCTTTGAGGCGGTAATGGCCGGAGATTCGGTCAAAATTGGGCAGCTTTTGTCAGGTTTGACCAATCCCAATATTCGGGACGACGAAGGGAACGCCTTGCTTCCTGTGGCGGCGAGAACCGGAAATCTTGAGGTCGTCCGGCTCTTGCTTGACAGCGGCGCGGATGTAAACAGCACAATGAGGCCCGACGGCGACGGCACAACAGCGCTGATGGAATCCACGAATAGGAATCAGAGCGATATTGTCAGGCTCTTAATCGCCGAGGGCGCCGATGTCAACCGGCAAGAAAGCGAATCCGGCTTATCAGCCCTGCATCTTGCGGCCAGGTTAAGTGAAGTTGAGATCGTCGAAATCCTTCTCGAAAATGGGGCCGATCCCGACCTGCAAGACGAAAATGGGTGGACGCCGCTGCATCTTGCGGCCAGATATGGCTACGCGCGAGTCGCCACACCGCTCCTGGAAGCCGGAGCCGACCCGGATCGTGCTGACCGCGACGGGTTGACGCCCATCATGGCCGCGATAACAGCAGGTAATATCGATCGAGTGCGCACTGTCATTCTCAGGCTCCTCGTAAACGGGGCGGATCCGAATCGCCAGGATAGCAACGGTAACTCTGCGCTGCACCACGCAGCCATGAACAATATCGCTGAGCCCATCCCACAACTGATTAAATACGGCGCTTCACCGGCGCTGAAGAACAACGATGGTCAGACCCCACTGGATCTTGCGAAGTATGGACTAATCAGGGAACAGTTTCTCGCCGCCGGTGCCAACGAAGCGGATGAAGAGATGCTTTCAATCGATACACAGCTCCTCGAAGCCGTCTCCGCCGGAGATACCGCTGAAGCGGGTCGTCTGCTGCGCGCCGGCGCCAACCCCGAGGCTGTTGACAGCGCGGATTCAACTACGGCCCTCTATCATGCAACAGTGAACGGCGATGGCGCGATGGTCGAGCTGCTGATCGCTAATGGCGCAGACGTGAACAGTACCGGAAGTGCCGGATATACAGCGCTCGAAGTAGCAGGCATGAATGACTCTCTTGATATCGTCAAGATATTGCTGGAACATGGGGCGGATCCAAACCAGCGAAACCTGCTGTGGGAGAACGGAACAGCGCTGCACAGCGTGGTTAATTTTGGTAAATTCAAAGCTGCTCAAATGCTGATGGACGCCGGCGCCGACGTGAATCTGGCGACTGACGGCGGAATGACGCCGCTGATTTCAATGCTCCGAATTGGAAGGTTCGCGTTGAGTGAAGCGCTTGAGATTACGCGTCTGCTCCTGGATGCCGGGGCCAATCCCAATCATCAAGACGCCGAGGGCAGATCGGCGCTTCACTATGCAGAGTATGGCGAAGTGATCGAGCTCTTGATTGAGCGCGGCGCGATTGTCAACCTGCAGGATAACAAGGGCCAGACGGCGCTTCATCGGGCTGCTCAGCAAAATAACAGCGCTGCGGTTACCGCCCTCCTTGAGCATGGAGCGGACGTCCGGCTGCAAGACCAGCAGGGCAGGACGCCTCTCGATCTGGCCGCGCCGGGCAGGGTGGAAGAGACGCTGCGCCGTGCCCTGGGGGAACAATAGACGTAAGCGCCTTAGCTGAAAGAAGGCAGCTTCTATAGCTTGTATTTTTGTGCCTGAATCTTTGAATTTGATAGCCGCAAAAGCAAACTGAATAGCTCATACCTGTTTCAGAAGTGCCTGAGAACGCCAGCAGCCCTGCCGGTGTCTACTTAAACACGGATTGCGACCGGCAAGCGATCGTTTCGAACTCTGCCAGCAGTGCACGCCTGACCTGGTAGCACAACCTGACTGACTTTTGGCGGGAATTCCCTGGTCCGCGCGCCAGCGGAAGACGGGGTCCGTTCTGTTCATGACGGCCGTCTGCAGAAAGAGATCGAAGCGACATGGTGTTCAAACTTGAACAATCGGAGGCAAAACAGTGCAGCGTCGCTTTCACCTGTTATTTCTGGTAGTACTGCTTATCGGCCCGGCCATTAGCGCGATTCACTGGC
The DNA here is from genome assembly GCA_046259725.1 of Promineifilaceae bacterium (SeqCode). Lineage (GTDB taxonomy): Bacteria > Chloroflexota > Anaerolineae > Promineifilales > Promineifilaceae > JAACFF01. Next base: position 6,369 of record JBJYWZ010000064.1, on the reverse strand, counting down.
GCATGCCGCATGGACAGGGGCAAGCCGCACCACTGGCCATCTCGGCATTTTCTCGACCAGTCTTTGCCGCCGGGGAGGCAGCCATGAGTGCCGCAACAACCAACGGGCCCGAACTGCGCGCCTATCTGGAAGGTCCATTTTGCAGCGGCGGTTTGTGCCGATCCGGCTCATGGACGGAGTGGGTTATCGTCGCTCCAGACAGTGTCTGGAAGGTGGAAGAGCTGCAGCTGTTACACACCGCGCTGACCACAACCATAGGCGCGCTTGACGAGAAAGGTCTGGACGGCCGTGCCTTGCTGAGCGGATATCGCTTTCGCCGCAGCCAGGGTACGTACCTGCCGGGGAAGCTCGGACAGGTTGCACTGGTACAACACGACACGCGCGAGATACGGCTCTCCGATCGGGCGCTGCGCACGCAGTCAGGATTTCACATCTATCATGAATTAGGCCACGTGGTCGATAGGCGGTTGCAGCAAGCGCTCACGCGCGAATTTCAGCGGCTGACGCTCGGCGAGGAAGGTATAGACAGCAGAAAGACGGCTGGCGGCTTCTGGCTGGACCAATTCGCCAGGGATCGCCCCGAAGAAGCGACGGCCGATGCCTTCGCGCTCTGGATCATCCTGAACCACACGACCGGCCCGGAACCTGTGTTCTGGATGAAACCTGATGAAGCCAACTATGATACGATCGCCGCCGTTATGGACAGGATCTTGAGCCGCATCACCGGTTCCTGATAGTCAGCTGGTCAGGTCGTCAGATGATCATTGACAATTGATCATTGACTTTTTACAGTCCTCTATCTCTAAACTCTATCTCAAAACTTTGTCTCCATAGCGTAACCCTGCCTCCTGCCACTGCTGTTGGAAACCTAGTTCTGCTGCCGCTGAACGCCGCTATGATGGTTCAAGTTTCCTGTTGGCGGCAATCATCTTCCAGCCAGAGAAATCACCAAAAAAGAAAAGAAAAAATGGAGATATTTTTCTTTTTGAAGGATTGCCTCGTGGCGCACGTTTCCATGTTAGAATGCACGTAATGACGGGGGATGTTGAGCAGTTACTGCTGCACGGTGAATACGAAGAAACGGAGCTGGCCCGCGCGCTGCTGGATACTTACTATGCGCAACTCTACTCTGTCGCCTTCTCCATTCTGAAAGATTCCGCGGAAGCGGATGACGTCGTGCAGGAAACCCTGCTGACGGCATTGAACAAAATAGAGCGCTACGAGCCGGGAACCGATCTTAAAGGCTGGTTGTGCCGCATCGCCATCAACCGCTGCCGCGACGTGCTGCGAAGGCGAAAGGTACGTAAAAAGTGGTACGGAGTCTGGGCCAGGGTGGCCGCGCTGGGCGCGCCGCCGCGCACGCCGGAAAGACGGACGGCCGACCACGAGCTGGCCGGGGAGCTGTGGCAGGCGGTTGACGATCTGAACGACCGGCACCGCCTGCCGCTTATTCTCCATTATGTCCACGGTATGACTGCCCCGGAGATTGCCGAGATCCTGAATATCCGCGAAGGGACCGTTTATTCGCGACTTTTTTATGCCTGCCGCAAGCTGGAGAGTCTCTGTAGCGACAGCGAACTGGAACGGTGGGCCGAGGAACTGTTCAATGAGTGAGTTAAGCCACGAGAAAGCAAAGCGCCTGATTCATAAAGACCAGCTCAGCAGCGCCGAGCAGCTTGCTTTGCGCAGCCATCTACGTACCTGTCCCGACTGCCGCCGCCACACGGGTCTGGATGGACTGCTGCGACAGAATCTAGCGCTGGATAGGGCAGCAGCACGGCCGTCTCCCCAATTTACGGCCGTTTTTATGGAGAGCGCCGCCCGGCGCTCCCGGAGGAGCCATATCATGAAACCAGTCTATGCAGTAGGAGGAGCCATCGCGCTGGCCTTAGTTGTGCTGGCCGGCTGGTTCATTGTCAGAGCCAACCCGCAAGCGGCGACCCTGGAGATATTACCCGTGAAGACAGTACTGGCCACCGCTCCAGAACCTATCGTTACGCCATCACCAGTGGCACAGGTCGCGCACCTCGACCGTAAGCTAATCACGGCCGTTGCTTCAAAAGAACCGGATGTCGTGCAAAGCCTGCTTAGCGCCGGCGCGAATCCCAATATCTTTGAAAACGACGGCGATCCGTTGCTGAAGACGGCTGTTGCGCGCAGCGGCCAACAAGGCATCGGCATCGTCAGGCTGCTGGTAGAGAGCGGTGCGGACCCGAATCTTCAAGATCGCAGGGGCAACACGGCGCTGCACCAGGCGGCGCGTATTGGCAATATGGAGGCCGTTACTCTCCTGATCGAACACGGGGCTGATGTGAACCTGCCGAACAATGGAGGAGTGACAGCGCTCGATATCGCCGTAGATGAAGAAACTGTGGCGATGCTTCGCGACGCCGGTGCGACCACGGATTCAGCGAATGATACGGCAGCGCTTGAAAAGGAACTCATCGCCAACATCCAGGCCGGTAATGCCGCGGCAGTCGAAGAGCTGCTCAACGGCGGTGTGGATCCTGACTTCGTCGATCAATGGGGCAATAACGCGCCGCTGCCTTTGGCTGCGAAGGAAGGTCGCCTTGAAATTGTTCAATTGTTAGTTGAGGCGGGGGCGGACGTGAACAACAGCACCATGAACGGCCGGACGCCGTTCGGCAGTGCGCTAACCGCAGCGCCCGCGCTACTGTATGCAGCCGCCTGGGATCATCTTGATATTGTTGAATTCCTGCTGGCCAACGGTGCGGATCCGAACGCTGTTGAAGAGGGAGATGGCGGTACGCCTCTGCAAATCGCGGCGTGGTTCAACTACCCAGAGATCGTGACGATTCTTCTTGAAAATGGCGCAATAGTTGATGTTAGGCGAACTGACGAAGATGGCATGACGCCTCTGCACGGGGCAGCTTCCACTGGCGCGAAGGAAGTCGTGGCGCTTCTCATTGAAGCCGGTGCAGATGTCAACCTACAGGATTTTCGCTTTGGAAATACGGCACTGCTGTATGCAGTCGTCTACGCCCTGGAAGGAGATACCCAGGTGGAAATGACGCGCATGCTCCTGGATGCCGGGGCGGATCCAAATCTGGCCTCGAAACGGGGTAAGACGCCGATAATGACGGCCGTCCAAAATAATAACATCAGGGGTCTGAATGAGATAATTACCATGCTTCTTGAAGCCGGCGCCGATCCCAATAGACAAGATTACATCGGCGATTCGCCGCTGCACTACGCCGCCCGCGCGGGCGAGGACGAAGTTGTGGCGCTGCTCATCGAGCATGGCGCCGCTGTGGACAGCCTGAACAACGCGGGTCAGACGCCTCTCGACGTCGCCACAAACGACGAGATTGTTGAAATGCTGCGCGACGCGGGCGCGGAATAGCAGCCAGAAACCGAGTTTTTGGCAAAAACTCGGTTTCTGAAGTCGGCGGTCAGGCCAGGTAGGCCCCCTGCCGCCATCCAGCCTTGCCCCTTGCACTCCTTCATCCTTCATCCTGCATCTTCCATTCTACCACCCTACCAGTTTTGAAGGATTTCCCTCCTAGAGGATATTGTATGTTAGAATGCATGTAATCATGGGGGATCTGGAGCAGCTCCTACTGCAAGATCAGTGCGACGAAGGCCGGCTGGCGCAGGCGCTTCTCGACCATTACTATGCGCCGCTGCTGCGCCTGGCCTATTCGCTTCTGGAAGATGTCCCGGCGGCCGAAGACGCCGTGCAGGAATCGCTGCTCGTCGCCCTGGAGAAGATCGACCAGTACGAGCCGGGCACTGATCTCAAGGCCTGGCTCTGTCGCATCACGATCCTCACCTGCCGCAACGTGATCCGCCGGCGCAAAATACGCGAAAAATGGTATGCCGTATGGCACCAGGTGGCCATGCTGGGCTCCCCGCCCCGCACACCTGAACGGCATACGGCCGACCACGAACTGCGGGGGGAGTTATGGCAGGCGGTCGACCAGCTTGACGACAAGCACCGCCTGCCTCTTATTCTTTATCATGTGCATGGGCTGACCGCGCCCGAGATCGCCGAGGTGTTGGGAATCAAGGAGGGCACCGTTTACTCGCGCCTGCACTACGCCGGCCGCAGGCTGGCCGGCCAATTTGCGAGCAGCGATCTGGAGACATGGGCGGAGGAGCTTGCTAATGAGTGACTTATCGCATCAAGGAGCCTTCCGGCTGATCTATAAGCGCCGCCTCACACGGGCCGAACAGGACGCGCTGCAAAGCCATTTGCGATACTGTAGTGAGTGCCGTCACGACGCCGAAATGGCCGGACTGTTCAGCGATCATCTCGTGCTTAAAGCGTTACCCACACGGCCGTCTGCCCAATATACGGCCGTTTTTATGGAGGGCGCCGCGCGGCGCTCCCGGAGGAGCCATATCATGAAACCAATTTACGCAGTAGGAGGAGCCGTCGCGCTGGCGCTGTTGATGCTTGCCGGCTGGTTCATCATCAGAAGCAATATTCAAACAACAGGTTTAGTAGAAGCGCCGCAGCTGCCCGCAGTTTCAATCTCCGAATCCCAGCCGGCGGCACAGCCTGCCGCTCCTGAAGAAGTAGTGTCGCAGCCGGAGATCGACATGGCCGCGGCCAACGAACAGCTCATCGAGGCGGTCCGATCCAATGACCCGGCTGTTGTTGCCAAGCTCCTGGACGCCGGCGCCGATCCCAACGCCGTCGATAGTAGAGGCAATGCGGCGCTGGCGGTGGCCGCCAGGTCCGGCAAACTCGAGATTGCCCGCCTGCTGCTTGACGCGGGTGCCGAAGTAGACGGAACCTGGACAGGTACCAATGGAGCACAAACTTCAGCGCTCTATGAAGCCATCCATTTGCAGCATAACGATGTGGCCGAACTGCTGATCGCCCGTGGCGCCGATGTGAACTGGCTCTGGAACGATGCTAAAGAAGTCTCCGGTGCGCCACTGCATACAGCCTCCAGGTTTAACAATGTAGAAATGGTGCAGCGTCTCATCGACAACGGCGCTGATCCCAACCTGCGATCCAAATGGTCACAGGGAACAACACCGCTCCATTGGGCGGTCCGGAATCAATCAGTGGAGGTCGCCCGGATGCTGCTTAGCAACGGCGCTGATGTAGATCTGGCGACCGATCTGGGCGTGACCCCGCTTATGTATATGTTGCGTACCAATGCAGGCAGCATCAGACTCTCGGATCGGGTAACACTTCTCCTTGAAGCGGGCGCCGACCTGGATCTGCAGGACAAGATTGGCGACACGGCGCTACACTACGCCGCCCGCAGGGGTATAGAGGAAGCTGTGGCGCTGCTCATCGAGCATGGGGCATCGCTGGATATCGAGAATAATGCCGGCCAGACGCCGCTCGATCTTGCCGCAAATGACGAGATTGCAGAAATGCTGCGCGAGGCGGGGGCGACATCCGGATCGCAAGCGGAAACGTCGCCGGCAGATGAAAAACTCCTTGCCGCGGTCATTGCCGGCGACGCTGCCGAAGCAGAAAAGCTCCTTAATGACGGGGCAGATCCCGATTTCGTCAGTAGTGATGGCTATAGCGCGCTTCCTTCGGCCGCTGGGGCGGGTCAAGTGGAAATCGTTCAACTATTACTTGAGGCGGGAGCGGACGTGAACAGAACGATGGATGGCAGTGCACCCGATGGCGATCCATTCACCGATGCATCAGCCCTCCTCCATGCTGCCAGCCATGGTGAACTGGATGTTGTTGAATTACTGCTCGCCAACGGCGCTGATCCGAATAAAGCAGAAACAAAGGAGGGCGATATGCCTCTCCATCACGCGGTCTGGCTGCCCTATGGAAATATCGAAATCGTTAATGCCCTCTTGGAAAATGGCGCCAAGGTAGATGTGCGGCGTACGGCATCTGATGGTATGACGCCGCTGCATTGGGCCGCTATTGCCGGATGGCCGGAAGCTACGGAGGCACTCATACAGGCCGGTGCAGACATAAATCTCCAGGATTTGCAACATGACCGGACACCTCTACATTGGGTGATCTACAACGCTCCAGCAAGCAGCCAGATCGAAATGATGCACCTGCTCTTGGATGCCGGTGCCGACGTGAATCTGGCTTCATATGGAGGTGTGACTCCACTGATGGCCGCCATCAGGGAAAGATTCCTGATCGGATTGGCCGAGCAAGTTACCCTGCTTCTTGAAGCCGGAGCCGATCCGGATCTTCAGGATGATTTTGGAGACGCTGCGCTCCATTATGCTGTGCGTGAGAGTAAGAAGGAAGCTGTAGAGCTGCTCATTGAGCATGGTGCATCGTTGGATATCAAGAATAATCAAGGCCACACGCCGCTAGATCTTGCCACAAATGACGAGATCGCGGTAATGCTGCGCGAGGCGGGGGCGGAATAACAGCCAGAAACCGAGGTTTTGGTAAAA
>JBJYWZ010000063.1:0-10706 GCA_046259725.1 Promineifilaceae bacterium (SeqCode) | reverse complement strand
AATTTCAGGGCGCGCGCATCGCCATCGTACTCTGCGGGGCAAATATCAGCCTGGAGACGCTCAGGGAGATACTGTAGCGCAGCCGGCTCACCCGCCGGCCCGATACTGAAGCGTCTGGGCAATGATTTCTATCACTGCCGGACTGTGGGCATCCCATGTGATAATCTAACGAAAATGATCGATCACAGCACCCAATAAGGCCACTGCTTCCAATGGATTGGGACCCAGGGGAGGGCCAAAGCTCAGATGCTGCACGCCGGCGGCAACGAGCGGCTCCAGGCGAATAATCACATCCGAAGGCTGCCCCACGACACCAATGCGCAACATGCGCTCGTTGACCAGCGCCAGCGCTTTTTCCTCGTCCCGCTGCACGTTGAGTGCCTCCTGAATCGGTGCAAAGTCCTCAATTGAAAGTCCCAATTGAGACAAGATCAATGGACCGAGACTTGAGCCGTAGTAGGCGATCTTTTTTGCCAACGTGCGCCTGGCTGTCTCCTTGTCTTCCGAGAGCGAAACCCAGATACAGGCGGCAAAGTCAAGTTCGGCCAGATTATCCTGGCGGCGGGCCTGGCCCGCGTCTACAAGGGGCTTGACGGTGAAGTAATGCTCCGGAGGAAAGAGCAAGGGCAGTATGCCATCTCCCATTTCGCCTGCAAGCCCAAGCATGTTGGGTCCCATTGCCCCAACGTAAATGGGCGTCACGCGCGGCGCTTGGAAGCGCAGGAATGCTTCATCGCTCCACTGCAAGAACTCACCTTCTCCAGCCCCCGATTCCCCCGACAAGAGGCGGCGCACGCCAATGATGGTTTCACGCATGGCCGCCAAAGGCCGTTCCTGTGCCAGTCCCACCCATCCCAAAAACTCCCTGGCACCGGCAGCCAGGCCCAGATTGAATCGATTTCCGCTCAGTTCATCCATCGTGGCCGCAAACATCGCCAGCTCCGCCGGATTAATGGTGTAGGGGTTAAAGATGCAGGAGCCAATTTCTATCTTCGAAGTCGCCTGTGCAGCCACAGGCAGAATGACGCTCGAACTACGCAGAAAGAGGTCATGGCTCACCCAAAACTGATCAAATCCGACAGCCTCAGCAGCCCTGGCCAGGGCAACATATTGCTCCAGGGATAGGTCGTTGTTGAGACGCAGACTAAAGCGCACTACCTGCTCCGACAATCGCTTCGGCTTCTATCTCAACCAGGTACTCTTCGCCAACCAGCCTGGCTTCAACCAGTGTATTGGCAGGCCGGATTGCCGCAAAACGCTCACCGTGGACGGCGGCAACGGCTTCCCAATGCTTCATGCTGCTGACGAAGATGCGCGTGCGCACAACATCGGCCAGCGTTCCGCCCAATTCGACGATGACCTTTTCAATCTTGTCAAAGATATAGTGCGCCTGCTCTGCCGCGTCACCGCGACCTACAACCTCGCCCGATGGTCCCGTGGCCGTTGTGCCAGAGACCCAGATGCGATCGCCACAGCGAACGGCTCGAGAATAACTGTAGCGCTTCTCCCAGATAGTTCCTGAGCTAACTGTTTGCTTTTCCATACCCGTACCTTTTTTGATCAAAGTTGCCAGCTTCTTCTGTAACGCAAGAGCAGTACACTGGTCCGAACAAGAAAATCGGCCACCTTTCCTATTCGACGATGCGCATCTCGCGAAAACCTGCCGTAAGAGGTTCGCCGCCATCTTCGCGCGCAACCACGACATCTTCGACTCTTGCGGAGAAGGAGTCAAACTGTGTGATGCTTGGTTCGATCGTAAATAACATACCGGCCTGCAAGATCGTTTCATCGTCAGATGTCAGGAACGGGGGTTCATGCACGTCCATGCCGATACCATGTCCCAGTCGGTGGCGGAACGCTTCGCCGTAGCCTGCTTCAGCAATGACGCTGCGCGCAGCCGCATCCACCCCGGCCGCCGTTACTTTTCCGGAGCGCATGGCGGCGATCCCCGCTGCCTGGGAATCCATGACAAGTTGATAAATTCTCCGGTACTCATTGTCGGGTTCGCCAAAGAAAACCGTGCGGCCAAAATCATAGCAGAACCCCTGATAGATGGCGCCAAAATCAAACAAGACCGCCACTGGGGCATGCAGTTCGCGCCGCCAGGTTTCCTGGCGACGGCCAAAGCGCAGCGGATGATTCGGCCCGGAACAGTAGAGCGACGTCGTGAAGGATGGCCCCAGCGAACCGTGCGCGCGCAGCTGATAATCTACCTCAGTCACAATATCTAATTCAGTCATGCCATGTCGCAGCTTTTCACAGACCGCAGCATAGGCGGCCTCGGTGATTGCCCCGGCCTGGCGCATCGTCTCAATTTCAGCTTCAGTTTTGATCACACGCATTGGACGTAACAATTCTGTTGCTGAGACGAATTTTGCCTGCGGTAGAAGGGCCTGGAGAGCAACGATTGTTTCACCGGATGTTGCGTCGCTTATGGCGACGCGCGGTACCTGCGGCAGCGAAAAACCGGCCAGTATGTCTTTAACCATTGACACTGGATCATCCCAGTCGCCCAGGATCCGTACTTCGATTCCTTCAATATCATTGAGCCCGCCAAATTCGGCCGTCATACGCGGCAGCGCGAGAACGGGGGCATGTTCGGGCGTAAGCCAGGCTCCTTCAAGCCAGGCGCCAGGATGCATAACAGCACCATAATTAGGGATATCACGGGGCACCCCTGTCAGGTATTCAAGATCGGCCGAAACCGGAAAGAATGCCAGGTCTGCTTCCTTGCCTAGCAAAGTTTGAAATTCTGTTAAGCGCGTCATGTATTCCATACCTGCCTCCATAAAACCCTGAAGCTCGAATCTATTATGCTCTTCACTGGTCAAAACGACGGCATCTCCGGCTAACATGGCACCGTTTCGCAGTGCGCGTCGTTTCTGCTCAAATGTACGACAATTTGGACAATAACAAATTTTACAATAATATCCACACTATAGTTGCTTGTCCAAAGTAGTGAGTAGTCTTGGAGGATTAGAATCATGAGACAGACAAGGAAAAAACGCCAGGCACTGATTGTTGGATTGCTTATCCTGTTATTGGCTGCGCTGACAGCTTGCGGCGGCGAGGTACAACAAGCGGTACAGGAGGCGGCACCGACAGTTGCTGCGGCCGTTGAAGAAGCCGCACCTACGGTAGCCGCGGCCGTTGAAGAGGTCGCGCCGACCGTAGAAGCAGCTGTAGAAGAAACCGTCGAAGAACAAGCAGAAGAGCCGGCAGAAGAACCCGCTGAGGAGCCGGCAGAAGAACCCACCGAGGAAATGGCCGAAGAGTCAGCCGGAGAAGAAAAAGTGCTCGTAATCGGTCACTCAGAGGTAACTGAATCCTACGACCTCGCTCACGCCTTTAACCCAACCAGCGGCGTTGTGCACCGGGCGACCTACGACACGCTGGTTACGTTCCCAGAATCCGACGCAAGTTCAATTGAGCCAAACCTGGCGACCTCATGGGAAGTCTCCGAGGATGGTCTTACGTACACGTTCACCTTGCGCGACGATGTTACTTTTGCTAATGGAGACCCTCTAACAGCGGATGATGTTGTCTTTTCATTTAATCGTTTGAAAAATGTAAAAAGCAATCCATCTTTCCTCGCCGATCCTATCGCATCTGTCGAAGCGGTTGACGAGCATACTGTCGCGATCACTTTGGTCGAACCACGCCCCTCATTCCTGGCAGAAATGGTAAATTCAGCCTTTTCAGTTGCCAATGATGACGAAGTCAGAGCTGCTGGCGGCACAGATGCAGAAGATGCTGCAACGACCGATACTGCGCAAGAATTCTTTGATCAGAATTCAGCGGGCACCGGTCCCTACATACTGGAAAGCTGGACGCCGCAAGAGGAAACTGTGATGGTCCGCAGACCGGATTACTGGGGCGAGGAACCTTACTTTGATCGGGTCATCATCGTCAACATCCCCGAAGCTGCTACGCAGAAGATCGCCCTGGAATCGGGTGAAATCGACCTAGCAACGGACTTAACACCCGACCAGGTCACGGAACTTGAGGGTGATCCCGGTCTCACCATCGATCGGGCCCTGGATCGCTGGACACACTTCTTGCTTATGAATCGCGACCCCGAAATCGGTGGTCCGGTTGCCGATCCTATGGTGGCGTTAGCTATTCGCTATGCCCTGGATTACGAAGGCTACACCCAATTGTGGACAGGAAGCGTAACACCCGGCAGCAACATGTGGGTTGGGCTGGCTGGCGCATTTGGCCCTGATCGAGCCTTCACGCGCGATCTCGATCGCGCACGCGAACTGCTGGCGGAAGCGGGATATGCCGATGGTTTCGAGATAGACCTGAGCTATCCTGATTTCACATTTGGCGGCGTTAATCTCAGCACCAACGCGCAGAAAGTCCAGGCCGATCTGGCTGAGGTGGGCATCACGGTTAACCTTAATCCGGGTGAGCTTCAAGTCTCGCTGGAAGAATACCGCAATGGCGAACAGGGTTTCTCCTACTGGTTCTGGGGTCCCGATATCCTTGATCCGGTAGATTTCCTCTCTTTCCTGCCCGGAGGCAAGGTGGCCGAAGAACGGACGAACTGGACAGAGGATATGGTTGATCAAGAGATCCTCGACCTGATCGCCCAGGCAAAGGTTGAATCAGATCCCGAGGCGCGAGAAGCCGTGTTCGAACAACTGCAGGTTTACGCGCAGGAAAGCGGCGCCTACGCGCCCTTTAACGTCCCTGCCATTCAAACCGCGTTCCGCTCGGATATCGAGGGCTATATCTGGCATCCGGTATGGACCGTGGATGTCACGAATTTGAGCCGTGCGGAATAAAGCCGATTAGTGTATTGATGGGCAGCCGGTAGTTTGCCGGCTGCCTGTCCTTCATTTACCCATGAGCCTACCAGTCTATATCGCCCGCCGTCTTCTTTTCGCTATCCCGCTGATTCTGGGTATAACGGTTGTCTCTTTCATAATCGCAAACGCGGTACCGGCCGATCCGATTAATGCAAACCTGCCGCAGAACGCGCTGAATGATCCCGAACTCGTGGCTGCTTTTCGCGAGCGCTGGGGCTTAGATAAATCACCTGTCGAGCAGTACTTTATTTACATGGGTAACTTGCTGCAGGGTGATTTAGGTGTATCGATCAAGACTAAGAATCCGATCGTGGATGATATCAAGCAGTTTCTTCCGGCAACGATGGAGCTGGCGACGTTTTCGATTGTGGTTGGGCTGTTCATGGGAATCAGTTTTGGCGTGATTTCGGCCGTGTGGCGCAACTCGTTGCTGGATTATTCGGTGCGCGTATTCGCTCTGATTGGCGTAAGTTTCCCCGTTTTTCTCCTGGCCTTGATCGCCCTGACCGTTTTTCATGCCAAGCTCGGTTGGACCGCCGGGCCGGGTCGCTTGAGTTTTCTGGTAAAAGACCCCCCGTTTGTTACCGGCTGGCTCACGATCGATAGTTTGTTAGCGGGACAATGGGCTGTATTTCGCGATGCTCTATCCCATCTCGTGCTGCCCAGTATCGTATTGGGTAGTTTCGTTGCCGGCATCATCGCCCGCATCACCCGTTCAAGTTTGCTGGAACAGCTCAATGCCGATTATGTCCGAACAGCGCGTTCGAAAGGGCTGAACGAACGTGTCGTAATCCGCAGGCATGCACTTGCTAACGCTTTGATCCCGGTGGTGACCATCATCGGCCTTCTGTATGGCAGCCTGCTGGCCGGGGCGGTGCTGACGGAGTCAATTTTCGCCTGGCCCGGTCTGGGTCGCTATGTTTATCGCGCGTCTACCTCGCAAGATTTTCCAGCCATCATGGGCGTAAGTATGCTGATCGCCTTGATCTACGTGGCTGTTAATTTCCTGGTAGACATTCTTTACTATTTTCTCGATCCGCGTATCCGCTTAAAGTAGGGAAGCTTTGTCCAATATCGCCACTGCCCAACAGGAATTGCAAAGCGTATCACGGCTGCAATCACCCGGTCTGGGTGAAACGGTTCTGCAGAATCTGCGCCGCAATCCCGTAGTTGTCATCGGCATCCTCGTCGTCATTACCTGGATAATGCTGGCCATCCTGGCACCAGCCATTGCCCCCAAAGACCCGCTGGCACAAGATGTTGCCAACCGGCTGCAGCCGCCGGGCAAGAGTTCACTGATGGGCACCGATGAATTGGGACGCGATATCTTCAGCCGGGTCATATACGGCGGCCGTATCACCATTCCTGCTGCACTGGTTGTCGTTCTTTTCGTCAGCATCATCGGCACACTTACAGGCGCGATCGCGGGCTACCTGGGCGGGAATTGGGATGAAGTCTTGATGCGCGTCACCGATCTATTTATGGCCTTTCCCACGATTATTCTGGCCATGGCGGTAACGGCCGCTTTAGGTGCCGATCTTCGTAATGCTGTTATCGCCCTCGTCATCGTTCGCTGGCCCAACTATAGTCGATTGACGCGCGGTCTCGTCCTGGAAGCGAAGAATCAAGAATATGTCAAGGCATCGCGCAGTTTAGGGGCCAGCCACCCCTATATCCTCAGGCGTACTCTCCTGCCAAACACAATCGCCCCAGCTCTAGTATACGCATCTCTGGACATCGGTTCGGCGATTCTTCTATTTGCCGGATTAAGTTTTCTGGGCCTGGGACCCGAACCAGCCTCGCCAGAATGGGGTCGTATGGTATCAATTGGCATCGACTTCTTTGATCAGTGGTGGATGTGGTTGTTCCCCGGGATAGCGATTGCCACGCTCGTGCTGGCCTTCAACTTCATTGGTGATGGTTTGCGCGATATGCTCGATCCGCACACGAGAAAGTAACCTGTTTACCGTTTACTTTTCACCAAGAACTGGTCCGCGTGATGGCAGGCGACCATATGCGGCGTTGCTTCCGTCCCCAAATTACGAAGCTCTGGATACTCTTCGGCGCAAATTTCCGTGGCGTATTGGCAGCGGGGATGAAAATGACAGCCTTGAGGTGGATCGGCCGGGTTCGGTACATCTCCCTCCAGCACAATGCGCCTGCGCTCCGTTTCTCTATCCGGATCAGGAATAGGCACGGCCGACTGCAGCGCCTGGGTGTAGGGATGCAGGGGATGCTCAAAAATCTCTTCACGCTCCCCTAACTCCACGATTCGCCCCAGGTACATCACAGCCACCCGATCACTGATGTAGCGCACCATGGACAGGTCATGGGCAATAAACAAGTAGGTCAACCCCAATACATCTTTTAAATCATCAAGCAGGTTCACAACCTGGGCCTGAATAGAAACATCCAGGGCTGAAATCGGTTCGTCAGCCACAATAAAGCTGGGATTTGTGGCCAACGCACGGGCAATACCTATACGCTGCCTCTGCCCACCGGAGAATTCGTGAGGATAGCGGCCTGCGAAATAAGGATTAAGACCGACCAGCCTCATCAGCTCAGCTACGCGGTCGCGGCGCTCCTCTTTAGTGCCTATGTTATGGATTTCCAGCCCTTCGCTGATGATGCTTTCAACCGTACGCCGTGGATTGAGCGAAGCGTACGGATCCTGGAAAATCATCTGCATGCGCCGGCGTACCTGCCGCAAATCCTTGCCTTTAAGCGAAGTGATATCCTTGCCGTCGAAGATAACCTGGCCGCCGGTCGGCTCTTCTAGATGAAGAATTGTCTCCCCGGTAGTCGATTTTCCACAACCACTTTCACCAACGAGGCCCAGCGTTTCACCTTGCATGACGGCAAAGCTGACGCCGTCCACTGCTTTCACAGACCCGACCTGCCGTCTGAGAACACCTCGGTGAATCGGATAATATTTTTTCAAGTCGTGGACCTCCAGGAGCGGCTGCAGCGGCTGCGCCCGGCCGTTGGCGCGTTTCTTGCTCTCCTTGCGTGCCGGCGTGGTTTGATGCGCATTGATCGATTCCTCGCGCACCTCCTGCCACTGCCAGCAGGCAGAATAGTGATCAGGAGCGACCGCCACCATCGGCGGGTTTTCGTCCAGGCAGCGGTCTATGGCAAATCGACAACGAGGAGCAAACGCGCAACCCTGCGGCGCCTGCAGTAAATCCGGTGGCGAGCCTTCGATGGGAACAAGCCGCTCTTCACCACCCTCCAAGGAGGGAATCGACTCCAATAAACCCAGGGTATACGGGTGGCTGGTTTTCATATAAAGGTCGCGCACCGGCGCCATCTCGACAATGAAACCGGCGTACATGACGGCCACTTTTTCCACCAGACCGGCCACGACGCCTAAATCGTGCGTGATCCAGATGATGGCCATACCCAGGCGCTGCTGGAGATCCGCTACTAACTCGGTGATTTGAGCCTGGATGGTGACATCAAGCGCGGTAGTGGGTTCGTCAGCGATGAGCAGCGATGGATTGGTGATCAGGGCCATGGCAATGCCCACCCGCTGGCGCTGACCGCCGGAGAACTGGTGAGGATAACTTTTCAGCCGGGCCTCCGCATCGGGAATGCCCACCAATCTCAACATTTCAGCGGCCTTTTTATTCGCCTCAGAGCGGCTGATGCGCTGATGCTTGAGCAAAGCTTCGGTCAACTGGTTGCCAATACTCAGCACGGGATTAAGCGAGGTCATCGGATCCTGGAAGACCATGGCGATTTCTTTACCCCGCACTTTCCTGATTTCTGAATCGGAAAGGGCGAGCAAATCACGCGTGCCGCCTGGCGGCCCGGCGTCGAACCACACTTCGCCCCCTTCAATCCGCCCGGGGGGCACAGGGATCAGGCGCAGAATAGAGAGAACGCTCACCGATTTACCGGAGCCGCTTTCGCCGACAATCGCCAGCGACTCGCCGGCGGCCAGGGAAAATGAGATGCCGTTCACAGCATGAACAATGCCATCTTCCGTATCGAACCGCGTAACTAAATCGCGTACGTCAAGTAATTGGCTCAATGAATATCCTCTACTTCGCTGCCAAAATCATACCGAATCAGCACGTATACAACAAACAGACATGCATTATCGTTGATCATCACGTACCATAGCGGTATGGTGCCGCAAATATCAATCGCCTTTCAAACCGACAAACCGCTTAGCGCCTATGGTTCATTGGCAGCGAGAGCCGAGTCCTATGGCTTTGATGGCGTGTCAGTGTATAACGATATGTTATATCAGCCGGCCTGGCTGCCGCTATTAGAAATCGCCAGGCATACGCGGCGGGTCAGGATCGGGCCTGCCGCTGTGAACCCGTTCACGTCACACCCCATCAACATCGCCGGCAATGTGGCCATCATTGATGCCGCCAGCAACGGCCGCGCCTACTGTGGTTTCGCACGCGGCGCCTGGCTGGACTTCCTTGGGCTGAATCCCTCCAAACCGATCTCCGCGCTGCGCGAAGCGATGGCATGCGTCCGTCACCTGCTGCGCAGAGATGAGAACCCATTTATTGGCGAACATTTTCGCATACAGGGAGGAGATTCCTTGCGCTGGCAAGAGATTCGTCCTGATATCCCCTTCTTGCTGGGCAGTTGGGGACGAAAGACGATCGAGGCCTGTTTGCCGTTGGCTGCCGAAATCAAGCTGGGTGGTACAGCAAATCCGGGAGCGGTCCGCGATCTGAAATCGTTCTTAAAGCAGAGATCGGCCGATGCCGAGGTTGTCGTCGGCGCGGTAACGGTTGTCGACAAGGACGGATCCGCCGCCCGGGACCATGCACGGCGCGAGGCTGCCCTGTACCTACCTGTCGTCGCCGGTCTGGATTCAACCGTTATGATTGAAGCGGATCGTTTGAACGGCATTCGTGAAGCGATGCAGCAGTATGATGTCGAAAAAGCAGTCACCTATATCTCGGATGACCTGTTATCCAAATTTGTGTTCGCCGGCACGCCCAATGAGATTATTGTCCAGACCCTGGAGCTTTTTGCGGCCGGCGTAGACCGCGTCGAATTCGGCACGCCGCATGGTCTCAGTTCAGAAAGTGGGTTGGCATTATTAGGCGAAATTGTCCTACCAGAGGTACGATCAGCGCTTTCGAGGTAACGATGGATCAAGACGGTCAATTCGAATTGTTCGATCTGGAGATAGTTGTCGAAAAAATCGAAGGACACTGCACCTGCAACATGGCCGTGGGAGACCGCTTCTATTTGCGGAGTGGCAAGTTATCAATGCCCGACGGGAGCGATTTTTGTCTCTATGCCTTGCAGGCCGCCATCCCTCTGCTGCCCGCCAAACAGCGCAAAAGCCATCCAGCCGACTGGATGGAAACGGATACACGCGTCGTTTGCCCTGATCCAGCCTGCCGCCTGATCATGCGCATCGACCGCAGTGGAAAACGTGCGCTGCGGCACGACGATGTCAGCCCAATACCGTGGGAGGGTTCTTAGAGCATCTAAACGGCGTAGGACAAAGTCATCAAGCAATTTGGATAACCGGCAAGTTGGTCAGTTAGATCGAGCCAGCCAAAAAAGTGGCCGATTATCAAACCAACAGATGCGTCAATGAACAGAATTACAACGCACTTACCAAACGACTGGGAAAACCCGCAGGTTGTGGGCATAAACAAACGGCCGGGGCATACGCGGACGATCTCTTATAGTTCAGCAGAAGATGCCTTGTGCGGACGCTACGAAGAATCTCCTTACTACCGGCTCATGAATGGAACGTGGCTGTTCCACTACTTGCCCAATCCTTCAGCGGGCTCAGGGCAATCTCCTTCGGCTACGCTCAGGCCAGACCCCGATGCCCTCCCCAAAACGTTCGGCGACGACGATCTCGACCAACTTGAGTGGGACTCGATTACCATACCCGGC
>JBJYWZ010000062.1:0-4916 GCA_046259725.1 Promineifilaceae bacterium (SeqCode) | reverse complement strand
TCTGCGCATTTTCCTTTTTACACTGCTGCCGCTTCTCTTCGCAGCGGGTCAGATCTGGCTTGACAAAAGCAGTAACAGCCGTGTACGAAAACTTGAGATCATTCTGATCTACCTGTTTGCCTTGAGCGTTGCTGGAAACGGCATCGGCAACTTCATCGCTCATTTCTTCATGTCCGATATGGTAGCCCAATCGATTGGCTGGCCCGCCGGCAGCCCCTTTCAATTGGAGGTCGCCTTTGCTAATCTGGCTCTCGGCCTACTGGGTATACTGTCCGTGAACCGGCGAGACGGCGCACGCGAAGCGGCGGTGATTGCGGTAACAACTTTTTCCTTGGGAGCATCCATTGTCCATATCTTGGATATTGCCGCAACAGGCAACCTGGCGCCGGGCAACACCCTGCAAAACGTGATAAATGTCCTGAGACCGGCACTGCTGATTGTTTTTCTGACCGCCAGCCGCCGTGCCGATCGCGCTCCCGGCTCCGAGGCCGGCACACTGGCATTTGAGCTGTGGCGAGCGCCGCGGGCACAGGCGGCCGGCATCGTCACGGCCGTAGTCGCCACAGGTTACGGCCTGGGATTCGCCATTCGACAGCCAGTTCTGGGCAGCATCCTGGGGATCATAGCCGCTGTGATTGTGATCGTCTTCATTCTCACCCGTGCGCCGTCTGATCCCGCAGCAGCCTATCTGCATGCTGAGCGGCGCGATGCATCCTCACAAAATGACGCTTAACGTCACCTGCGGTCTGCTGTAAAATATTTCAAGCGTTGCGGCTATCTGAATAATTAGAAGAGAAGTGCAGCAGCCTGGTAGGATGGCGCAAGATATAGATGCCAATAGGATTTCGCTAAATCATGTCTGATGGGGATCACATCACGGTAGGCGACATCACACATGCCGCCGGGGTAGCCATTGGCCAGGGCGCCAGCGCACAGGTCTATCAGGGTGGTATCCATCTCCATGTCGTTACACCCGCGGATTCACAACAGGCTCAAATGGCATTGGACCCAGACATGCTGCGCTCGCTCCTCGCTTTTGCACAACTGCAGCCCGGGCAGCCGCTGCCCAGGATGGAGGATATTTTCGAGATCATTGACGATCCGGATCAGGTGATCGCAGCCGTCTTTCGCATGGAATCCGGTCAGGGGCTGCCTCCCTACGAAATTGACTACATCAAGGCAAGAGAAGGGACAGACGACATGCAGCAAACGCTGACAGAGTCTCTGCTGGATGCCGGGGGCATGCTGCTGCTGCACAGCCGGGCTGGTTTAGGCAAGACACGCGAGGTCGCCGAACTTGCCGAGTACTTCTGCCGCCGGCATGGATGGGTCGTCTGCGTTTCCAGGGGAGGTGAAGCGGACAAAGCCCTCAATCGTCTGGCTGACTTTCCTGAAGCTCTGCACGACAAACGGCTCCTGCTGATATTCGATGATCTACACCGGCGCGTCTGCTCCTCAGGGCAAGAGCAGATTCCCTATGCGGAACGTCTGGCAGATCTTCTGGACTATTTATCGCAGCAGATGTCGCCGGGATCGCTGCGCGTCCTGGGCACAGCGCGATCTGAACCCCATCACTGGAAGCGCCTTGGATTCGAGCAGGATCGGGCACCGTGGCGCCTTTTTGGTCTATACGAACTGCCGGAGTTCACAGTTGCCGGTTTGCAGCAAATCTTGCGCGGGCTGGCCAGGCAGGCGCACGTCGAGGTTGCCGAAGAAGATATTTCCACCATGGTCATTAATAGTGACAGGACGCTGCGCACGCTCCTTGACAATGTGAATTTTGCCGCAAGCGGCAGTCGGCCCCTCACATTGGAGTCCTGGCTGCCTACTCAAGGCGAATCCTGGGATATGCGCTATCGCGAAGCGCGAGGGCTTTATCCGGGTGTTCAGGCGGTTTATGAAGCGATCCACCTGATCCGCGAGGCGGGCGTGACAACGCGCATCCCTTATGTGTCCCAGTTGAGCAGCCAACTGAGCGGCGCGGAAACACAGCCCGCTGTCGAAGGCTTGATTAATATGGGCTTGCTGGGCAAGCGAGCGAACATTTTGGACGCCTTCAGCGATGAACAGCTGCTGGACAGCCTGAAAAACACGGGCGGTATCCTGCCGGCGGTTGATGACAATTGGGATAAGGTCATTCATGCTATCAGCGAGGCGCCCGATCGCCCGCACGCCTGGCCGTCTGATTTGGCGACCCTCACGAGCCGCTTAAACAAGGCATTGCAGTTCGAAAAGTCGATAGGCGTTGTCGACGCCGCGATCGATCAGGGCGTGGATGAAGCCGATTTATTCTACAATCGCGGTTATGCGCGAGCACAGATCGACGACTTCGCCGGGGCGGAGCAGGACTTCACGGCCGTTATTCAACGAGTGCAGGATGATGCCGCCATCTACATCTCACGCGCCGGCGCCCGTTTCTCGCTGGCCGACTATGCCGGGGCGGAGGAGGATTTAACGACCGCAGTAGAGCGCGGCGCCGCCTACGCCATGGTATTTGCAGGGCGCGGCGCGGCGAGAGCGCTTCGTGGAAACTATGCCCAGGCGGAAACAGATCTGAATACGGCAATTGATCTCGGTCAGGACAGC
Organism: Promineifilaceae bacterium (SeqCode); assembly: GCA_046259725.1. Taxonomy (GTDB): domain Bacteria; phylum Chloroflexota; class Anaerolineae; order Promineifilales; family Promineifilaceae; genus JAACFF01. Next base: position 2,330 of record JBJYWZ010000062.1, on the reverse strand, counting down.
GCCGACGTTTACCTGGCCCGCGGTGGGGCGCGCTACTATAGTGAAGACTATGCGGGGGCGGTGGAGGACTTCACCACAGCGATTGAGCGTGGGATGGACAGCTCCGAATTGTATTTGCTGCGCGCTGTGGCCAGAACACAGGACAACGATCTTGACGGCCTGGAAGAAGACCTGACGGCCGCCATCGAACGCGGGCAGGAAGCAGCCTGGGCATTCTTATTGCGCGGTTCTCTGCGTCAAGACAACGGCGACTTCGAAGGTGCGCTGGACGATCTGTCCGCGGCCATTGAGCGTGGTCAGGATGATGCCAATGTCTTCTTGCTGCGTGGTGATGCACGCTTCACCCTCGCCGATTTCACCGGAGCCGAGGCCGATTACAGCGCCGCTGTCGAGCGCGGTTGGGACGAAGCGCCCGTCTTCTACTACCGCGGATTGGCTCGCTTTAAGATTGGGGACTATGCTGGCGCAGAAGCCGACTACACGGCCGCTGTCGAGCGCGGCAAGGATGACGCGGCCGTTTATGTCGCACGAGGCGATGCGCGCGCTAACAATCTCCATTACATGGGAGCTGAAGCCGACTACACGGCCGCTGTTGAACGCGGCCTGGATGAAGCGCCTGTCTATTTCTTTCGTGGTCTGGTGCGCGCTGAAAATGGCGACTTTGCCGGGGCGATCGCTGACTATACGCTGGCCATGGAGCGCGGCCGGGATGACGCCGACGTCTATTTCCGGCGGGCCAAAGCGCGAAGCAGCAATCTTGATGCAGTCGGGGCATTGGCCGACTTTGAAGCAGCCGTCGAGCGCGGTCTCGATGATGCTGATGTTCATTATCGCCGTGGGATAGCGCGGCAGGTTAATGGCGACAACGAGGGAGCGGAGGCGGATTTTTCAGCGGCTATCGAAAGAGGTAAGGATGATGGCGATGTTTACTACTGGCGCGGCCGCGTACGCAATGACAATGCTGACCCGCTTGGCGCCGAAAAGGATCTGTTGGCTGCTGTTGAGCGCGGCCGGGACGATGCAAATGTCTACAAATATCTTGGTTGGGCGCGCATAGGTAACGGGAATTTTGCCGCCGCCGAGGTTGACCTGACCACGGCGATCGAGAGAGGAGAGGACAGCGCCTTTATTTACTACCTGCGGGCAGGCGCCCGTTCTGAAAATGGGGACTATGCGGGATCAGAGGCCGATTACACGGCTGTGATCGAGCGCAGTCCTGATTATGCCGACACCTATTACCAGCGCGGTCTTCTGAGATACTATGTCAGAAATTACCCTGGCGCGGAAGCCGATTTCGCCGATGCCATCAACCTCGGCCACGATGACGCCGAAACGTTCAGCGCCCAGGGCCTTGCCAGACGACAGCTTGGCCGCTGGACGAAGGCCGTCGAATCCTATAGACGGGCCGTGGAACGCGATCCCTCGCGCACGCTTGACTGGCTTGGCCTGGCCGCTTCCGCGCGTACGGCCGGGGATGATACACTCTGGCAAGAAGCAGTTGAAAGGGCACGGCCGTTGGCCGATGGCGACGATCAATATGATGCGGCCTGCTTCTATAGCGTGGCCGGCAAGATAGCCCAAGCCCTGGAAATACTGCGACTGCTACTGCCGCAGCAGCCCAAATTGATTGAGCAGGCAAAAAACGATCCCGACTTATATTGGGTTCGACAAGACCCGCGCTTTACCTCGCTTGTCGAAGAAGCCTCCTCACCATAACCCAAAGATCGCAAACAGCCAGCCCTTATTTATCCACTCTCCTTTTTTCGAAAACCACCCGGTCAATCATAGAAACAGGGACAGGAGCAGTGATTGGCTGAATGCTGCTAGCAGTGTGGAAATCAGAAAAGCCGTGGATGTGGTGGCGATGGCAACCTGGTACTTCTGGGCGGTCATATAGGCGTTGATGCCCACGGGCATGCCCGCCGCCATAACGGCCACCGCTCCCCAGAGAGGATCAACTTGAAAAACCACAAAGGCCAGTACCCAGACCAGAAATGGCATGACGATCAACTTCAGGATGATCATGATCCATGCCTCCATGAAATGACCGGATACTCTGTAGGCGTTGAGCGATCCCCCCAGGACGATCAAGGCGCAGGGAAGGGTCGCCCGGCCAATCAGGCTTAATGTGTCGTCGACAACTTGCGGGACCGGTAGGCGTAACAAATTCACGAGCAGACCAAGCACAAGGCCGATGATAATCGGGTTTCTGGACAGACGGCCGATCGTATCAGCCCCAATCCGCAGCAAGGACTGGCTGCCATCACTGCGTCCCTCCACCATCAGCGTCACGATAAAAAACTGCACCGCGCTGTGAATCGAAACCAGCA
>JBJYWZ010000061.1:0-1818 GCA_046259725.1 Promineifilaceae bacterium (SeqCode) | reverse complement strand
GTGCGTTTCATACCCTGGAAATCCGGTGGCCGAGGCTCATCGAGGCGCTGCCCGGTTATACCGTGGGGTCGCTGGGCGCTTACTGGACCATTCAACGCATTGCTTTGCTGTTTGGGGGACTGCGATGAAACGTTTCCATTTTTCATCACTGCCTGCAGGCGAGGCATTGTTGGCCCTGACGGTGCTCCCTGCAAGCGCCATGCCGGCCTTCGCGCACGTCCAGCAGGGTCAGGCGCAGGGGTTCCTGACCGGACTGAGTCACCCGATTTCAGGACTCGACCACGTGCTGGCCATGATCGCGGTCGGTCTGTGGGGTGCGCAGCTGGGTCCACCCGCCGTGTGGCTGCTGCCCGTAACCTTCCCCATGATGATGGCATTCGGGGGTTTTTTCGGTCTCATCGGGATCCCGCTGCCCGGCGTCGAGGTCGGGATTGCGCTCTCCGCGGTGCTGCTCGGGCTCATGGTGGCGCGCGAGGCGAAGCCGCCGCTCATCGTGGCCGGGGCGATCGTGGCGTTTTTCGCTGTTTTTCACGGCCACGCCCACGGCACGGAGTTGCCCCCCGGGCAGAGCGCGTTGGTGTACAGCATCGGATTCGTCATCGCGACCGGCTGTCTCCACGGCATCGGTGTCGCGATTGGCGTGGTGCACAAGTGGCCGGCGGGGCGGTTCGCGTTGCGGTTTTCCGGTGCCGTGGTGGCCCTGGCCGGGGCCGGCTTCCTGTATAGTGCGTTCCCATGAAGTTGAGAGCTTCCATTGCAGCAAGGTCCTGTGGAGCGGCTCTCGGCGTGGTCGCCGGCGCGGTCTTACCGTCATCGGCTGAAGCCCACCTGGTCACAACCGGGCTCGGCCCGCTCTACGACGGTATCTCGCACGTGCTGCTGAGCGCGGACGACCTCCTGCCCGTCCTGGCCATGTCAATGCTTGCGGGCCTCAATGGCCCCGCGGCAGGGCGACGGACGCTGTTCGGGCTGACCGGTGCCTGGCTCCTCGGCGGCCTGGCGGGTTATCTGTTCGGGCAGGCGCTTTTGTCCGGCACGATAACCTGCGTGTCGTTCTTGGTACTGGGGGGACTCACGGCGGCTGACCAACGGCTTTCTCCGGCTGTGGTCCTGGGGATCGCAGTGGCTGTCGGGCTGCTGCACGGATGGCTGAATGGAACGGGGATTGCCGCGGCGCAGCGCGAAGCACTCGGGCTCGCGGGGATCGGCAGCGCGATTTTTGTCGTGGTCGCGCTTGCTTCAGCCTTCGTGATGTCGCTGCGTGCCGGGTGGATGCGGATCGCAGTTCGCGTCGCCGGCAGCTGGGTGGCCACCATCGGCTTGTTGATGCTCGGGTGGAGTCTGCGGTGAGGCGACAAAGAGGAAGCGGGAGGCCGCTTGACAGGTTACGACACAACAGCACTTTTTGGGACAATTGGTGGTTGTGAGCGGCTGAGAACAAGGGAGAGTGAAAGTGACGATTCAAATCTAAATTCAACATATTGGACCAAAGTCCAATATACATACTCTCAAGCTGCATTATTATTACATTAACTAAGGGTACCAATTTCGGTACAGTGCCTTTTAGAACGGGCAATTGACTTTTCATTGGCGAGGCTCTCGGGGGTTGACGTTACCAGTGAGCCTAAAATCTAACTTACCTGCTGCAGGCAGGGGGAACAACAGTTGTAGAAAAATGAAAAGGAGGTCAAGATGTTGAAAGAATTATGGAAAAAACTTTTTGCGGTGGGCTCGGTCGGTTTGTTGATGAGCTGTGCTTCCATGCAGCCCGAACCCAAAAAGATGGAACCGGCTTTCGTTCCCCAGCAGATTCAGTCG
>JBJYWZ010000060.1:4955-6736 GCA_046259725.1 Promineifilaceae bacterium (SeqCode) | reverse complement strand
AGGTAGCGCCGGTTGCCGATAATTAATTCATTGCTCGCCCCGCGGATGCCGGCCGCGGATGCTGGCCCATTGCGATAAAGCTGCGCCACCAGGATCCCCTCGTCCACCGGCAAACGCAGCCTGCTCGCCAGGTCCGGTGTGATTGAATAACCTAATAATCCTGTCCAGGGATGGGGATATGCCCCGTTCTCTATCAGGACCGGCACAACCCGTTTCACCGTATTCACGGGCACGGCAAAGCCGATTCCCTGCGCGTCCTCGCGAATCGCGGTGTTAATGCCTATCACCTCTCCGCGCGAGTTGAGCAGGGGGCCGCCCGAGTTGCCGGGATTGATTGCCGCGTCGGTCTGGATCACATCGAATATCACATTATTTTCCTCGGCCTGTAATGGCCGTCCCAACGCGCTCACCACCCCCGTCGTCAATGTGCGATCCAGACCAAATGGGTTGCCAATGGCTATCGTCCTCTGCCCCACGCGGAGATCATCAGACGATCCCAGCGTCAGAGGTTCGATCTCAGACGGCAGCGTCTCCAGAGCCAGCACGGCCAGATCGTTCGCCGGATCGACGCCGATAACCTGGGCTGTGACCTGCAGCCGGTCCGAAAACTTCACTTCTATCGTCTCTGCTCCCTTTACCACGTGATAGTTCGTGACGATGTGCCCTTGCTCATCATAGACGAAGCCGGACCCCGTGCCTTCATAGGGCATCGGGCCGTAGAAGAAATCCACAGTAACCACCTGGGACGTAATGTGAACAACCGAAGGCCCCACCCGCTCATACAGGTTGGTAACCAGCTGTTCTTCCACGTCAAGCGGCTGCAGCACATCATCGCCCAGAGGCGTCGGCGTGGCCACGATCACGATTGGAGAAGGGGTCGGCATAGGGGTGGCCGATGCCTGCGGCGCAGCGGTCGAGACGGCCGTCGATGGCGATTGGCTGCAGCCCCACAATAGCGTCGCCAAAAGAATAATCCAACTGAATCGCACGAGCTTATGAATCATAACTGGTGCTCCCTGGCAGCATTAAACAGTTCCCTGATGCCCGTTAGCCAGATCATTTGCCTGCTTCGGTAAAAATCATTATCAATTTTACAACCGTTTGGCCACAACCAGCGTGAGATCGTCAGGCTGCTCGGTTTCGCCAATAAATGAATCTATCGCTTCAACGATTCCATACAGAATCTGTGAGGCGCTCTCTTCAGCATGAGCCGCGATGCCCTGCCGCAGGCGATCGACGCCGAACTCCTCACCCTGTCTGTTCATCGCTTCCGTCACCCCGTCCGTGTAAAGAACCAGGATATCGTTGTGATCGAGCGTGGCCGACTTTTCCTCCAGCGAAATCCTGTTCCGAACACAAAGGAGTATGCCCCTGGCACGCAGCTCCAGGAAATCGCCCCTGGTTTGCTGGTACAAGAGAGGTGGATTGTGCCCGGCGTTGGCATAATTGAGCGTGCCCGTCCTGGTATCCAGGATTCCATAAAATGCGCTCAGGAATAGCTCTGAGGGGCTGTCTTGAAGGATAAGCTTGTTGGCTTCGCTCAAAGTTGATCCTGGAGTCAGGTCGGCCAGTGCCGCGCTGCGAATGAGTGTGCGGCTGGTAGCCATGAACAGAGCTGCTGGTACACCCTGGCCTGCCACATCACCAATGACCAACCCCAATCTATGCCCGCCGTCAGGCAGCACGAAGTAATCGTATAAATCACCACCGACCTGCCGCGCCGGTCGATAGAGATCGGTAAACTGCCAGCCGGGAAAGGATGGGCTGGACGCCGGCAGCAG
>JBJYWZ010000060.1:0-4855 GCA_046259725.1 Promineifilaceae bacterium (SeqCode) | reverse complement strand
TTAATGGGAATTCGTTTGGCCTGTGCTTCTTCGGTCTTGGGCACATTCAAAGTGAGCACGCCATCTTCATAGGTCGCCTCGACACCTTCAACTTCTACTGCTGCCGGCAGCGTGATCGACCGTGCGAACGAACCATAACGACGTTCGCGAAGATGATATTGCTCTTCGGAGATATCCTTCTCCTCCTTCACTTCGCCCCTGATCGTCAGGATGTTGTCGGTGATAGAAACATCCAGGTCATCCGGTTTCATGCCCGGGACTGACGCCTTAACGATGTACGCGCCATCTTCCTCGGCGACGTCGACAGCCAGCTTGCCAACCGGCTCAGACCAGCGCCAGGCCGGTAGTTCCATTGTCTCATCAAATAGGCGATCAAATTCTTCTCGAATACGTACCATATCTCTCATAGGGTTCCATCTTACAATAGCCATTTTTGTTACTCCTTTTCTGTGAACTCGGGGATTAGCGAGCGCCTTTCAGTTTCGGCTAACAATCAGCGGATGCTGTTGCTGTGAATACGCACGCAGCCAGATAAACCGCCAGGTAAACAATTAACAGCGTGCGCAAGACAGTTTTTAGGTCGTACTCGCACCTCCATTAACTATTCTTTTTCTTGCAAAGCTGAGCTCTTTTTTTGCTGCAGCTCTATCTTCTAGTGGTAGATCAAAAACGTAAGAATAACGTAAGAATCTTGCGCTAAATTGGCACAGGTTGGCTGCATTAATCAGGCGTTGTTCTGCTGGTTGTTTGTACTCTGGAAGGTCAATCTGCGGAGATATCGTGGGCCTTGTGCAGTATGGTATAATAATTCTAGATTTGGAGTCTGGTGGGAAGCCTTAAACTCCTGAAATTGCCAACATCGAACTGACGGGGAGTCCGATTACGCTGCAGGCCATCGCCAAGCGACGCCTGGTGGGCGGTACCGGTACCGGCGCACGTTTTCGCACAGAACTGCCAGACTGGCGCAGATTTTTTGACTTAAACTGGTGTTAACGGCCGTTTCAGGGCCGCATTAAACATGGAAAGGAGGAGCCGCGTAACAACGACGCCGGATAATAGGACAAGACGCGGAAGAGTACAGCTTGAATGCTGATGACTGTATACTGAAAACTGTTCACTGACGGGGGGTCACCATGAACGAAATTACCATTCTGTCGTCGTTTAGGAGCCAGAGAATACGCCGCACGTCCCTTGGTGGTTTTCTAACAATCCTGCTTCCTCTGGTTATCATTTTGCTTATTGTATCTGTCCCATCTGTATCCGGTGCGACAGGACTCGATGTGCTGGACGCCGATCCGGTCTTCGTTGCGATGGCCGACCACGACTATCTGGCCGTAGTCGACCTGGCCACGGGCACGGTTACCGACACTATTGACCTGGCGCCGAGCGGCTGTGATTTCCCCTGGCGCGTGGCCATTCCGCCCGACGGCCAGACCGTCTGGGTCTCCTGCCGCTATTCAGATGCCGTCATTGTTCTTGACCGGGGCACTCACGAAATCCTGCAGACGATCGATGAGCAGCAGGGTCCTGCCGATATCGCCTTTACCCAGGACAGTGCCTATGCTTTGATTGGCTCGCAGTATGTGGGTGTCGTTGTCGTAATCGATACAAAAACGTTTGCTACGGAGGCGACGGTAAATACGGCCGATAGCCCCACCAGCGTCGTCATGCACCCTTACCTGCCTGTTGCCTTTGCCGCTCATCGCCTGAATATAGGCATCGTCAGCGTGATTGATACAACTTCCTGGACCGTCACAAAGCAGATAAAGGCGGGCAGCACCCCGCACCACGCCGCAATTTCAGGCGATGGTTCCCGCCTCTATCTCAGCAACAGGGGAGACTACACTGTTTCTGTCATCGATACGCTCTCTCTGACGGAGGAAACGAAAATCAGCAACGGCAACGCTAGTAGCAGCGCCATGCCGCGCGACCTGGCCGTGAGTCCTGACGGCCAGACCCTCTTCGTGACGCGAGGGTGGGACGACGCCATCGCCCTCATCGATACCGCGGCCAATGTAGTGCAGCAGACAATCGACGTTGATCCCGGGGGCAGCTTCAGCAAACCCTGGGGAATGGATGTCACCTGTGATGGCAGCATACTGGTAACTTCCGGTTCGGGTGGTTGGGGAGAAGATAGCCGGCAGATCGCCCTGACGGATACCGGGGCATTAACCTCCGTGCTTGTGCAAATGCCTGACCAGGACGGAAGTGGTGAGCCGGACACGGGCGCGCGCGGACTGGCCGTCTGCCCGCAGTATGTGTCGCAGGGCATCTTCCTGGTACCCGCCGCGCAGTCGCAGCAAGCCGGGCGCGGGGAAGACACGCTTTACGACTTTACTTTGTACAATTTTTCAGGCATGGTGGACAGCTACTCGCTGGCCCTGGGCGCGCATACGTGGGACACGGTCTTATCCACAGACACTGTCGGCCCCTTGAACCATGGGGAATCGGCCGCGTTTACCCTGACCGTGACCGTTCCGCCAGATGCTGACTGGTACGCCACCGATCCGGTGATCCTGACCGCCACATCCGCTGCGCAGCCAGGGACCTATGAAACCACGGCCGTCGTCGAAACGGAAGCGTACGCGCCCCCGGAGATGTCCGTCTCTCCCCTGTCGCTGAGCAGCACCCAGGACGTGGGCGCAGTGGTGGAGCAGACCCTTAACGTATCTAACGGCGCCGGCGTCGATCTGACATTCGAGCTGGGCACCTCATTCGGCCCGGGCACCTCCTTCTCAGCCGCGTCCAATGAACTGTACGGCTACATGCCGTCCTGGGGTTTCCTGCGCGTTACCGCCCTCGATGATGGCACAGATGTGCAGCTCGTTGATCTCTCTGATGGATCTGTCATGGACGAGATGCATGATCTTGCCCGCTACGATACCTGGGATGTGTATCCGTACGACGGTGCCTATTTCAAACTGGCAGCCGACAACCCGGTTGTGGCCGTGCTTACCAGCGGCAGTTATTGGGGCTATACATCTTTCATCCCATCCACCGAAGCCGGGCCAGTGGGCAGGGACTTTGTCTTCTATCACGAGCAGGCGGATTCCTTCCTCTACATATTTGCCATTGAAGCGGCTGACGTAGAGCTGCGCGATTCGGGGGAAAATGTCGTGGATTCCAGATCGTTGGCCTCCGGCGACTATTGGAAGTTGAATCCTGATTCGGGCGTTTATCACGTGATGGCCAGCGGCCGGGTTGCCCTGGAACTGGTTGCCGAAAATGCTTACACTACCGTACCGGATGTCAGCGGACAGGGCGTGGGACGGCGCTTCTACTTTGCCACCGATAGTTGGGGTACAGGCGCTGTGGCTGCTTTTGCTTACGAAGATGCTGAGATTGAACTCTATGACCTGAACGACGACGCGCTGCTGCACAGCGCGACCCTCAGCGCCGGAGAGTTCTGGTGGCAGGTGGACCTGGATAATCGCCAGCTGCGCCTGGAAAGCAGCGGAGATGTTGAAGTGTGGGCCGGTAATACGGAAGGCGGCGAGGATATTGAGGATCTTGGCGATGACATATCCTTTGCCGGCGGCCGGCTGGGCCGCGAGTATACCCTGCATTCCCTCATGGAAGGCTTCGTCATCTTCGCCCCATTCGATAACACGGAGCTGCTGGTTGAGGGAATTTCTTACTCATTGGGTAAGGATGGCTACCTGCACTTTCCAGAATGCTGCGTCACGCGCCATGTCGCCGCCAACCAGCCTGTTCTTGTGCAGACATTGGGCCGCGACGGTTCGTGGAACGACTTCGGCACCTATCTGGGCGGTGTGGTTGCCCATTCCGGTGTCCCGGCTCCCTGGCTGACGGCCGATCCCGCTTCCGGCACGATTCCCACGGACAGCACGACGCCGGTGACTATCACATTCGATGCCCGACCTTCGGTCGGCGGTGGCATCCAACCCGGCGCTCACACGGCCGACCTGATCCTCGTCAGCAATGATCCTGTGCTGCCGTTTGTGGAAATACCGCTGGAGATGCTTGTCGAGCCGACGGCCAATATGGGCAAGGTAACTGGCTCCGTCACCGATGCCTGGACGGGCGAAGCGCTGGCGGCCACGGTCACGCTCGACGGCGTGTTTACAACAGCGCCCACGACCACTTTTGAGATCTGGGCCGTGGAAGGCACGTACACCCTGAGTGCCGCCGCCGGCGGATATGCCGGCCAGACATTCACGGTTGAAATCACCGCCGGTGCGGAGACGGTGCAGGATGTCGCTTTGGAGCCGGACGTGGCGCGCCTGGAGCTGCAGCCGCAGAGTCTGGACCTGGCGGCCGTCGAAGGATCAACCACGACGGCCGAGCTGACCATCATCAACTCTGGCCCGTCCCCGCTTGAGGTCTCCTTCCACGAACTGCCGGTGCTCGATGAAACGAAACGTGCCGCCCTTGCCGGCCTGGAGAAGCGCAAAATCCTTTACGACCGCGCGCACAACGAACCACGACTGTCTGACTACAGTACAATCGCCGCTGACCTGGCCGCCGCCGGGGCCGCCGTTGACGAGAACTTCACCTTCCCGATCGATGGCGGCGTGCTGGCCGGTTATGATGTCCTTTGGGTAAACTGCTGTGGCAGTATCAACTGGACCTATGATGAACTGGCCGCGCTTAAAGCCTGGCTGGACGATGGTGGTTCGATCTTGATCCACGGCGGCGAAGATACGGTAACCGCCGGCCTGGCGGACATCTATGGCATCGCCTACCATTCCGACTGCAGTTATGGGACGACGACCGACATTACCGCGCACCCCATAACTATTGGCGTGGGGCAGGTTTGGATCGACACTTGCTCCTATCTGACCTTCAGCAGCGGCAGCGTTCCCGTTGTCATGGATAATGGCGGACAGCCTCA
>JBJYWZ010000059.1:0-10188 GCA_046259725.1 Promineifilaceae bacterium (SeqCode) | reverse complement strand
GATTCGGCCGTTGAAGGCGCGCGCGTCGCCGTTGATCGTGTCGTGAAGAATGCCGATGGCGAAACGATCATCGACGAGACCGTGATCAGCAATTACATCCCTTATCCCAATGTCTACAACTATGGCCCCGGTGTTGAGCCATACGATTATTCGCTGCTGGAGGACAATTCATAGCAGCTGCTTATCCCCACTAATTAGCTCAATCAGACCAGTGAATCGTCCAAATAAAGTGGAAATTTCGCCATTTTTCCACGGATCTACAAAAACATTGACATACTAGAACATATGTGCTAATATCTAGATAGATACACGATGGACCTTCCCCTCCTTCCATACCCTCTTCGTGTGTTGGGGCTGGCGAGTAAAAGTTCTCGCCGGCCCCTTTCTTCCAAAGATAGTATGGGACTAGTTGAATTCATCGTAATTGAGATTTATCGTACGCTTTCAATGGAGAAAATAAAATGATTGCGGATCACTCGATGGGTAATCAAGGGCCAATTACTTCCTTGCGCTGGGCGTTGCCGCGAAAAGCGATCATTGGCACGGTACTGGTTATCGCCCTGGTGGCATTTGAAGTGTTCAACTTCGATACAACGCGCTATGCGCTCGAAAGCCTGTTAGGCGACGTTGAGTTCCTGGGCATTGGTTGGGCGGTCATTCTTGCAATCGCCTTTTGTGCGATTGATTTCGCCGGTCTGGCCAGCCTGTTCACCCCGGACGCCATTGACCAGGAGCGGTCGACCTGGTATCTGATGGGCGCATGGCTGCTGGGGGCGACGATGAACGCAATCATGACCTGGTGGGCTGTCAATCTGACTTTACTGAACCACGATCTGGGTAACGAAGTGCTGAGTCGCGAAGAGCTTCTTCATTTTGTGCCCCTCTTTGTCGCCGTGCTGGTCTGGCTGACGCGCATCCTCTTCATCGGCGCTTTTTCGATTGCAGGGTCGCATCTTTTCGACACGGCCTCAAACGGTCGTCGTCCCGCAGCGGCTAACGCGGCCGCCTCCAGACAGCAAAAACAGGCGCCGGCATCCATGCCGAATCGGCGCCCTGCTTCAAAACCCGGCGGCCTTCCTCACCGGGGGCAGCCCATGCCGGTGGGCATGCAGGCCAGCAGCCGCAGACGCTGACTTCGTCATTTCACATCTGAATTTTTTAGACGACCGCATCACCGTATGCGGTCTTTTTCATTGCCTTGGTCGCCAGGATAGGGTCCTTCCAAACGGCAGGAAATCCGATATTTCCGCGCCATGCATGCGTTTGCACACTGATATTCTTACGCCTTTCCATTTCTGAATGTCAACTAATCCATTTTGCTGGTGCAGGATCGGCGAAGCTACAATCCTGTTCACTTCTCTTAGGAGAGACATTCTGGAGGAACAGAGTGATTAAGAATAACCGGAATTTCGCAGGGAATCGTAGCTGGTTCCCCTTGTTTTTTATTGTGATATTGATCTTTCTGGCCGGCTGCGGATCGCCGGATCTGGATCCCGCCGCGGAAACAGCGAGTCCTGAACAGGTGGCCACGGCCGTCGAACGGGTGGCCTCAGTTCCTGCTACCTGGACGCCGCTGCCTGTAGTGATGGAAGAAGAGCCTGAGGCAACCGATCCCGCTCCACCGACAAGCACCGCGGTCCCAACCAGCACGGTCGTGCCGGCGACAGAAACGCCTGAAGTTACGCCGACGGATACGCCGGAACCTACGGCGACAGACCTGCCGCCGACGGATACGCCCGAGCCTGCGGCGACAAATCCACCTGCGACGGCCGCTTCACAACCCGCGTCCACATCAGAGCCGCAGCCAACGTCGCTGCCCGCAGCGACAGATCCACCGCCCACCTCTGAGCCTGCCGCGGCAGAGGAAACCGCTCCGCAAGCGGAGCCTGTACTGGGCGTGAATCTTTTGAACAATCCGTCATTTGAAGAAGGGCATTATAACCAGGACGGCATACCCGAACTGCAGCTTCCGGTGAAATGGCGCCTGACCTGGGAAGAGGGGCCGACTGGTCTTGGCGATGCTGCCTGGGATGTCTATGTTCGCCCTGAAGTCCGGGTGCTCTCAACAGCTTTTCTTCCGCCGGAGGAGCACGCACTCTATATTTACAATGGCCAGTATACGGTCAAGGCGTTCAAAGGGAATGGCGCGGTTAATTTCCAGCTCCTGACCGATATTACGCTGGAGCCGGGTACCTACGTCATTGAGGCAAAGATGTTCCCCGATATCGTGGAGAAGTGGGAAAACCGCCAGAAGTATTATTCGCAGGATCCGTCCGCGGCGGAAATCCGTTTCATCGTCGGCGATGGGGGAACGGTATGGATGCCGCAAAACTACGGCCAAATCAACGTGCAGAACTACACATTTACGATTGATCAGACCAAGACGATTCCGATAGGTATTGGACTGAAGGGAAAATATGCGATTGCCAATAATGGCTGGTTCATCGACGATCTCTCAGTCCGGCGAATTGAGTAGGAACTGGGGAGTAGTTTGCTCACAGCGCAGTATACTGGGTAGTACAGTTCGGAGTTGTGATGAGCAGCGTGGTGCGTCGCCATACAAGTTCTCTTTGTTGACAATCAGGGCATAGAGTCGTACGCTGTTATTTAGCGGAGTTGCGAGCGAAAGGTGCAACTTTATCCACGTTTCTGCGTATGGCTTAGTGAAATTATTACCTAAATTTAGAAGTGGTCTCTAAGCAAGGAGAACAATCATGAGTGAAGAAAACACCCCGGATATTGAAGAAATCAAGGAAAGAATCGAGATTCCAGTTGATGAGGATATCGAACAGTTGAAAGCGGATGAAAAAACGGCAGGGCCGGACCTGGTTGTGGAGTTTCAGACGCTTGGCCGTGCTTTTGCGGAAGCCTTTGAATCCGCCTGGAACAGTGAAGAGCGCAAGCGCGTCGAAGAGGAAGTACGCGCAGGCGTCCAATCCTTTGCCAGCGAAGTTGATAAAGTGATTCGTGAGGCGAAAAGCAGCCCGACAAGCAAGCGCATGAAGGATGAAGCTGGTGAGATGGCCAATAAGGTCGAAGGCAGCGACCTCGGCCGTCGCGCGCTGGAAGGCATTGCCATGGGTTTGTCCTGGGTGAGTGTCGAAATGGGCAAACTGGCGGAACAGTTCACGCCGGCGGAAAAAGCTCCCGAAGACGTGGAAGAAGATAACTCCTAAGGTTTCTTCCGTTTTGTGTAAAGAGTATTAGAGGCACGGCTGCCCATCGGCCGTGCCTTTTTTTGCTTCAAGAGACCTGCGGCAGCACAGCCTGCGCTAATGCCTCCAAGCCGTCTATATCATCAAGATCGAGCCACTGCAGCATGATACGCTGCACGCCGGCCTCTTCCCATTCGCCAAGTTGGTCCACGATTTCGCCACCCGTACCGACAATCAGGCCAGCCTCTCTTAATTCTTCTACCGAGCGCTTTCTTCCGGACAGCCTTCTTTGCAAAGCCGTTTTATCCGTTCCAAAGACACATTCAGTCATCAATGAGCGGCGTACGGAGGAGGGATCACGCCCGTGCTCTTCCAGGAGTTTGTCAAGCAGGGCATTACGCTTGCTGAACGTCTCCCGGGTAATAAATACCGCGTTCCATTCGCTAGCAAAGCGCGCGACGAGGGGCAGGGTGTATTTGGGGCCGTTGCCGCCAATGAGGATGGGCGGTCCACCTGGTCGCTGCGGCCGCGGCAGTAAGATGGCTTCATGTAGCCGGTAATAATGCCCGCCAAAATCGACCGGTTCGTCGCTGTTCAATAGTTGGCTGATGACTTCCAGGCCCTCTTCGAAGCGCGCGAACCGCTGCGGTAGATCAAGCAGGTCCCAACCGTAATTCCTGTGCTCTCTCTCCTGCCAGCCCGCGCCAAGACCGAGCCACAGACGCCCCCCGGAGAGATCGTCCACGGCACTGGCCATACGCGCCGTCATGGTGGGATGGCGGAAAGAAACGGGTGATACGAGCGGCCCAAATTCAATACGCTCGCTGTTGCCGGCCAACCAGGTCAGCGAAACCCACAGCTCCAACGAATCCTCATCCGGTGGATTCATATTGGTATAGTGATCCGACCGGTAAAGACCGGCAAAACCCAGCGCCTCAACAGCCATTGCCAGACGTTTCCACCTTGGCCAATTGAGCCCATTCTGACCTTCGATCATGATTGCTACTTCCATTTGACTTCTCCGTATTCTTCTAGAGGAAGGCACGTGACGGCCGATGGCTGTGTGTTCATAGCAAAACGCCCGTCCTGCAATCGTTGCAGGACGGGCGTTTATCAATCAAAATGAAAGAGAGCCTTACGCCGCTTCGGTTTCCAGGTGCGGCAGGACCTGCGCCACAATACGGTCCTTGGGCAGCGCTCCAGTGATACGCTCGACGACCTGTCCGCCTTTGAACAGCATCAGCGTCGGGATGCCGATGATGCCATAACGGCCGGGGATGGCCGGATTGTCATCCACGTCAACTTTGGCGACGCGCAAAACATTTTCATACTCTTGCGCCATTTCCTTAACGGACGGGGCAATCATGCGACACGGGCCACACCAGTCAGCCCAAAAATCAACCAGCACCGGCTTGTCTGCTTCCAACACCTCGGCCTGGAATGTATCATCAGTTACTACTATTGGTTCCGCCATTTGAAACTCCTTCAACAAAATATTCCAATCTACATTACAATAGATGGGTTTAATCGTGGTATTCTTACGGTAGTTCGTTAGAACCATGTAAGAGTGTAGCGGATGCACATACAGTGTCAAGGTATTCGTCCGGCGAATGAAGAGGAAATCATGGAGCACTCAGGCTGGTTGTCCTAAAGGAGCGTCAGAAAGGTGAGCGAAAACAAGAAATATGCAGGCGATTTGTTGATCACGAACGGCCGTCTGGTCACCTGGGGTAAAGCGAATGAACTGATCGAGAATGGCGCGCTCCTGTTACGAGATGGGCGTATTGCCAATATGGGTAACACGGGCGAGCTGCGTGCGAAGTATCCCGATGTTCAAGAGCTGGACGCTCGGAACCAGCTTGTCATGCCCGGCAATATTTGCGCCCACACTCATTTCTATGGCGCGTTTGCGCGTGGTATGGCAATCCCTGGCCCGCCCATGCAGGACTTCCCTGATATTCTCAATCGACTTTGGTGGCGGCTCGATCGTGCTTTGCTGGATGTTGATATCGAGTACAGTGCACTTGTATGTCTCGTTGATGCCATCAAGCACGGCACGACGACGCTGATCGACCATCATGCCAGCCCTAACGCGATCGATAGTTCGCTCGATCAGATTGCCGACGCAGTCGATTCGGCTGGTGTGCGAGCGGCGCTCTGTTACGAAGTGACGGATCGCAATGGTCCCACAGGCGCCCAGGAAGGTATCAGCGAAAACGTGCGCTTCCTCAGCAGCCTGCGGGAACGCGATTCCCACCTGCTGGCCGGAACTTTCGGACTACATGCTTCCCTATCATTGAGCGATGAGACATTGGCTGATTGTGTGAGTGCCGCCTCCGAACTGGGCACCGGTTTTCATATACATGTAGCTGAACACGAGGTGGATGAATATGACTCGATGTATAAATACAACCGTCGGGTGGTTGATCGTCTTGCCGAAGCCGGTATATTAGGACCCAAGACCATCGTAGCACACGCCATTCACGTGGACGCTGTTGAAAAAGGTTTGCTGCGCGGAACAGACACATGGGTGACCCATCAGCCGCGCAGCAATATGAACAACGCCGTCGGCGCGGCCGATATTGAAGGGATGATGCGTCTTGGAATTCCCGTTTGTCTGGGCAATGATGGGTTTAGCAACAACATGTGGGCTGAATGGAAAACCGCTTACTTCCTGCACAAGCTCGCCCATCGCGATCCACGCCGGGCCAATGGCGCCGACATTGCCAAGATGGCCATCTACAATAATGCCGCACTTGCTGAAATGTTCTGGCCCGAGCTACCCCTGGGCAAGCTGGAAGTTGGTGCTGCGGCAGATATCATTTTCGTCGATTACCAGGCCACAACGCCCCTGACGACCGCTAATCTTCCCTGGCATATCATCTTTGGCTTTGAGTCGAGCATGGTGACGACAACAATAGCTGCTGGCAAGGTGCTCATGTTAGATCGCCGTTTGTTGACATTGGACGAAGTGGAGATCACTGCACGCAGCCGAGAGTTAGCCAGGGGTGTATGGAAGCGTTTCGACGAATTGAGCGTATAGCTGCCTTCCTTGAGAATGAAAGATGGTAGAGCGCGCAATCAGCCTTTGAAACAGCTGTGCAGCAGCGGCTTCAATTGCTTGATCGCTAAAGCAGGAAAGACAAACGATTAGTAGAGGAGCAGACATTGAAAATAGCAGTCTTAGGTGGAACCGGGAATGAGGGATTTGGCCTTGGTTTTCGTTGGGCCAGCGCGGGGCATGAAATTATCATCGGATCGCGTCTCCAGGAAAAGGGCGCCAACGCGGCAGTACGAATGCTTGAGCTGGTTCCGGAAGGAAAAATTTCGGGTACTGACAACTTGAGCGCGGCCGAAACGGCCGAATTGGTCGTCTTGTCCGTGCCCTATGGCGCGCAGAAAGCAACCCTGGAGGGGGTTCTGCCGGCCCTGGGGGGTAAACTGCTGGTAACAGTCGTTGCCCCGACAGGTGAGAAAGCCGCGCGTGTCTGGCGCTTGCCCAGCGGGTTGTCCGCGGCGGAGGAGGCCCAGCAGCAGGTGGGTGAGAACACGCGCGTTGTCGCTGCCTTCCAAAACATTGGCGCCCACCATTTATTGGACGTTGAGCACGTTATGGATTGTGACGTCCTCATCTGCGGCGATTCGGGTGCTGATAAACAAGTGGTCCTGCAGCTTGCCGCAGATGCCGGGATGCGCGGTGTCAATGCCGGCGCCCTACAAAATGCCAGCGCTGTTGAGGGTATGACGTCTGTCTTGATCGCCATCAATATTATTCACAAGGTTAAGAGCGCCGGAATTCGGATCACAGGTGTCTAGCTCCGCCTCCTATAAATAAACGTGACGCAACAACTGACTCTTACTGCCCTACCTGGAATCCCCTCGGTACAGCCAGGTGATGATCTGGCTGGTTTGCTGTTGGATGCCCTGAAAGAAGCGGGCATCACACTCCATAATGGGGATGTCCTGGTAATTGCTCAGAAGATTGTCTCGAAAGCAGAGGGCCGCCAGGTCGACTTATCGACAATAGAGCCAGGGGCGGAGGCATCCGAGATAGCGCTAACAACCGGCAAAGATCCGCGCCTCGTAGAACTTATCCTGCGCGAAAGTGAGAGCATCTCGCGCACGGCTCCGGGCGTTCTGATTGTACGTCATCGTCTCGGTTTTACAGCGGCTAATGCGGGCATCGATCGCTCAAATGTCGATGAGGAGGAAAATGGGGAAGAGGTTTTACTGCTGCCCGTGGATCCTGACAATTCAGCGGCCGCTATTCAGCGAATCATCAAAGACCAGACAGGGGCGCAGGTTGGCGTCGTAATCAGTGACAGTCACGGACGGCCGTTCCGCCTGGGTACAACCGGCGTGGCGATCGGCGTTGCCGGCGTTCCTGCTTTGTGGGACCGGCGCGGCGAACGCGACCTCTACGGCTATCATTTACAGCATACCGATGTCGGCGTAGGTGATGAGATTGCCGCCGCTGCAGGCCTCTTGATGGGCCAGGGGGCTGAGGGTTTGCCGGTTGTTCTGATTCGTGGCCTGGATCTACCCGTAACAGAAGCAGACAGCCAGGCTCGTGATTTGATCAGGCCACCAGAGAAGGATCTATACCGCTGACGACGTTTAGTTCGCCAACGAGGAAGTTTGCGACGGCCAGAATGAGGCGGCTACGCCTCTAGATCGTCGCCGTTCAGTTCCTCTTCCAATGCCTGCCATAACCATTTATAGTGTGCCAGGCGGTTTCGTGCAGCGCGTTTTGCCGGTTCGCTGTGCATGCTGGCTACGGTTTTCTCCTGCCAGTCAATCTGTCGCGACTCATCGATAAGCATGCGTACATCTCTGATTTCATGGCCGGCCAGCGAGCCGCCCGTCCAATGAAAGACGGCCGTCAGCCCGATTTTGGCCAGCTTATCAGCATCCCACAACACCATCGCTTCCAGATTCGTGAGCGGCTCGTCCAGCCACAGGCCCATATGCACCTCAATTGCATGAGCGACCGCCTCGATTTTTCCCGGCGGAAAATCCGTTTGTTTGAGAAACTCGCGCGCATATTCGGCGCCTTCAATGGCGTGTAAATGTCCCGATTCTTTGCGAATATCATGCAGCCAGGCGGCCGCCTCAACAACTTCGCTGTCGGCGCCTGTCAATAAAGCCAGCTTCTTAGCCAGAGTAACGACGGTTGTTACATGTTCCCACCGATAGTTAAAGGAAACATCCAGCGAGCCATAGCGATTCACGATCTCTTTTTCTGTCGCCTCGCGCATGGCAGTTTGCACCGCCTCACGCCAGGCGACCTGCGCGGGTAAATGTAAAGATTGTTCAGCCAAGGATCTTAACCGCCCCAGGGGAATGGATATAGGGGTTCAATACCATAATAAAGTTCAATAATGCGCCGGAAGAGCGGCGCGGCGAATTCAGAACCCTCGCCCGCATTTTCGGCCACAACCACAACAGCGATTTCTGGTTCGCTGATGACTGTTCCATCCGCGCGCGTATAAGGCGCTGCCGGAGCGTAACCGGCGAACCAGGCGTGGGGCAGGTTGGGAGGGGCTTCTGCCGTTCCCGTCTTTCCAGCGACCTTTACCGGGAGTCCCTGGAAACGGTGTGTCGCCGTTCCCCAGGAATCATTTGCTACATTCCAGAGACTATCGCGTAAAATGGATAGCTGTTCCTCACTGAGCGGGAGCTGGCCGTTAACCTCCACAGGCCATTTCTCTTCTTCCATGCCGCCGCCGGCTCCCAGGCGATCAATCAGTTTCGGGCGATACATTGTTCCGCCGTTCGCTATGGCGGCCATGAATGTCGCCATCTGGATCGGCGTCACCTGAACGTATCCCTGGCCGATGGCCATGTTGACGGCATCACCGGTCACCCAACCCTCACCGATGGTGTTAATTTTCCAATCAGGGTCTGGTATCAAGCCCGGGCTTTCCGATACGCCTTGAATGCCGGTTGGTTGGCCCAGGCCAAATTTACGGGCCATATCAGGCAGCAGCATGCTGTCTACGGCGTCGAGGTTGTAACCCACATCGTAGAAACAGGTGTTACAGGAGACTACCAGGGCCTGCTTTAAAGTAATCGTGCCGTGGCCGCCCTCACGCCAATCTCTCTTCACATAGTTAGGCCCCAACTTATCCCAGGTGCCGGTGCTTGTGTAGTAGGTATCCGGCGTGTATATGTCGCTGTTGATCGCTGCTGAAAAGGTTACGATCTTGAAAGTCGATCCGGCCGGGTAGGCGCCCTGGGTCGCTCTGTTAACCAAGGGTCGTCCGGGATCATTTAGCACGGCCAACAGATCGCCTTCTGACTCGGTGCGCAGAGCATCGAAAATCATGGGATTGTAACTGGGGTAGCTGGCCATCGCTTTGACATCGCCGGTATTTACGTCAAGGACAACAATCGCGCCGGAATGCCCCGCCGGACTTGTTTCAATTGCTTCCGCCAGCGCGCGTTCCACGGCGGCCTGAAATTCATGGTCAATGGTCGAGTAAATACTGCGTGACTGCTTGGGGGCGCGTTCGGCAACGGTCGTGATGAATTCCCCGTTGGGACCGACAACGCTTAATGTGCCGCCGCGCTCGCCATTCAGGTAATCTTCCCCCCAATATTCCAACCCCGCTCGCCCGACCAATTCATCGCCGCGGTAACCATCTGCTTTATATTCGTCGATTTCTTCAGCGGGAATATATCCGGTATAGCCGATTAGATGGGCGGCGATACCGGAATCAGTATAAAGACGCGATCCATGAGCGGTCGGCGCGGCAAGGCCATTATCGATATAAGGCTGCAGGTCGAGAATATATTCCTGCATGAGCGCTTCCGAGATCTGGCCAATAGGAACGTACCAATCCGGCTGCGCTGATGCATAAAGCTCTTTTATTTGTTCTGGCGTCTTACTCAGCACGGTGCTTAATACGGATAACAGGCCGGGTTCGTCGACGATCTGTCCGGGGATGATGCCCAGACTGACCGCCCGTCCCTGGTAGGCCAGTGCGTATCCATCCACATCATAGATGCTGGCGCGAGAAGGGATTTGATA
>JBJYWZ010000058.1:0-4866 GCA_046259725.1 Promineifilaceae bacterium (SeqCode) | reverse complement strand
TTTATCACCGCGCCGTGGCAGGTGGGCATTATCAACGCCGCCGTGGGTTTCCTGTGGGCGGGTTACAACCTGGCGAATTTCAATATTTTGCTGGAGCTGGCGCCTGACGAGCAGCGGGCGCGGGCGGTGGCCCTGTTCCAGCTCGCCGTATTTGGCAGCGCGGTGGCCGGTCCGCTCATCGGTGGCGCGCTGGCGGATATCGCCGGCTACCGACTTATCTTTATTTTGAGCTTCATTGGGCGCTATATCGGGGTGGGGCTGTTTATCTGGTTGACGGTGCGGCCGAGGCGTAGGGAGGAGCGGGTAGAAGCGGGGCGATAGAGTGACTGGAGGAAGGAAACAGGGACACAGAGCTTATGTGGGAGGCACGGAGGGGCAAGGAGGAAATGAAAGATTGTTTGGCGCTTTTGTCAGACGACAGGATGGCGGGAGTCTGGTATGAATGGTGCCTGATTTACGTCAAAAGGCCGATGTAATTGGGGGGAGGCGGGATTAAACTAATATCTTGTACCTCGATGAAGGGGGTGGGGCAGCCCGGGACAGCTAGACTGCACATCGTTACCATCAATGAAGGTGGATCGCGCTTCGCCGCTCTGGAAGAATTTTGCCTCGTCCAGGCGACCTGGCCGGCTGTCCCCTATTTTTTAGTGATGTATAGGTAGAGGAGATTTTCGATGTCGATTTGGAAAATTCTGGGAATAATCGTTCTTATTCTGCTGGGTGGGTTTTTGCTGATGCAGATCGTGCCGTACGGCCGTGATCATACCAACCCGCCTGTGCTGAGTGAGCCCAACTGGAATTCGCCGGAGACGCGAGCATTGGCTAAGACCGCGTGCTTTGACTGCCACAGCAACGAAACCAATTGGGATCTATGGTACAGCAATATCGCCCCCGTTTCCTGGCTGGTGGCGCATGATGTGGAGGAAGGAAGGCAGCACCTTAATTTCTCGGAGTGGCAGGATGGTGGAAAGCCACGAGAAACTGAGGAGTTGTGGGAAGTATTAGAAAGGAATAGCATGCCGCCTTCTAAATACACGATGATGCATCCATCAGCTAAACTTACAGCACAGCAGAAAGCGGACCTGATCGCCGGCTTGCAGGCCACGGTCAGGAATTAGGCAAGAAGTGGCCGGAACATGAAGTGACAGCTCTTTTCGGAAGACTATCTCCGGCTGGAGATTCTGAAGAGAGCTACGCCGCCCATTCTTTGTGTCAGATCGGCACAACTGTTTTCTTTGCTGCCGGAACGGTGAGGTAGTGTCTGAAGCGAATGGTGTGCCGCAACTGAACAAAGAAATCGATGCGTACTGGAGCCAGCCGGCAGAACAACTGCTTGGCCGGCTGGATAGCAGTGCGGACGGGTTGACCGAAGCTGAGGCACAAAACCGCCTGGAGACTACCGGCCCCAACGTTCTACGTGTACGGCAGCGGGCCGGCGCATTCACCCTGTTTCTCAATCAATTTAAGAGCCCTATTGTCCTGATCCTGCTCTTTGCGGCCGTAATGTCGCTGCTGCTTAAGGATTGGGTAGATGCGGCCGTCGTTTTGCTGATTATAGTTGGCAGCGCCATTTTGAGCTTTGTGCAGGAATATAATGCCAGCACAGCGATCCAGAAACTGCAGGACCAGGTGTCGGTCAAAGCGGATGTCATTCGCGATGGTAAGGCGGCATCGATCGGGGTGGAGCAAATCGTGCCCGGAGATGTGGCGCTGCTGTCTGCGGGAAGTCTTGTGCCGGCGGACGGCGTTGTGCTGGAATCGTTGGACTGCTATGTGAACCAGGCGGTCCTCACAGGCGAGACATTTCCGGTTGCGAAGATGGCCGGCACTACGGCGGCCAATGCCGGCCTGGCGGAACGCACCAACTGCGTCTATATGGGCACGAACGTGCGCAGCGGCAGCGCGCGCGTCCTGGTTGTGAAGACGGGAAAGGAGACGGCTTACGGGCAAATAGCTGGAAAGCTGGCGCTGCGCCCGCCGGAGACGGATTTTGAACGGGGTATCCGCCGGCTGGGATACCTGCTGTCGGAGGTCATGCTGGTGCTGGTATTGGGCATCTTTCTTTTTAACGTGCTCACCAGCAAGCCGGTCGTGGAGTCGCTGCTTTTCTCGCTGGCGCTGGCCGTGGGCCTGACGCCGCAGCTTCTTCCGGCAATTATTAATATTAACCTGTCGCGAGGCGCCCAGGCGATGGCGCAGAGCGGCGTCATCGTGCGGCGCCTGGCCTCGATTGAGAATTTTGGCAGCATGGACATCCTGTGCACTGACAAGACAGGTACGTTAACCGAAGGTGTGGTGAAGCTGGACGGGGCCATGGACCTGAGCGGGGAGCCTTCTGATCATGTATTCGAGCTCGCCTACCTGAACGCTTATTTCCAAACAGGGTTGAGCGACCCGCTCGACGACGCCATTGTTGCCTATGGCGTAGTAGATGTCCAGGGGTTCCAGAAGCGCGCTGAAATCCCCTACGACTTTTCGCGGAAGCGATTGAGCGTGATCGTGGAAGACAGCGACGGCCGCCGGTTGATCAGCAAGGGGGCTTTGCATAATGTCCTGGAAATATGCAGCAGCGCCGGAGAGGAGCAGCGTCTCAGTGGCGTGGTCCTGGCAGATATCGAGCAGCGGTTTACGGAGTGGAGCGGCCAGGGGTATCGCGTGCTGGGTGTGGCCGAGAAGGTGATTGGCGAGCGGGAGCGTTACAGCGCGGCTGACGAAACAAACATGGCCTTCGCGGGCTTTCTGCTCTTTTTTGATCCACCCAAACCAGGCGTCAAAGAAACGGTCGCCGACCTGGCGAGCCTGGGCGTGCGGCTGAAGATCATTACCGGCGATAACCGCCTGGTTGCCCTGCATACGGCCGACGACATCGGTCTTCAGGTCAGCGGTGTTATCACCGGCCAGGAATTGGACGAGCTGTCCAGCGAGGCCCTGTGGCAGAAGATCGAACATGTCAATCTGTTTACGGAGGTTGATCCCAACCAGAAAGAGCGCATTATCGACGCTTTGCAGAAAACGGGCCATGTGGTCGGCTATATGGGGGACGGGGTCAACGACGCGCCGTCGCTGCATACGGCCGATGTGGGCATCTCCGTGGACCAGGCGGTGGACGTGGCCAAAGAGGCGGCCGATTTTGTCTTGCTGGAAAAGGACCTGAATGTCCTGCACCAGGGCATTATCGAGGGTCGAAAGACATTCACGAATACCATGAAGTATATCTTCATGGCCACGAGCGCGAATTTCGGAAACATGTTCAGCATGGCGGGCGCTTCGCTGTTCCTGCCGTTTCTGCCGATGCTTCCAAAGCAAATACTGCTGATCAACTTCATGACCGATCTGCCGGAAATGACGATTGCCACTGACAACGTCGATGTAGAGCGGACGCAGCAGCCGCAGCACTGGGATATTCGCTTTATCTGGCGCTTCATGCTGATTTTCGGCACGTTGAGCTCGCTGTTCGACTTCATGACGTTTGGTTTCCTCACCTTTGTTTTGAAGGCCGACGAAACCACGTTTCATTCGGGCTGGTTCGTGGAGTCGGTTGTATCGGCCATCATGGTGGTGTTCGTGCTGCGAACGCAGCGCACCTTATTTCAGAGCAGGCCGGGGCGAGCGCTGATGATGATGTCGACGGCCGTTGCCCTGGCGGCCCTGATCATCCCTTACTCGCCGCTGGCTGGCATTTTAAGTTTTACTCCTCTGTCTCCTCAGATTCTGGTGGTCCTGATGCTGCTTGTCGTGCTGTATCTGGCGGCCGCCGAAACTGTCAAGCGGTGGTTCTTCGGGCACTATGGACAATCGTGAGCAGGAGACGATCGCCTCCGTTGCGGAGGAGGTCGATCCGGCCGGGTTTCACCCGATTGAAGTGCCCCCGCTGCACATGCGGGTGCTGCGCTACCTGACGATGCTTATTCTGTTGGGCCTGGCCGTCCATCTGATACTGCCACAAATTGTCTCCCTGGGACATTCAGTTGATGTGTTGACGCATATGACCTGGTGGCTGGTGGCCGCGGCAGTGGGTGCCCAACTGATCAGCTACCTGGGCAGCAGCTACATGGTGAGTGCCATGGTAGCGATGATTGGCCACAAAATCTCAATGGCCAGGGCGATATTGATTACACTTTCGTCCAACAGCATCGGCCTGCTGGTCGGCGGGGTGGTGGGCAGCTCGGCGTCGGCCTATCGCTGGTTCCGGCAGGGCGATCTGGACTCCAAGTCAGCCAGCCTGGCCAGTACCCTGCCGGCGATTTTCAATAACGTTCTATTGATTGTCCTGGCGGTATTCGGCCTGACCCACCTGCTGTTTATGCACCAGCTGACGGCTTTTGAGAAGACGGGATTTGCCGTCCTCCTGGTCATTGATGCGTTTGTGTTGATCGTGCTGCTATGGAGCATTTCTTATCCGGCGCGGCTGGTGCGGCTGCTCGACCGGCTGCTGGCGCGATGGGACCACCTGCGGCACCGGTCGCATAACCCACACGGTGCGCAGGATTTTGTGGACCAGATGCAGAACACGTGGACGGCTTTGAGGCTGGGGGGCTGGCGCGGCCCATCACTGGGCGCCCTGTTGAACACCGGCTTTGATCTCCTGACGCTCTATTTCCTTTTTCGAGCGGCGGGATACCAGATCAGCTTCGGCATGCTGCTGACTGGCTACGGGGTGCCCCTGCTGCTGGGTAAGGTCAGTTTCTTGCCAGGAGGCGTGGGCATCGTCGAGGCGACGATGGTGGCGATGTATACTGGTCTGGGCGTTCCGGTTTCGACGGCCACTGTTGTTGTTCTGGCTTACCGGATTCTTTCGTTCTGGCTGCCCACGGTGCTGGGATTCGCGTCGATCCCGGTCTTGGAGCGCGTGGTGCGCGGAACGTC
>JBJYWZ010000057.1:0-20504 GCA_046259725.1 Promineifilaceae bacterium (SeqCode) | reverse complement strand
GGTGGACAAGCTGGCTCAGTTCGGCGGCAAGGGTCCAATATTCAGTCGTTTCAAACTGGCTAATCTCACGCTCGCGATCGACCACAAGGCGCACGGCAACTGATTGCACGCGACCGGCGGAAAGACGTCCGCGTACTTTTCGCCACAGTAAGGGGCTCAACTTATAGCCGACCAAGCGGTCCAGGATGCGGCGTGCCTGCTGCGCGTCAACGCGATCCATATCTATATCGCGGGGATGTTCAAATGCCTCTTCAACGGCCGACTTGGTGATCTCATGAAAAACCACGCGTTTGGTTCTGGCCGGGTCTATCTCAGCCGCTTCCTGCACGTGCCAAGCAATCGCTTCCCCCTCGCGATCGGGGTCGGTGGCCAGGTAGATTGTCCTGGATCGCTCGGCCGCACTCTTCAGCTCTTTGACAATGTCTCGCTTGTCATTGGGCACGCGGTATTCAGGTTCAAAGTTATTCTCGACGTCGACGCTGAGCCGGCTCTTGAGCAAATCGCGCACGTGTCCTACGCTTGATTTGACTGTGTAACCCCGGCCCAGATAACGGCCGATCGTGCGCGCCTTTGCCGGAGACTCCACAATCACGAGGTTGCCCGAACGGCGCACAGACTTGCCATTGGCGGACTTTTTCTTCTTGCGCGACTTCTTCTTTTTTGTCACCATTAGGGGCGGCTTTTCAAGCGTGTCGTGGGCGGGGGTAAGACCCATCTTGTAGATGGTTCCGCCGCAAACCGAGCAGGTTCCCCTCGTTCCTGGCGAACCATTTGCAGACCATTCCGGTTTCGGATCCAGCATTGTTCGCTTTTCCTTACACTTGAAGCAGTACCCTTCCATCGTTATTTCTTCGCTCATAATCTATCGTCCAATACGGTTTGCGGCTAATTTCTTGCCGGCGGCGAATCTCATTCTCTACCCGAGTCATGGCATGGGATCGAACCAAAGAAAGAACGAATGCTTCCCGGCAACGCCGCCAAGATAGACTCAGGCCAGATTATTTTCTTATTCCGGAAGATACCTCACTCGTGAGGCATCACATCTTGAGGGCTAACTTCGTAGGTAGGATCCGCCTCTCGAACCATTACATAGTTCATTCCACCTACCTGGCGCACGATTCCCTTCAACTCCAGCAACGTAAGCGTGCTGCTAACTTCCTGACTTGACAATCCCGTAGCCCGGCTTAACGCGTCTACATGAACAGGCTCGGCAGAGAGATACTCAAATAATGCTGCCTCTTCGGCCGTATCCGGCAGCGCCTGTTGGACGGCCGAATGCTCGAAAACCATCGTGAGATTTAGTTCTTCCAATATGTCGTTGGCGTTCGTTACTAATTTCGCAGTTCCTTGCTGGATCAGGCGGTTTGTTCCCTGACTTGCCGGGCGGTTGACGTTGCCCGGAACGGCGAAGACCTCGCGCCCCTGTTCCAGAGCGAACTGCGCGGTAATCGAGGCGCCGCTACGCGCGCCGGCCTCGACGACGACCACGCCAAGTGACAGCCCGCTGATGATGCGGTTGCGCGGCGGAAAATTCTTGGCGTCGGGCTGCGTTCCCAACGGATAGTCGGAAATGACGGCACCATGCCCGCGTACTATCTGTCGCGCCAGGTCACGGTGTTCAGGCGGGTAAATATTATCTGGTCCGGAGCCAAGGACGGCGATTGTACGCCCGCCATGATCGAGGGCCGCTTTATGGGCAATTGCATCGATGCCGCGGGCCAGGCCACTGACGATGGTGACGCCGCTACGCACCAGCCCGGAGACGAGTTCCTGCGTGACCTGACGGCCGTAAGCCGTCACGCGCCTTGTCCCTACAACGGCCACCGCCCAGCGATCAATATCTTCGAGGCTGCCCACGACATACAACAAGGGAGGCGGTGAATCAACCTCGCGCAGATAATAGGGATAGTCGGGCGAATTCCAGGTCAGAAGCGTGATATGTTTCGCCTGAACCTTTTCCAGTTCTGTTTCGAGGTCAAGCGTGGCACGCGCCTGCGCCAGATTTGTTCGCGATCGCTCATCGAAGCCCAACATTCTTAGTTGGGCATCATCCGCGTTCCAGGCTGACTCTATATCGCCAAAGAAGCCGAGCAGCGCCTGAACTTTAGCCGGTCCGATGCCTTTTACCAGATTGAAACCTAACCAGTATTTGTCTTCAGACATTTAATCCAGCATATCATGCGCGATGCATGTGTCAAGCGTTCAAAAGTCCGGGAAACGGAAGCACCCTCATTTTATTTTGTTCGAAGTCAATCTCAGAAATAACTTCAGGAATGTCCGGAAGCAGCAGTTCGCCCGCTTCACCCGACACAACAAAGACGTTATTGGCTCCCGTTTCAATCACCTCGGTTAACGTACCCAGGTGTTCCCCTTCGACCGTCTCCACCTCTAGACCCAGCAGTTGAAACAGGAAATACTCATCCTCTTCCAAGGGTATCGCCTCGTCTTCCGGAACTTGCAAGAGCTTGCCGCTCAATTTTTGCGCTTGCTCGCGCGAGTCGCAACCTGCCAGCTTGAGCAACGGCCGTCCCTTGTGAACGCGCGCGCCTTCCACTTCAAACAAAACGGGTGATTCATCACCGACGTAGACTTTGTCGAGCCAACCAAAGCGCTCAGGCTGATCGGTGTGCGGAATCACACTCAATTCGCCTTTGACGCCATGCGCTTTCGCCACCTGGCCAATGACCAAAAAGCGAGGCTCAGAGTCCATTACGTCTGAGCCTCGCCGCTTCGAATTCTTGTTTGAATCAAGCGCTGAATTCAACGAATTATTCCCCCATGCTTAAGGTCAGAAGCATCGAGTTATGCCAGATCGCCGGCCTCCAGCAATTCCAAAGAGACTTTCGTCCCTTGTTTTGCGGCCGGGACCTGCAGCAGCGTGCGAATGGAGTTGATGATGCGTCCATTCTTACCAATCACGCGGCCCATATCATCCGCGGCAACGGACAATTCAAGAATCGTCGTGCCCGGGCCCTGTACTTCCACGACCCTGACATCGCCAGGAGCGTCCACCAACGATTTTACGATGTATTCGACAAGCTCTTTCATGACGCGACCTATACCGGCGGCCCTTACTCTTCTTCTTCGAGAGCGACGGCAGCAGCCATTTCAATGACAGCGGCAGCTTCGACTGCGGCGGAGGCAGGCACGCCCTCAAATTCGGCCACAAGGGTTTCAAAATCTTCGCCCTGACGAAGACGCGCCAGCCGATCGATGGTACCCTGCTTTTCCAACAACCGGCGAACTGCGTCGGAAGGCTGGGCGCCAACGCTCAACCAATATAGCGCGCGATCCTCGTCGATGCGATATTCCAGCGGTTCCGAACGCGGGTTATAATAGCCGATACGTTCGACAACACGGCCGTCGCGCTTTGATTCAATATTAGCAACCACGACACGATAGCTGGCCTGCTTCTTCTTGCCTGTGCGGCTCAAACGAATACGTAACATAATTTCACTAACTCTCCACTTAACTCTTATTGACGAAGGCCGGCGCCAAATAGTGAGCCTAAACCGCCCAATCCACGGCGTCCTCCCTTGCCCTTACCTAGTTGTTTCATCATCCGCTGCATTTCTCTGAACTGTTTGAGAAGCGCGTTTACTTCCTGAACCGTCGTACCAGAACCAGTAGCGATGCGCCGCTTCCGGCTGGCTTTGATGATTTTCGGGTTTTTACGTTCCTGCGGGGTCATAGATTGAATGATCGCTTCAACCCGCTTTAACTCACCTTCCGCATTACTGAGATCCACGTCCTTTGACATTTTATTCATGCCGGGGATCATATCCAGCACCTTGCCGAGCGGCCCCATACGCTTAATCTGCTGCATCTGATTCAAGAAATCATCCAGATTGAACTCGCCGCTCATCAGGCGTTCGCCTGCCTTCTGCGCCTCTTCCTGATCCAGCTCCTGCTGCGCCGTCTCGATCAGCGTGAGCACGTCTCCCATGCCGAGTATACGGCTGGCCAGGCGATCGGGATGGAATATTTCGATGGCGTTCAGTTTTTCGCCGGTGCCCAGGAATTTGATAGGCACACCGGTCACTTCGCGCATGGAAATGGCCGCGCCGCCACGCGCATCGCCATCCACCTTAGTCATGATCAAGCCGGTGATGTCGACGGCATTGTCGAAGTCTGTGGCCACGCGGACGGCTTCTTGTCCGGTCATCGCATCCGCGACGAGCAGGGTTTCCACGGGATTGACCGCGGATTTGATGCCCTTGATCTCGTCCATCATCATTTCGTCGATGTTCAGACGGCCGGCCGTGTCAATGATCACGGTCGTCAGGGCATTCTGTTCGGCGTGGCGGACGCCACGTTTCGCGAGCTGAACCGGATTGGCGTCGGTTCCTTCACTAAATACAGGAATGTCAAGCTGCTTCCCGAGCGTCTCCAGCTGGTCAATGGCTGCCGGGCGGTAGACGTCGGCGGCGACCAGCAGCGGCCGGCGCCCCTCTTTGCGCAGGTGCAGCGCGAGTTTGGCGGCCATGGTTGTCTTACCGGCACCCTGCAGGCCAACAAGCATGATGACCGCAGGAGACTGCATGCCCAGGTTCAGGCGTCCGGGTTCACCAAGCGTGACGACCAGTTCATCATTGACAATCTTGACGACCTGCTGGCCCGGCGTCAGGCTGCGCATAACCTCCTGCCCAACCGAACGCTCGCGAATACGGGCAACAAGGTCCTTGACCACTTTGAAATTGACATCAGCTTCGAGCAGCGCCAGGCGCACTTCACGCATGGCGGCATCGACATCGGCTTCGGTTAACTTGCCGTGCCGCTGCAGATTATCAAAGACTGATTGTAGGCGACTGCCTAATGATTCAAACACAGTAGTTCCAGTAATTTCTCAAGGAATTCAGCCCTTTAGTCTAACCGGGCTGACTCTACGGGTCAAGCGAACCTCAAGGTACGCGCAAACAGGGGCGAACCCGTCAAGGTTCGCCCCTAGAACAAAGTAATTATACCGAATTGTCAAAATCGGGAAACTTTTCTTAATTGAAAAGAGTCCGCGGCGCGGCTAGACAGCGGCTGAGAAATACTCCTGGGCCGCCTGGCGCAGTTCCTCGGCCTTGTCTACATTTTCCCACGGCGCATCGATATCTTCTCGACCAAAGTGCCCAAAAGCGGCCGTATTGCGGTAAATGGGACGGCGCAGGTTGAGATCGTGGATGATGGCGCCCGGACGCAGGTCGAAGTGCGTGTTGATCAATTCAACCAGTTGCTCGGAGCTGAGCTCACTCGTGCCAAAGGTTTCTACGTTGATGCTCAGCGGATCGGCCACACCAATCGCATAGGCAAGCTGGACTTCACAGCGATCGGCCAGCCCCGCAGCCACGATATTCTTGGCTACCCACCGTGCGGCGTAAGCAGCGCTGCGGTCAACCTTTGTCGGATCTTTTCCGCTGAATGCGCCGCCGCCATGACGACCCATGCCGCCGTATGTATCGACGATGATTTTGCGCCCTGTGAGGCCGGCATCGCCCATCGGGCCTCCCACAACAAAACGTCCGGTCGGATTGACAAAGATGCGCAGCTCATCGTCGACAAGGTCCGCGGGCAGAACGGGCATGATCACATAATCGATAATGGCCTGGCGCAGTTCATCATATTCAATTTCAGGCGCATGCTGCGTACTGACCAGCACCGTATGTACACGGCGCGGCTGACCGTGGCTGTATTCTATGGTTACCTGAGCCTTACCATCCGGGCGCAGCCAGGGCAGCGTACCGTTCCGGCGCACTTTGCTGAGCTGCTCCGTCAGGCGATGAGCCAGAAAGATAGGTAAAGGCATCAAGACGTCTGTTTCGTTACAGGCGTAGCCAAACATCATGCCCTGGTCACCGGCGCCTAATTTTTCGATCTCAGATTTCTGTGAGCCATTTGAGCGGTATTCCAGCGCCTTGTCCACGCCCTGGGCAATGTCCGGACTTTGGGCGGCGATAGCGGACTGCACGCCGCAAGTGTTGCCATCGAATCCCTTGGAGCTGTCGTCAAAACCAATGTCCACAACAACCTGGCGAACGAGTTTATCAAAATCGACAAATGCGGTCGTCGTGATTTCCCCCAGAAGCAGGACGAAGCCGGTCTTAATGGCCGTTTCGCAAGCCACACGCGCTGTGGGATCCTGCTCCAGGATCGCGTCCAGAACTGCATCACTGATCTGATCGCACATCTTATCAGGATGTCCTTCCGTTACCGACTCCGACGTAAACAGCAGTTTATCGGCGGTCATAAAAGTTGTCATTTTCCCATTACCTCCAACGATTAATAGGCACTAGAATAGTCCTCGCACTTGGGCGTATTACTGGATGATTGAACCACAGTTCAAGATAAAAAAATGCCCCTTGATTTTCAAGAGGCATGTATCAACAATAGATTACCTCTTATCTTCCAGCGCACGCTGTCGGAATTAGCACCTTCCCGCTGACTTGGGGGGTTGCTGCAGTTTCAAAGGGCCGTTCCCTCCACTGCTCCTGATAAGTGCAAAGTCACAAGTATAAGATTTTCAACAACGCCAGTATAGCGAATCAAAACCGATTGTCAATTCCCGGCTCAATACACTATAAAAACTCTAGCTTACGAAGAATATTACGCATTCTTGAAAATGGCCATTTTACCACGCTCATTCCCAATTTTCAGGCGGCTCATGCATACCTAAAATGTTATAGCCGGCATCGACGTGGACGATTTCGCCCGTGACACCGCTGCTGAGGTCAGAACAGAGCCACAGGGCTGTATTCCCCACCTCGGTTTGATCCACATTGCGGCGAAGCGGCGACCGCTCTTCCGTATAGCGCAGCATCTTGCGGAATCCGGCGATTCCCCCGGCGGACAGCGTCTTGATCGGACCGGCGGAAATGGCGTTGACGCGAATATTCTGCGGGCCAAGGTCGGCGGCGAGGTAACGTACACTGGCTTCCAGCGCTGCTTTGGCCACGCCCATCACGTTATAGTGAGGCACAACCTTTTCCGCGCCAAAATAGGTCAATGTTAAAACAGTGCCGCCGTTTGCCATCAGGGGCAGCGCGCCCCGCGTAACGGACACCAGGCTGTAGACGCTGATATCCATTGCCTGGCGAAAGCCTTCGCGCGAGGTGTCCACAAAACGGCCGGTCAGCTCTTCCGTTGGCGCAAAAGCAATAGCATGGACCAGTATGTCAAGCTCGCCAAAACGATCGGCGGCGGCGGCAAAAACGGCGTCCAGCTCGCTCTCCTGAGTCACATCACATTTCTCTATGAAATCGATATCGAGCTGTTCGGCCAACGGCCTGACCCGCTTTTCGAGCTGCGGAATGGCATAGCTGAGGCCAATCTCCGCACCTTGCTCATGCAGCACGTTCGTGATCCCCCAGGCGATGGAATATTTATTGGCGAGGCCAAAGATCAGGGCTTTTTTACCTTCGAGAATATTCATCAGTCAACTCCAGCTATGATTAATGCGGCCAAACAGATTCTGCAGACCGTAAACAATTCAGCTCAAAATGAAAACTTTGTTACGCGGTGTTTTCTTCTTAAAAAGGCCAGATAATGGGCGCCAGCAGAACCGTCAGGACCAGGAATATAAAAATTAGCGGAAGGCCAACGCGAACATAATCTTGAAAACGATACGCACCTGGCGTCATGACCATAAGGTTAGTCGTAGTACCGATTGGCGTCAAGAAGGCGGTCGATGCGCTCACTGCAACGGTAATAAGCAGTGGATATGGCGAGACGCCCATCGATTGAGCCGCTGTCAGAACAATAGGCGCAACCAGGACGGCCGTAGCCGTGTTATTGATAAACTGGCTGAACGAGGTCGTCAGGATAAATATTCCCCCCAGCAAAACAAGCGGACCATAAGCGCCGAGTGTATTCACCAGACCATTGGCCAGGAATTCCGCTCCGCCGGTTACTTCCAGGGCGGTGCTCATCGGGATCATGGCCGCGATCAGAACCACGCTTTGCCAGCTTATAGCACGGTAAGCATGGTTCATAGTCAGGCAGCCGGCCAAGACCATGACAACGGCGGCAATTAGCGAGGCGAAGACGGCGGGCACCATGCCAGTGACCATCAACACGATCATACCTACCAGTGACAGGACGGCGGCTGCGGCCTGCGGGGTCAATTCAATAACCTGGCGGGACATGGACTCCGGGCTGCCGACTACGACAAAGTTGCGTCTTTCATTGCGCAAGGTTTCTATGGCGTCCCAGGAACCGCGAATGAGCAGTGCATCGCCAAACTGCAGGCGAGATTCCTTACGGCTGACGAGTTTGTCGCCGCGCCGGATGCTGATGATCTGCACGCCGAATTTCTCGGCGAAATCACTTTCCGAAACCATACGCCCGATATAGGTTGAGCGCGGTGTGAGCAAGATTTCGGCTATGCCCACTTCAGCCGATAGAAGCGTCTCCGACAATCCCTGCCGATCATCATCTACGGGCAGCACGCCGAGGTTGTAGTTGACCATCAGCTGGTAGACCGCCTGACCGCTTCCTTTAACCAGAAGAATATCCTGCGCATCGATAACAGTTGTTGGTCCGGGCAGCTCGCGATGGGCGTCGTAGAGCAGCGACTGCAGCCTTCCTGCCCTACCTTCTTCGCCTTGAACGGCTTCCGTTTCGTCCGCGTTCTGGCCTTCAATACTGAGGACTGTTACCCCGTAATCATGGCCCAGGGCAGCTTCGGAAAGTGTTTTGCCGATCAACGGAGAACCATAACGGACGCGCAGCCGGTAAAGATTTTCGGCCAGTGAAAAGGTTTCGGCGAGTTCCCCGACCGCCTCGGTCAACTCTTCAGGCCGGTCCTCGACGCTGTTCTGGGGCAGCAGTTTACGGCCGTAAAGATACATATAGGCAATCGCGGCGACCAGAAGCGGCAGGCCAAGCAAGGCAAACTCAAAGTAACCGAAAGGCACATACCCTGCCCCAATTAATGTTTCCGAGACGACGATATTAGGTGGTGTTCCCGTCAGGGTGAGCAGTCCCCCGGTATTCGCCGCGAAGGCCATGGGAATCAAGAACATCGAAGGCACTGCGGCAACCCGCCAGGATGCGGCTACAACGGCAGGCAGCAAAGTAGCCACGGTGCCCGTATTACTGATAAAGGCTGAGAGCAGCGCCGTACCAACCATCAAGACAATCAAAAGACGCCCCTGGCTGTTTCCCGCCAGGCGCAATATTTGTTGGCCCAGCCAGGCCGTCACGCCTGTTCGAGAAAGACCCTCACCCACTACAAACAAAGCGGCGATCATGATCACTGTGGCGTTGCTGAACCCGGCTAACGCCTGTTCCGCAGTAAGTATCCCGCTTAAGAATAGGGCAATCAGCGCAAGCAGGGCAACCAGGTCCGAGCGCAGGCGACCCCAAACAAAGAGGATTATGGTGATGATGAGGATTACGAACGTCAGTACCATGTGTAACTCTCAACAGCCTCGACCGGCGACGCCACACTGGTTGCGTGGCGCGCTACCTTACGGCGCAGTAGTTTACCCCAATTACCTTGCGGGGTGAACCTTCACAGTATAGATTTTTTTCGCCGCAGTAAGAGGAAGGGGAAGGAAATGCCAAAACCTAAAACCAGGATAACCAGGCCCGTGGTTATTGCCTCGAAAGCAAAAAGTTCAAAAAGCGCTTCAGAGCTTTCAGGCCCCGCTTCAATCGCACGAATCAGGGTAAGCAAACTCTGGAAGGCGATGCCTCCGGGCACCAGAGGAATAACGCCAGGCACAGAAAACGACGCAGAAGGTCAAGTCGATGATGTCCCTGAGCGCTTCGTAGTTCAGCGGCCGCTTTCCGCTGACGCGATGCATTGATCTATCGTCTGAGGATAAATCGTTGTTGTTCTCGTCCTGCGGCCAAGGATCTTCAATCATGCGTTACTTTAGACCGACGATTAGCGGGATACAAAGGGATTCTCTTTAATCCAGTAGCGCCAGGGAATTGACAGCCACGGCTCGGGCGTCTTACCCAGCCCGATGCGCGGGCCTGTCCTGATCTTTGATAACTCCGTACCCGGCCCCTCCTCGATCCAGATGAGACTCTGGGGATGGCAGAGATCTTGGCCATTGATCATCTTATCCACGGCCAGCGCCTGCGCCAGTTTTGCCGGCCCGTTGGTCAGTTCTTTTTCTGGACGGCCGCGCAGAAGACTCATTGTGTCCAGCCCTTCACAGGGTTCGAGCGCTCGAATGAGGACCGCGTTGGCTTCGCCCGGCTGGCCGGTGACGACATTGAACATCCAGTGCATGCCGTAGGTGAAGTAGACATAGGCATGGCCCGGTGGACCGAACATGACGGCCGTTCGCTTTGTTGGACGTCCCATGTTCGCACGATCGCCATGACAAGCCAGATCACGTTCATAGGCGTCGCAGTAGGCTTCTGTCTCAACGATGATGCCGGCGAGGCGACGGCCGTCGAGAGAACGGACAAGCAGCCGGCCAAGAAGGTCTTCAGCGACCTGCCGCGCGGGACGGCCGTAAAAGGAACGTTTCAGGCGCTGCTGCATGAGAAGCAACACTAAGGGCAGTTCGCATTGTTGATCGGCTGCCACGTACTAGGATCGTTGCTGAAGGCCACCCCAGGCCAGGTGGCGATGCTGGTTCCAGACTGAGCCTGGGACATCATGCCGAATAATGCCTGCAAATTGAGCTCTGAAGCAGCGATTTGCATCTCGACCACCCACTGCGCGGCCGATTCGCCTACAGCATAGTTCCAATTGGAACTCGAGTAGGAAGAATCCCATGACAGGCTGTCCGTATTGCTGCCAATGCCGGCCCAGACTTCACCTGAGCCATCACGGTTGACGATGAAGAAACGATCGGAAACGTCAGGATCGTACCCGCCGCTGCTGCCGTAACCACTGGCATCATTGTCGAAGCCTGTGCGCACGGTGTCGTTGGCATCAACAGCCGGATCGTTGATCAGGTAAGCCACGTAGTAATTGCTGCTATCCCTGGACAGATAGGCCTGCACACTGAAGCCCGGGTTCGCAGCCGCAGAGAATTGGGCTATCGGAGAAGCGGGCCACTCACCGGGATCGAAGCTGCCGTTTATGTTCGGCGGCGAGGCGGCGCAGGAGATGGACGGGACCGGACCGATCGGGATGTCGGTGGCCGTCGGCGTCAGCGTCGGCGTAGCGGTGTCTGTCGGCGTCGGCGTAATGCTTGGCGTCGCCGTCGGAGGAGGCGTCCAGGTTATGGTTGGCGGCTGCGTCGCGGTAGGTGGCGGCGGCATCGTGAATGTAGGAACCGGCGGCATAGTGCGTGTGGGAACTGGTGGCATCGTACGTGTCGGTATAGGCGGCCTTGTCTGTGTTACCCAGGGGGGTCTGGTCCGTATCGGCGGCGGTCCCATTGTGGGCTGCATGGGCACGGGATCGTTTGGATTGAGGGGGTTACTGCCGATAAACAGCACTTCATTGCCATCGCTGAACGTATCGCCATCGGTGTCAACACGAAGGGGATCAGTGCCCTGGTCCAGAACTTCCTGTCCGTCAGAAAGGCCGTCGCCATCGGTATCGGGATTAAAGGGATCGGTGCCGATAAAGCCTTCCTGGACATTGCTCAGACCATCACCGTCGCTGTCGCCCTGGGCATCGGCCGTCGCGGCTGCCCGCGTTGCCGTGAGTTCCAATCCGGCCTGAGCGGTTGCGGTCTGAATCGTTGACGTCGCGTCAATCGTTGGCGTTTGCGTGCCGCCGGCGGCGGCGACGGCCGTCTGCGTCATCGCCGCCGCGGTCTGGGTCGCCCCAATCCCGGCAAACGGCAGCGTGGCCGTAGCGCTGGGTGGAAACAGGCGGTCTCGGTTTAGAAAGGCGGCAAAGGCAAGCGCCGCACAGCAAATCGTCGTCAAGAGTATCAAAGCATAAAGAAGCCAGGGCGGGATCAGGCCGCCGGCGATTGCTTCGGCCGACAACTGCTGCCGGCCGCCGGTTCGCGACACGACATTAACTTCATACGGGTAGACGTCATCACTATCAAAGAAACTGGATTCGCGCGCCTTGACTTCAAGATTGACGTGCGCCACCTGGCCTGGTTGAATGGAGATTCGTCCTTTTTCACCTGTAAATTCCAGAGCATCCTGCGGGTCCCGCGCTATAACGCTGAACTCACCGGCGGCGCTGCCCGTATTTTGTACAGAAATCGTCGCTGTGCCAGGCAGGCGCATTTGCTGGGGTTCCATCGTTGCCGCAAATGTAAACACCGGATTAACCACAAGATTGAGTGAGGCCGAAGCGTCAGCTTCGGGATGGCGTTGGGAAACAAGTCCAATCAGCACCCGCTGCCGCCCGGTTGGCGTACTCTGATTCAGCGGCGCCAAAATGCCTACGCTCATCTCAACAGTTTCGCCTGCCTGGATAGGCACAAAAGCAGTAGGCGTCGTAATCCAGGAGGGAGGCACGCCCTGAACGCGCAGGCTCACGCGATCGGCAAGTTCGCTGCGGTTGATCACCTCGAGCTTGATCTCGGCTTCCTTTCCCGGATCAACTTCAATCGTGTCCTGAATGGGATAAACGGCCAATGCAGAGGCGCTTCCATTTTCAGGCAGCCCGCGCGTTGTCGCGCCAGGCACAGTCGCCGCGGCCAGGCCAGCAGCGGCTGCTGCGGCAGCTAAGTCAGCGGTAAGCGCAGATGCTGAGACGTCGGGAGCGAGCAGCTCTAATTCGTAGGGGCCGACCCTCAGTTTCGCGCCTGGAAGCAAGGGCGTCGGTTCCTGCGGGCGGAGCCGGCGATCGTCCAGCCATGTGCCGTTCGGGCCGCCAAGGTCGAGAACTTCCCAACCCAACGATGTCGCCTGTAAGCGCGCATGGTGGCGCGAAACGCCGTCCGCTGGCAGTACGACATCATTGTCCGCATTGCGGCCAAGCGTGATAATGGAATGGATCAAGGACATGACGCTGGGCTGGTGGCCGGGGGCGCTGATTTCCAGCTCATACCCTTCGGGTGGATTCTCGACGCGGTCGAGAATGTTTAGCTCCTGGCGGGTCATAATACGCGTCGGCGTGCCCTCGAGCGAGAGTTTGGCGCTGCGTAAGGCAGTGGCCATCTCGAAGCCGTTCGAAAAGCGATCGTCGGGGGATTTGGCAAGCGCTTTAGCCAGCAGCCCGTCAATCAGCGGCGGCGCGTCGTTGCGGTATTCACTGGGCGGCGCGGGGCGCGTGCCCCGCCTGTGTGTTGAAATGGCGTCGGCCAAAGATTGAAATGTGAAAGGCAGGCGATTGGTTACCAGTTCATAGAGAACGACGCCCAGGGAGTAAAGATCGGAACGGCCGTCCAACTCCATGCCCTCGCACTGCTCAGGCGACATGTAGGCAGGCGTGCCTACAGTGGCGCCACTCTGGGTCATGGGGATACCTTCTTGCAGCTTTACCAGACCAAAATCGGTCAGCACGGCGCGGAAAGGCTGCTCGCCCGGCTCATCAGGGTGGCTCAGCCGCTTCAGTATAATATTGCCGGGCTTAACATCGCGATGGATGACGCCGCGCCGATGAGCGTAATCGAGGGCTTCGGCGATCTGGATGCCGATCTGCATGCTTTGCGAAAAGGGCAGAAACTTGCCCATGGTCTGCAGGCGCTGCAAATGCTCGCGCAGGCTGCCGCCATCGACATATTCCATGGTAATAAAGAGACCCAGATCCGACTCGCCAAAGTCGTAAATGCGGACGATGGAGGGATGATCGAGTTTAGCCGCGGTTTGCGCTTCCTGGATGAGGCGCTTGCGGAATTCGGGCTGGCGCGCGAAATGGCTGTGCATGAGCTTGATCGCGACCTGGCGATCCAGATTGCGATCAAAGGCGCGGTAGACTGTTCCCATGCCGCCATCTCCAAGCAGAGCGTCGAGACGGTAGCGATCGTTAATGGTTTGCCCGATAAGGCTGGTCATATTCCCTGAATCTCCTGTCTAGCCCATCATTACACTGCCCAGTACATCAAGGAATACCTCTACATCTGATTTTTTGATCCAGTAATGTGTGACGGCGCGGAAACTGCGCGCGTCCCTGTCCCCAACCCAAATGTTTGCTTCGTCACGCATCCTGCGTGCTATTTCATGGGCATCGAGCGGTACCTCATCAGCCAGGCTGAAGAAAACCATGTTGGTTCTGACCATCTCCATGTCTACTTCTATGCCCCGTATTTGCGATAGACCTTCAGCCAAAAGGCAAGCGTTTCGGTGATCGATGTCTAGACGGCCGACCATCTCTTCGAGAGCGACGATGCCCGCTGCGGCGAGTATGCCGGCCTGGCGCATGCCGCCACCAACCGCCTTACGCATTCGCCTGGCGCGATGAATAAAGTCGGCCGTGCCGCAGAGCACGGATCCCACCGGCGCGCACAGCCCTTTGCTGAGGCAAAAGGTGACGGAGTCGACATAGCGTGCAATGTCCGGCGCGTCCAGGTTCAGCGCAGCGGCGGCATTAAACAGCCGCGCACCATCGAGGTGGACATTGAGATTGTGGCGCTGCGCTATTTCCCATATGCCGGCGAAATAATCAGGCGCGATGGGATAGCCGGCCTTGCTGCCGTAACTGTTTTCAACATGAATCAAGCGTGTTCGCGGCAGGTGAACGTCGTCGTAGCGCACGGCCGATTCGACGGCATCGAGCGACATACGGCCGTAGCGGTCGGTGGGCAGGGCCAGCGGAACGACGCCACCCAGGGCCGCGACGCTTCCGGCCTCCCAGAGCATCACGTGGGAATCACGGCCGACGATGATTTCCTCTCCACGCGTGGCATGGGTGAGAATGCCGACGAGGTTACCCATCGTACCGCTGGAAACGAATAATCCCGCCTCTTTTCCGGTCATCTGAGCGGCGAGCGCTTCCAATTCATTGACAGTCGGATCCTCGCCATAAACGTCGTCGCCAACCGGCGCGACAGCCATCGCCTCACGCATGGCGGGTGTCGGCCAGGAAACGGTATCGGAGCGAAAATCAATTCTGTCCATCTTGTGGTTAAGTTTACGTAATATTAGAGAGATTGCAAGCTCAAACGTTGGCTGCAACCCAGCAAAAGCCCCCTTCGTACACTCAGGCTCCTACCCAGAATTCAACAGTTTTGGCCCTTGAATTGTGAACAATGAACGTGGGGCAGACCGGGGAGTAAGCAGCTTGAGACTGGCGGGCACTATGCGACAATACAGCGGCGTTTCGCCGGCCGGCTCCCCATCTGTTTGCGCCGGCATCAGCGGGTCCGTTTGTATGGTGATTTCTTTCCCCCTGAGCAGTAGGGCGTCGGGTTCTTTAGAAGCCTGGCCTTGCAGCGTCCGGATTGCGTGGCGGGACATGGTCAACAGGCCCCGCCCGCCAAACAGCCATACTTCCAGCAAGCCATCGTCGACTTTCGCGTCGGGGCTTAGTGTGACAAAGCCACCGGCGTATCTCTGGCAGTTACTGATCAAA
This sequence comes from Promineifilaceae bacterium (SeqCode), assembly GCA_046259725.1. Lineage (GTDB taxonomy): Bacteria > Chloroflexota > Anaerolineae > Promineifilales > Promineifilaceae > JAACFF01. The sequence continues at coordinate 5,125 of JBJYWZ010000057.1, read as the reverse complement.
ACGAGAATATAGTCATCTTCAAAATGGTGGCCGTCCACTTCTACCCGCGCGTGAATGTGCGAAAATTTGGGCAGGGTGGGAATTCCCTGCACGACATAACTGGGCCAGCCGATGCGCTTGGACCATTTGGGACGCGGTTCGAGTTCGTTCACCAGATATGAGTCCGCGCCTGTTCCCGTCCATAATATCCAGTATCGCCCTCCCGCATTTTCGGGAGATGCCGTGTAACCCAGGTCAACAGTTTGAACATAGCCGGCCATGAGCGCGTCGCTGGCGGTGAGAAGGTTATTCTCATGCAAAAGACCAGGCAAGGGAAGCTTGAGCTCACGGGCAAATGAATTGGCGGTGCCCGCCGGCAGCACACCCATCATGGTCTGAGAACCGGCAAGCCCATTGACAACCTCGCCCAATGTGCCATCCCCTCCCGCGGCAAGGACGAGCTGCCGGCCGCGATCGACAGCATCGGCAGCAAGCTGCACCGCATGCCCGGCAGCTTTTGTTGATCTGATGTCGATTTCCCAACCCACAGCGCGCCAGCGCTGGGCAATGCGCTCCATGGTGTTGGCCAAATCGGCCGGACCAGCCAGCGGATTGTAAATGAGGGTTGCGGTATTTTCTATGATCGTCATCATTGACTGCTGCAGAGAGAAGATGGCACAGCCATCGCTCTATAAGACGCCTCCCCGTTCCATAGTCTCATTAACGATTTTGTCCACAAGTTCGTCGACGCCGGCAGCATCCCGCGGCAAACGATCCGGCGGCACCTCCACCAGACCTCCGTGGCAGGGAACGACGAGAGGTAATATGTAAGATGCCTGCGGCTCGTTTACGCCGTAGTTTCGTTCGGCTTGAATACCCCGTTCCTTTAAAGTGGCGTATATGCGATCGACATAGGGATCTCCCTGCACAAAGAGATCATTGATCTCCGCCGCATCTTGAAATCGATCCCAGGTGGTATGGATAAATGTGACCCTGCGCCAGCGGAGGCTTACAATCGGATCCTGGCGCCGGATAAGGGGACCCAGCTGCACCTTATAGTAAAGATCGCCGGCGCGTTCGTGCTCGGGTTCTGAAGGGATCAAGGAAAGACGCGTGGTTAACTCGTGGCCCATATTCGCCGCGTAATAGTGGATGGCCCACTTTTCATCACCAAATCTGTTACCGAAATAGAATGCGATGTATTCCGCGTGCAGGCCCTTCGGCGCACAGCGGACCGGAATACGATACCAACCATCTTGCTCAATACGGGCAAAGTCCGCCGGCTCGGGCACATAAGCAACCAGGACACGATCCTCAGGATACATGGCGAGAATGATTGTATGCCAATCGCGTTTGTCAGGTCAACTGATTTCTGCTCTTAGAGCAGGCTGCAGTCCAGACGAATAAGTATAAAGTCGCGCAGCAAAAACAGATCGTTCTGCTATCTTCTTTTGCGTTTCAAGCGATCATCTATCCTGTTGAAGCATTAGGGTAATTTAGAACGGGTGACGGCTTGCCGGGTTTCTTGTTATAATCAGATGTTTCTAGTGCATGAAACCTATTTCTACTTCGACTGATCGCGGTAACGAGCTTTACAAGTTTCCTTTTGACCGCAACCTTCCGGCAACTAGAGATAGGCATCACAAAAGAAGGAAAATAGAGGTATTTTTTCTTTGAGGATACACGGGGAAGGAAGAAAGGAATGAATGATCCACGTACGACAAAATTAGCAGAGACTCTGGTGAACTATTGTGTGGCGGTTCAGCCTGGAGACAAGGTCTTTTTGAGAGGGTCACTGGCGGCCCTACCATTGGTTAGGGAAACCTACCGCCAGATCGTCCGGGCCGGGGGCCATCCATTAGTCCAATATGATGATGAAGCTCTGGATGAAATTTTCTTCGAAGAAGCCAGCGATGAGCAGCTCCAATATACGCCCGAAACATATAAACAGATTCTTGAAACCTATGACTGCATCATCAACGCGCGCGGCGCGTTTAATACACGGTCTTTGTCCGCTGTCGATCCGGCAAAGGTATCGCTGGTACAGGCGGCCAATCGGGAAATGATGGCCCTTTATATGCAGCGAGCGGCCGAAGGATCGCTGCGCTGGGTGTCAACCATGTATCCCACCGCTGCGCATGCCCAGGAAGCAGACATGTCACTGGCCGATTTCGAGGATTTTGTTTATGGGGCGTGCCACGCCGATCAACCCGATCCCATTGCCGAATGGAAAGCGGTCAGCAAACAACAACAGGTGCTTGTCGACTGGTTGGTTGGAAAGGAGAGGATCGTCGCAAAAGGCCCCAATGTGGACCTGCAGCTTTCAATAAAAGATCGCTCCTTTGTCAACTCAGACGGGCATAAGAATATGCCCTCAGGGGAAATCTATACCGGCCCGGTGGAAGATTCGGTCAATGGTTGGGTGAAGTTTTCTTATCCCGCTATCGTGGGCGGCCGTGAAGTCTCCGGAGTCAAGCTTGTCTTTGAAGATGGGAAAGTTATTGAGGCAACGGCCGAAAAGAACGAGCCGTTTCTGCAGCAAATGTTGGCCACCGATCCCGGCGCAAGTTACCTGGGTGAGTTTGCCATCGGCACCAATAAAGGCATCCAACGTTTCACGAAATCGATCCTTTACGACGAGAAGATCGCCGGGACCATTCACATGGCGCTCGGCCGTGGCTATCCGGAAACGGGCAGCAAGAATGTCTCGGCCATCCACTGGGATATGATTTGCGATATGCGTGATGGCGGCGAAATCCTAATCGACGGCAACCTGTTTTATGACAGCGGGGAGTTCAAGATTTAGTCTACCAGACGAACTGTAATGCCAGAACTGCCGGAAGTTGAAACCGTGGTAAGGGGGCTGAGACCGCAGGTGAAGGGACGTACGATCACGGCCGTTCGCAATACATGGCCGCGCCACATCGACCGCCCGGCACTTCCCGAATTCGCCGCGCGCATCAGTGGAAGGGCTATCGCGGACGTTTCCAGGCGCGGAAAGTTCATCCTGTTTCCGCTGGACAACGGTGACACGATGATCATTCACCTCAGAATGTCGGGCCATCTGGCTGTCGTCGAGGGCGGCGCCTCGGATGACAAGCATACGCACACCGTATTTGAGCTGGATAACGGCAGAGAAATGCGCTTTCGTGATATCAGAAAGTTCGGCCGTGTCTACCTGGTCTCGGATGCGCAAGAGGTACTGGGCAAACTTGGACCTGAGCCGCTCGAAGGTGACTTTACGGTGGAAACACTGCGCGAAATAATGCAGGGAAGCAGGCGTATCTTAAAACCGTTTCTGCTCGATCAATCGAAGATCGCCGGCATCGGCAACATTTATGCCGATGAAGCCCTTTTCTATGCCGCGCTGAACCCGCAGCGACGGACTGATTCGCTTGACGGAGAGGATCTAGCCCGGCTTCATGAGGGGATCCAACACGTACTGCGCCTGGGCATCGAACGCGAGGGGGCATCGATCAGCACTTACCTGAAACCCAGTGGGGAGAAAGGGGAGATGCAGGACGACGTCCGTGTGTTCCGCCGAACAGGCGAACCCTGCTTCTACTGCGGTGTGCCGATAGAACGTATCGTGCTGGGCGGGCGGAGCACCCATTTTTGCCCGAACTGCCAGACATAACGAGCGTAGAGATCAACAAACCTCATCCCTCCGTCTCTTTACAAAGTGCAGATTAACGCCTGCGCTTTTTCTTTTTACGTCCGGTTTTACGCGCAGCCCGCGCAGTCGCGCCATTTCCGTCTGTACCGCCCTTATCGGGACGGCCGTGGCACTGTTTGTATTTCTTGCCGCTGCCGCAGGGACAGGGATCATTCCGGCCGACTTTCGCCGCAACCCGTTCGACGCCTGTTCCTTTTCCAGACCCGTGTGTCACCACGCGATAGCCTGCGTTTTGAGCCTGCAGCTTATAGTTGACCGCCGCCTCTTGAGATTCGACAAAAGCCATATGATTGGCAACCTGGCGGAAGAAGCGATCGGCAATATCTTTCTGGATATTTTCACGCATGTTCGTGAACATGGTGTAGGATCGTTTCTTATATTCGACCTTGGGATCACGCTGGCCAAGTGCGGCCAGGCCGATCTCACGGCGCAGGTCATCCATGGCGGTCAGGTAGTCACGCCATTCGTTGTCAATTGCCGACAACAGGAGCTGGCGCTGGAAATTACTATACTCATCAACGCCGATTCTCTCTTTCCACTTTTCCTGCTGGCTGGTTACGTAGTTGCCCAGCGCCTCTATCAACTGCTCCCCATCCAAAGTTGATAGACTTTCGAGCAGCAAATTGCGCAGCGCTGTTTCCACACGGGCACGAAACACAGCCTGCCGCGAACCGGCGGTCATAACGGTGAGATTATCCGTTCTGAAATCGTCGAATGCGCCCTCGATTTCTTCCGTGGCTCTGAGCCAGATTTCCTCCCGTTCTTCGGTCGGAATCTGCTGAGCAAGAAAATCATTATAGAGATTATCAACCAGGACGATGTAATCTTTTTTCACTCGATCACGCGCCGGAAGCTGCCCTGTACGTAGCCTGGCCAGGCCTGTCAGATTGGGGATCGTCGGCAGAATAGGTAGAAAGCGACCCATGGCCTGCAGGAGCTGGTAAAGATTCTCGCCCTGCTCCTCGTTTTCATGTACCAGGATCATCAAGCGATCAGTCAACTGGTCCGCTGATAGGTCCTCCAGCTCTTCACGGTCAATGGAAACGATGCCGGGCAACAGCCCGCGGAAATAACGTATGACACCGGTCACATTGATCGTGTCCGTCGCATCGGTGCTGAAATCCGAAATGACCCGTTCAATTTCGGATTGCATATAACCCGGGTAATCGATGACATAATGATTCACAAGATCATTAATCGCCACGTCGAAAGCATCAGAAATCCTTTCGTCCAGGTGCGTTTCCTCGCCGAGTAATATCTTTCGCCTATCGCCATAGATAGCCTGGCGCTGTTTGCTCATCACGTCGTCATATTCAACGACATTCTTACGGATATCAAAGTTGTATCCTTCGATGCGCTCCTGCGAATTCTCGATGATGCGGTCGAGCATGCCATTCTCGATGGGCATGTCATCTGGAATGCTGGTTCGGGACATAAAGCCCTTCAGCCGCTCACCACCGAAACGGCGCA
>JBJYWZ010000056.1:0-4747 GCA_046259725.1 Promineifilaceae bacterium (SeqCode) | reverse complement strand
CGGCATATTATTTACGGGCTGGTGGAAGTGGATGTAACGCGGGCGCGGGAAATGCTGCGCGATCAGGCGAAGGACGGGAAAAAGCTTTCCTTTACGGCTTTTGTCGTGGCCAGCCTGGGACGGGCGATCGCCGAAAATCCGCGCGTGCAGGCGTACCGGGATTGGCGCGGGCGGCTGGTTGTTTTTCGCGACGTGGATGTGGTGACGTTGATCGAGCCGCGTCCAGGGGGGGCGGCGATCCCACACATCATCCGCGGGGCGAACCGGCGACCGGCGGCTGATATCAGCGCAGAGATCCGCGCGATCCAGGCGCGCCCCGCGAGCAGCGCGCAGCAGAACAGGCTCGTGGCGCTGGCGCCGCGCCTGCCCCGTTTTGTGCGCATGCTTTTTTTCTGGGCGGTGAAAAAGAGCCCGCAGCGGTTCAAGGAGCTGGAGGGGACCGTGACAGTAACCGCGGTGGGCATGTTCGGCAGCGGCGGGGGTTGGGGCATCGCTTTCCTGCCGACGCATACAATGGGGCTGACGGTGGGGGGAATTGTGCAGAAACCGGGGGTGCACGAGGGCCGGGTGGCGGTGCGCGACTATTTGCAGCTGACGGTCTCTTTCGACCATGACATCGTGGACGGCGCGCCGGCCGCGCGCTTTACGAAGCGATTGGTGGAGCTGCTGGAGACAGCGAGCGTGTTGGAGGAAGGGGAAGAATGAGGATTGGGGAGTACTGGCGGAGCGCCTGCTGAACGCGCGGCGGCCCATCATCTTGAGTAACTTGAGCAGCCCCACAACAGGCAGCGTGCATTTCTTGGCGGTTATACTTTATTATGGTATGCTGCGCGGTTATCTCTTTTTGTTGGCTTTTGTAGGTAGAAAAGGAGGATGTTAGCAAAAAAGGGTTATCCTTTCCATGGTCCGTATACAGGAGAGGCGCCGTGGGGATGGCGCTGCGAGTTCTTTCTTTGATGTTGAAAAAGATTAACTTAATAGTGAAGCCGCCAGGATGGCGGCGCTCCATGATGGTTAAAGGAGAACATCATGAATAGAAGAATTTCGTTTGTGTTGGTGCTGTTGATGGTTACTTTTGTGGGCGGGCTGGCGATTGCCCTCCCGCGGGCGGCAATGGCTGAGGAGAGTGCAGCTCAAACTTACCTTGTCGTTTATAAGCAGCATAAGGTTCCCGCGGACGCGGCGGCGATAATCGAGGCGGCGGGCGGTCGCCTGACCTACGCTTACGATCAAATCGGCGTGGCCGTGGCCCAATCAGACAGCGCGAGTTTCCAGGCGGCAATGATGGCCGACAATCGTATCCAGGGCGTTTCCTCAACCGCTAATTTGGGGGTGCAGCAGAGCGATGAAGTCGTTGAAATTTTCGACGCGTCCGGCCCGCCGCCTGGCGATCTACCCAACTACCCTGTCGCAGATACGGACCCGCTTTCCAACTTGCAGTGGGACATGGTCCAGATTTCTTCGCCCCAGGCGCACGCGATTACGGGCGGCAGCCCGGAGGTGCTGGTCGGGGATATCGACTCCGGTGTGGACTGGAACCATCCTGATCTGGCGGCTAATATTGATTTCGCCAACAGTGTCTCCTGCCTGGGCGGCGTCCCCAACCAGGACCCGGCCGCCTGGTCCGATCAATCCGGTCATGGCACGCACACGGCGGGCACCATCGCCGCGGCGGCGAATGGCATCGGCATCGTGGGCGTGGCGCCTAACGTGAAGATCGCGGCCATTAAAGCGGTTGATGCGGACGGCTACCTCTACCCCGAATACGTGGTCTGCGCATTTATGTGGGCGGCCACGCATGATGTCGACGTGACCAATAACAGCTATTTCGTGGATCCCTGGCTGTTTAACTGCCGCAATGATGCCGAGCAAAGAGCTATCTGGGAAGGGCTGCGGCGAGCAATTCGCTATGCCATGTCCCAGGGCGTGACCGTGGTGGCCTCGGCGGGCAACCAGAATGACGACCTGGCGCACCCCACCGTGGACACGATCAGCCCGGATAACGGGACGCCGCTGACGCGGGAGATTACAAACGCCTGCGGGGTGATTCCAGCGGAGATCCCGGGCGTGGTAACGGTGACCGCGAATGGCAACCTGATGCAGAAATCGTACTACTCCAGCTACGGCGTCGGCGTTGTGGAGCTGGTCGCGCCGGGCGGGGATTCTCGCTTCCAGCGCACGGCCGCGGCAACGCGGGGCACGGTGCTCTCGACCTACCCGGGCAACCGCTATGCTTATCTGCAAGGAACGTCGATGGCCTCGCCGCATGTCGCGGGCGTGGCCGCGCTGGTGGTCAGCCAGTTCGGCGAGATGCCGCAGGGTAAGGTGGCGGCCTTCCTGAACCAGACGGCCGATCCCATTCCCTGCCCACCCAACCCATTTAACCCGGGACCGCCTTATAATTACCTGGCCACCTGCCAGGGGGGCGACGGGTATAACAGCTTTTACGGCCACGGACAGGTGAACGCCCTGCGCGCGATCACGCACGACAGCGGGGGCTGATCCTCTGCTTATCAGTGTCCTTTTGCGGGCCGCGGATCGTGTGATCCGCGGCCCGTATTGGGTTCAGCCCGCGCCCGCGCCGGCTGAACGAGCGATTAAAGCATGGACCTGAATGACCGCTGGTTCAAGGTGATGAACCGCGGGGGCGCCATTTCTTTTGTGGGAGGCCTACTCCTGTTCGGGCTCTCGGAGGATATTCCCTGGCGCAAAGCGCTCGGCATCGCCGCGGCGGGCCTGGGCCTGGCCATCCTTTTTCTGCCCGGTGCAATAGACGGCCGTTTCGTCTTCGATCCGGAGCGTGACACGACGGACAGCAAACTGGGGATGGCCATACGCCTGTGGAGCGTGGTGATGATAGCCGGCGGCCTGAGCGTCTTCATTTTCGGCCTGGTGCAGATGGTCTCGCCACAAAGCGCCGCCCGTTTCAGCGGTTCGCACAATGGCCTGGGCGTTATTCTTGTGCTCGGCGGATCGGCCCTTTCCTTTTATTACCTGGTACGATTGCTGGGCCTGCAGGCGAGAGAATCCACGCTGCAGGCGCGGCTGGCCGTGCTGCCGGGACGGCTCTACAGCATCGCCGGCATTCTGGTCGGGCTGCTGGTTATCACCGCGGGGCTGGTGCAGATCCTGGCTCCGGACCTGCCGGGGCAGCTTGTGCGCGAGCTGCTGCCGCCTCTGCCCACGCCGCCGGCCTGATCGCTAATCCTCACCGCCTTCATCACCCGGTTCAGCGGTCGACTCTTCGCTGCTTTTTTCACCCGGGCTCGATTTCTCATCGCTGTCCTCAGCGGGATCACCATCCTCCGGCCGGCTGATGTCCTGGTCACTGCTTTCAGCAGAACCGCCGCCATCTTCATTTTCGTCCGCGAGGTCGTTTTCAAGGTCTTGCGGACCGCTCTCATCTCCCCCGCCGTCCCCGGTCTGGTCGTCTGCGTTCGTGATTGTGGCTGTGGGCAGGGGCATGGGTGTATTTGTTTCAGGTCCATTATCCGGCAGGAGCGTATCCGGCCGCTCAGGGGTATTGACGGGCTCAACTGTTGGTGCCGGCGTAACCGACGGCTTCACTGCCGGAAGCGGATCAACGAGATCGGGGTCGGGCAGAGGGCCGGTATAGACTTCTATTTTAGCGGCCGTGAGAAGCCCGGCGGCCGTGCTGCCCGTCACCTGGATAAAGGAGCCAACGCCCACTTCGTTACCTATAATGGTCGAGGGAGTGATGGTAACGGGAATGCCTTCGACAACCCAAACACCGTCTTTGATCTCCTCGACTGTGCCGCTGAAAGTGACTGTTTGCGTGCGGCCTAAGGATAAGAGAGCCAAAACTTCGTCGATTCGTTCCTGGCGAAACTCTTCAAGCATGCCTTGCGCCGCTGTTGGATTCGCGGAATAGTTCAGGCGCACATTTTCCAGGAGTATCTTGGAGCCGTAGAGCGTGTCTCCTGGAATGGCGTTGGTGGACGCGGCAGCCAGCGCGGCAGCGGACAGGATGAGAAGAAGCATCACGGCCAGGCCGGAGACGAGAATTTGTCGCAGGCGAAGAGCGGGCGATTTTTGAGGTCTTTCTTGCAGCGCGGACGCATAAGCCAGAAAGTCGCGCCTGGATGCCTCCTGCGCCGCGGATGGGGAGGGCGCAGCCAGGCGTTCGAGATTAACGGCCGTCATCAGGTATGGCCGCAGCTCTTCGGCCATGTCCGGATATCTGGCCAATATCCTTGTGAGCGGCATCCCCTGTTCCAGGAGATCCAGGGCTTCTACTAAGGTATCTTCAAGCTGCCGGTTCATGTTTGAGGGTCCATTTGTCTGGTGAGGGCCATGATGGCCCGCGCTTGCAGCATTTTTACGGCGGCCTCGCTCTTATTAATCAGCCCGGCCACCTCCCGAATTGGCATTCCGTATCCGAAACGAAGGGCCAGGACATGCTTCTGATCATCGGTCAACTGCGCCACGGCTGCAGCCAATGCCTGTATATCTAACCGTTTTGAAAGCGTCTGCTCAGGGGAATTTCCCCCGGCCGGTATGTGGTCTGTTAGCGGCACCAGTTCCGTCTTTTTACTGTGGCGGTAATACTCTCTGGCCACGTTTCTGGCTGCGCCAAAGAGCCAGCCCTGGATCGTGTTCGGCGGCGCATGTTTATCGCGTATAGCCTTGAGGAAGCGTAAAAAGACCTCACTGGTCAGGTCCTCCGCGGTCTGAGGATCGGGCATTCGAAAGGAAAAGTAGCGGTAAACACCCTGATAATACCTGT
>JBJYWZ010000055.1:0-62644 GCA_046259725.1 Promineifilaceae bacterium (SeqCode) | reverse complement strand
ACACCATTACCCCGGATGCCGTGACGCCGGAATCAGCCGCGCCAGACACGATCCCATCGGAATCAGCCACACCAGACGCAATACCGCCGGATGCATTAACCCCGGAAGCAGCCGCGCCGGATGCGATTACGCCTGATGCCGTGACGCCGGATATAGTCACGCCAGGGGCCGAAACCGGATCATAATCGTGCATGGTTCGCGCTGCTGATATGATCAGGCGAGGGATTGTTTTGAACATGCACGTGGCCTCTATTTCAGAAAGGAGCAGGATTGGAAAATAATCGCCGCCGCTGGGTAATTGCTGCCGTAGGACTGCTGCTCCTGCTGACAATAGCAGTGCTATTTGTAGCCGGCAGCGACGATCTCCTTGAAATAGGCTTCGCGCCGGACCGTGTCACGCCAACGTCGGAGCCAATCGTTCCCACCCGTACACCGGCTTCTGTTGAGGACGCAGACCCGGTACCGCGGGAGACAGCCGTGCCCTCGGCGACCATGACAGCATCTCCCACGACCGTGCCGCCTGTGGTAACGGAGGAGCCGGCGCAGGAAGTTGCGGTAGAGGCGACGGCCGTGCCAATCGTTGACTCCGAACTTGCCCGCTTTGGCGTCGCTATTGCCCGCCAGATGGCCGATGCTGAAGCAGCCTATGCCCTTGGCTTACCGTTTGGTTCCACGCAAAACTGGAATGTCAGCGTGACGCCGCCGTCTATTCCGACCGACTATTGGCAGATGGTGCGCATCGACCAGGAGGGCATCCGCCGGGTCAATTGGGACACCCTGGCCGAAGCGCTTGCCGCTAATCCGGGTTCAAAATGGTTGGTTGGCAACGAGCCGGATGTCGTCTGGCAGGATAATGTAACCCCCGAGCGCTACGCGGAAATTTATCACGAAGTCTATACTTTCATAAAGGAACACGACCCGAGCGCCCTGGTCGCCATTGGCGGTGTCTCCCAACCGACACCCCTGCGCCGTGCCTATCTCGATATCGTTCTCGACACTTATCAGGAGCGGTACGGCGAACCAATGCCCATCGATATCTGGAATGTGCATGCCTTTACCCTTCGTGAAGAGGCAGATAGCTGGGGCGTGGGCATCCCGCCCGGCATGGAAGGCCAGGAAGGCGTTCTCTATGAAATCGAAGATCACGACAACATCGATATCATCGCCGGCAATCTGCGCGATTTTCGCCGCTGGATGGCCGATCGTGGCTATGGGGATAAGCCGCTCGTCATCTCCGAATACGGCATTTTGATGCCTGAGGATTACGGTTTTCCGCCCGAAGATGTTGCCGCGTTCCTGACCGCTACATTTGATCTCTTCCGTGAAATGACGGGTGAAGAAGGTTATGCGCCGGATGGCGATCGCCTCGTGCAGTGGTGGTTCTGGTACAGTGTAAATGACCCGGATATTTATTCAACTGGCAACTTGTGGGATGAAGAAAGTGGCCAACTGACGGGCCTGGGCAGGGTCTGGATGAACTATATTGGCGAGAATGACATAGCTGTCAGAACCGAAAACTGAACGCAGCGACCACTGAAGACTAATTTCCGCGACGATATCTTCTCCTATGCGTATAGAGAAGTAAACTGCAATTTTCTCTGGCGTTAGCCGGGTGCGGAGGTTTCTTATGCAGAAGCAGAGTTCAATTGTTATCGGTGCGGCCCTGATCCTCGCCGGTCTTCTTTTTCTATTGTTACAGGCATTTCCAGAGGTGGCGGCTCGTTTTGATCTCGCCGGCCAATGGCCATTGCTAATGGTCGGCATCGGCGCTCTGTTTCTGGTTGGCGCTGTCTTTGGTTCGCCGCCGCTGGCGGTTCCCGGCTCGATCGTCGGCGGTCTTGGCCTGCTGCTCTACTACCAGAACGTGAGCGGGAATTGGGAATCATGGGCCTATGCATGGGCATTAATCCCTGGATTTGCCGGAATAGGCGTTATGCTTATGGGACTCCTCGATCGCAGCCAGCGCGACCAGGTTCGACGTGGATTCCGCTTGTTAATGGTCAGCCTGGCCCTTTTCCTGGTGTTCGGCGGCTTTTTTGGCGCGTTCGGCCAATATTGGCCTGTCCTGCTCATCATTGCCGGTGTGCTCGTTCTATTTCGCGGCCGTTTTGGTGGTAAGGAGAATAATACCCCGGGCGATCCACTTAATAAGAGTTCCTGAATAATCCATGTCTTAGTCGCGGAGTCTGCAACTTTCAATTAAGACCCTCGTAAAGTCTGGTAGAAACATAAATTCAAACAGCAATAAAACTTTGGAGGTTTATACGATGAGTGAGAAAAGATTGGTACGAACACAAGATGACAAGATGTTACTTGGTGTGGCCGGCGGCATTGCCCAATATCTGGCTATTGATCCGGCCATCGTGCGCATCGCCTTTGTCCTCTTGACGCTTTTACATGGCTGGGGTTTGATCATCTATTTCGTCATGGCCATCATCATGCCGGTAGAAGGGTCGCCAGTCTCGGCCAAGGCGAATGCCTTTGACGAAGAAGAAATCGTCATCAAGGATGCCTGATCGGCCGATTAATTTGATGCTTATCTCTGGAAAGGCTTTATAAATAAAGCCTCCAATCTCCAGGACCCAGAGAAGCGTAGACGGCCGTCCCTTGTGGGGTAACTCCCCTGGGGACGGCCGTTTTTTAACGTCTCTTTCAAGAGAGTGCTTCGGTAGAAAGCCGCATCCTGCTACCTGTGCCCCTTTGCTCCCCTTTCAAGTATAATGCGCCCATGGCCTCATTACTTCAAAAGTTACGAACTCTGCTCAAAGCCAGCCTGCACGAGATGGCCGACAATGCCATCCAGAGGAACGACCTGGCTGTCTATGATCAATATATTCGTGAGGCGGAAAATGAGGTTGAGGAGTTTAAGGCGACCATCGCCCCGCTCTTTGCCCAGGTCAAGGCCTCCCGCCGCCGCCGCGAAGAACTCGCCGATAAAGCGGCGAAATATGATCTGGCCATTGACCAGTTTCTGGTTCAGGGCAAACGCACCGAGGCAATGGTCACTCAGAAGCAGCTTAACAGCGCCCTGGAGCTGATTGAAACCTATGATGCTTCCCTTGAACGGCAGGTTGCGGCCGCGGAGCGCCTCGACGACGTGCGCGTCAAGCTGGAGGGTCGCCTGGCAATCGCCCGGCAGGAGCGGGAAGAATTGGGCTTTCTCCTGCAGTTGGCACGAGCCAAGGAAACCTCGGCAAAGGCAATGCGCTCGCTCGATTCGCTGATGGGTGAAGGGGATTACGAGGTCGCCCAGGCGGCCGAAAATATCCGCCGCCGCCTCGACCACGCCGATGCTGCCTGGGAAGTGCAGTCCAGCAGCCTTGACCGCCAGCTCGACGATGCCATGCACAGCCTGGAAGTTGAAGGCCAGCTTGCGGCGCGCATGGAGCGTCTTGGTCTGGACGATTAACCGGCGGGAACGGGAGCTGGGATCCTTGTTTACTGACATGAGAACGGCGATCGTTCACGACTGGCTCAACCAGATTGGCGGTGCGGAGGATGTCTTGGAGACGCTGCTGGAGATGTATCCCGGCGCGCCCATATACACATCTCTCTACTGGCGTGATAAGATGCCGCAGCACTGGCGCCAGTGGGACATACGAACCAGTTTCATCAACCGCCTCCCCCTGGCCCAGAAGAGGCAGCAGCTCTATTTCCCGCTTTACCCCATGGCTTTTGAACAATTTGACTTCAGCGACTATGACCTGGTTCTCAGCAACAAGAGCGGTTTCTGCCACGGCGTCATCACCGGTCCGGAGACACTGCATATCTGCTACTGCCTGACCCCTACGCGCTACGTCTGGCGCTATCACCAATACGCGGAGCAGGAAAATCTAAACAGCCTGCAGCGGGCGATCATGCCTCCCTTTCTGGTCAATTTGCGCCAATGGGACCGCCTGGCGGCCGACCGCGTAGATCATTTCATTGCCATATCACAAACTATCCGTCAGCGAATCGCCAAGATATACCGGCGCGATTCAACTATTATTTACCCGCCGGTCGATACCAGCCGCTTTGCCCCGCAAGGAAGCAGCGATAATTATTTTTTGATTGTCGGCCGTCTGGTTCCCTACAGGCGCATCGATGTCCTCATCGAAGCCTTTAACAAGATGAACAAGCCACTGGTCATTGCCGGCAGCGGGCGAGACCGCGAGCGGTTGGAAGCAATGGCCGGGCCGACCATTGAATTTCTCGGCCGTGTTCCCGACGAAGACCTGCCGGACCTGATGGCCCGCTGCCGCGCTTTTATGTGGCCGGGCGAAGAAGATTTTGGCATATCGCCTATCCAGGCGATGGCCGCGGGCAGGCCCGTCATCGCCTACGCCGCCGGCGGCGCGCTGGAGACCGTCATTCCCGGCCAGACCGGCGCCTTGTTTGATATGCAGACCGCAGAGTCGATTATCGAGGCCGTAGAGCAGTTTGATGAGCAATCGTTTGACCCCTGGGCTATTAGCGCTTTCGCAGCGAACTTTGACACGGCTCAGTTCAAACGTAAAATGCTGCGATTTATAGAAGTAAAACTGGAACAGAGAAAGAGAGAGATGCAATCCGGCCCGCCTGAAAAACACGCATCTAACACACTGGCAAACTGAGCAGCTGACTGACTGGTATGGAACTACGCAAATATTGGCAGGTACTTAAACGACGCTGGCTTCTGGTCTTGATCCCTTCCGCCATCGTATTGGCCATTGGTCTGCTCACCTACCGGCAGCCCGCGCCATCATATACCACAGGCGTGCGTTTCATTGTTGGCCAGGATCCGGCTCCGGCAACTGGTCAGGAAGACGAAGAGCGTTACTATAATTGGTTGACGTCGGAATATATCGTCAACGGCCTGACGGATTGGGTGCGCGGCGGCGAATTTGCCACGGCCGTCAGCCAATATCTCGCCGGGCAGGGGCACAATATACCTCCCCAGGCGATCCACGCCGGCCTGGTGGCCGATAACGCGCGCAGTATGCTCACGGTATCCCTTTCAGGCAGCAGCACGCAGGAACTGGCGGCCATGATCGAGGGCGTCATCACCGTGCTGACGACACAAAATGCGCAGGCGCTGCCCCAGTTGGGCGGAGAAAACGCCATACTCACGCAGCTCGACCAACCCGTTGTCAGCCAGGCGCCTGCCGGGATTCGCAGCCGGCTGGAATTACCACTGCGTGTGGCGCTGGCCCTGGCCGCTGGTGTCGCCTTAGCGCTCCTCGTCGAATACCTCGATCCCACCATCCGCACCCGTGAGGAACTGCAGGAACTCGGCCTGGCCATATTAGGAGAAATACCAAAACACTAATTATTGGCTGTTCACTGATCACTGTTCACTGATTACTGGACACCGCCAACCTGGGACAAAATTGTGCAACTAAGTGACTACCTACGCATCTTACGCCGCCGGGGCTGGATCATTCTGCTCCTGGCCGTGCTCACCGCGCTGGCCGCGTTCGGCTTCAGCAAGATGCAGACCAATGTGTATAAATCAACGTTGAACTTGCTGGTACGGCCGTCGCGGACCGACTTCGGCCAATCGCAGGCCGCAAAAGAGCTGCTGAAGACCTACGAAGCATGGCTCTACAGCAGCTACCGCGCTCAGGCCGTTATCGATGAACTTCAGCTTGACATGACCGCACAGGAACTGCTTGGCGACGTCGAAGTGGCATCCGACAACTTCAGTTTTATGGTCTCCCTGGCCGTCGAGAATACCGATCCCGACCTGGCCAACGATATTGCTCGAACCTGGGGCAACCAGTTGATCCAGTGGCAGCAGCAGGAGAACGACAAAAACCGGCAGGAAGACCGCATCACCATCGAGTTTCGTGACGATCCGCAGGTGGCGCTCGACCGGCCGAATACGCGCATCAACACCCTGGCCGCCTTCGTATTCGGGGCGTTGATGGGCGTCATCCTGATTTTCGTCCTTGAGTGGCTTGAGTCAGGCGTTTTGCAGCGCAGCGAAGATGTTGAGCGCTATCTGGAAATACCCGTCATCGGCAGCATACCGCAGCAGTAGCCGCAGCTGGCCATATGCGGGAAAATAGCATACGAACGAATCTAAAACCTCTGAGGTTTTTCAGCGACATTGATGGTCTTCGAAAAGCCCTGGAACCTCTGAGGTTTTCAGGCGACAAACTTATGGACTTGATTACCCTGACTGACCCCCGATCTCCCGTCAGCGAGGCTTTCCGCACGCTGCGTACCAACCTCTCTTTCTACAGCGTGGATGACCCTATCCGCAGCCTGGTTGTCACCTCGTCGGCGGCGGACGACGATAAGAGTGCCGTCGCCGCCAATCTCGCCGTCACCATGGCCCAGAGCGGCCGTTCGACCATCCTCGTTGACTGCGACCTGCGCCGCCCGGCACTGCACGATTTGTTTCATCTTGAGTCGGAACCGGGCCTGACCAATGTGATTCTCGGTGACTACGAAGGTCTGCCGCTGCAGGCAACAGACGTGGAAAACTTGCGCCTCCTGGCCAGCGGGCCCAAACCGCCCAATCCGGCTGATATGCTGGGCAGCAAGCGCGTAGATGCCTTGATCGAAGAGCTGGTAGGGCTGGCTGATTTTGTAATATTCGATTCACCCCCGGCGATCGCTGTGACCGACGCGGCTGTTCTCAGTGCCAAAGTCGACGGCGTTCTGCTGGTTATCAGCGCCGGTAAAACGCGCCGCGAGCACGCGGAACGGGCCAAAGAAACGCTTGAAAAGGCCCGGGCGCGCATTGTTGGCGTCACGCTGACCAACGCCTCGCAAGACAGCATGGTCAGCGATTATTATGGATGATATTTAGGTCAACGACCCAAAGATTTACGGAGAACAGATGAAAGGACTTATTCTCAGTGGTGGCACCGGCTCGCGCCTCTACCCGCTTACCTACAGCAATGCCAAGCAGCTAATTCCCCTGGCAAACAAGCCGATTTTGTTTCGAGTCATTGAGGCGATCCGCGACGCGGGCATTGACGAAATTGGCATCGTCGTTGGCAGCACGGCCCGGCGCATTAAGGATGCCGTCGGCGACGGCCGTCTTTGGGATGTCGACATTACTTATATCCAGCAGGATCAGCCGCTCGGTCTGGCTCACGCGGTTAAGGTTTCAGAGCCGTTTCTCGGCGACGATCGCTTCGTCATGTTTCTTGGCGACAACGTCATCGAAGGCGGCATCAGCCCCTTGATCTCCCAATTCGCGGACAGTGAATGGAACAGCCAGATCGTTCTCACCAAAATCGAGCACCCTGAGCAGTACGGCGTAGCCCAGCTTGGCGAAGACGGCCGTATTGTGCGTCTGGTGGAAAAGCCGAAGGTGCCGCCCAGCAACCTGGCCCTTGTCGGCATTTATATGTTTGACCACCATATCTTTGATGCGGTCCGCGAAATTAAGCCATCCTGGCGCGGCGAACTGGAAATTACGGATGCCATCCAGTGGCTCGTCGATCATGACTATTCCGTGCACCCCTATGTCCACAACGGCTGGTGGATCGACACCGGCGCTCCGGGCGACCTGTTGGAAGCCAACGACCTGGTGTTGGAAGAAATTGAATACGGCATTGAGGGTTACGTCGATCGTGAGAGTACAGTCGGCCGCCGCGTCAAGATCGAACGCGGTGCGGAAATCATCAACAGCGTCGTACGCGGGCCCTCCATCATTGGCGAAAATGCGCGCATCGTTAACAGCTACATCGGACCCTTCACCAGCGTCAGCCACAGCGTCGTCATTGAAGACAGTGAGATCGAGCATTCCGTCGTCCTCGAGAAGAGCCAGATCAGAGACATCGGCACGCGTATCCAGGACAGCCTGATCGGCCGTGACGTGAACATTGCTCGCTCGCCGATCAAACCCAAGGCACTCAAGCTGACCCTGGCCGACCACAGCCAGGTCGGCATTTTGTAATCGCGTTCGCGATCCCACTCGCTAACACTATCGAAAAATGCGCGCCCTCCTGCAGCGTGTCTCCCGCGCCTCCGTCACCGTCGACAACAAGGTAGTTGGCCGTATCGCCGCTGGCCTCGTCGTTCTGCTCGGTGTCACGCACAGCGACGGCGAGACCGAGGCCGAATGGCTGGCCCGCAAGGTCGCCGGTCTGCGCATCTTTGACGACGCCGGTGGCAAAATGAATGCTTCGCTGGCCGACGTGGACGGAGAACTGCTCGTTGTCTCCCAGTTCACGCTCTATGGAGATGCGCGCAAAGGACGGCGGCCCTCCTACACCGGCGCCGCGCGCCCCGAACATGCGGAGCCTCTGGTTGATTATTTTGTCGAACAACTGCGCGGAATGGGATACAATGTCGCCACGGGCGTCTTCGGCGCCAAGATGGACGTCGAGCTTCTCAACGACGGCCCGGTTACGTTGATGGTGGAACGGGAAGCCACCCATTAAGCTTTAACAACCAATAATCATAGATGCCGGCTGTTGGCACAGACTAAGTTGGTAACCGTGCTGAGAATTGCCAGAGCAAAGCAATCGCCATCGCTTTTGAATCCGCCGACCCCCGTGATCGATGCGTGAGTGACTGGACCCTTACCACAGTCCGGCTGCCTCTACAGTAATACGATGAAAAGAAACATAATCTCAATAACCCTGCTCGTACTGTTTGTTTTAGTTTTCGCTGCCTGCTCCTCTGCAACGCAAGAAACACCCGCGGACGCCGAATCAGTCGCCGATGCGGACGCTCCACCAACTGCAGCGCCGACGAAAACGCCGAAACCCAGTCCCACGTCCGAACCCATGCCGACCGTGACCAATACACCGGATCCGGAGCACACGCTGACGCCAACGCCCGAACCGTCGGCAACGGCCACGGCGACGCCAACGAGCACGCCGGTGCCCGACGAGTGGCTCACGCCGGCCCCGCACGTCACGAACATTGAACAGGCGCCCTATGCCGAGAGCGAGTGCAGCGATCGGTTCCCCTGCAATGAGGACGCCGCTGCCTGGGAAGCGCGTATCCGTGTTCCCGAAGGATTTACGGCCGAATACCTGGCCTATATCCCCAACGCCGACTATCCGGACCGGGCCGCCCAATTAACCAGCCTCACCTTCGGCCCGGACGGCCTGCTCTATGTGGCTACGGCTCATAGCGGTATCTACACAGTCGATCAGGACGGGCAGGTGGAACTCTACTATCGCGACGTGATCGTCCCAACCGGCCTGGCTTTCCAACCCGGCACCGACCGGCTTTACGTCTCCAACCGCGTTGAAGATCTCAATGTTAATGGTGAGGCGCAGATCTCGGTTATCGTCGACGGGCAGATGGACACGTTGATCGACGGCCTTCCTTGCTGTTACGTCGGCATGCATGGTCCCAACGGCATTGCCTTCGGTCCTGACGGATACGGCTACGTGGGCATTGGCGGCCGCGCCGACCATGGCGAGGTGCTGGATGGCTCCAACACACCGGATGTGATGCAGCCGCTGGAGGCCATCATCCTGCGCTTCAGCCCTGATGGCAGCGAGATGGAGCCTTACGCCTGGGGTTTTCGCAATCCCTACGACATCGCCTGGGACGCCGACGGAAATCTTTGGGCGACTGACAACGGCCGTGACGGCGAAGTGCCCGATGAGCTGCATCTTGTCCAGCCGGGCGGGCAGCACGGCTATCCCTATTTCGACTGCCCCGCTTGTTTCGGCATCCCGGACGACATTGAGGTTATTGAACCCACTTACGAATTCCAGCCGCATGCCGTGGCCACCGGTATCACAACTTATCTGGACAACAAGTTTTCTGGCTACTACAACTCCCTGTTCATCACCTTGTGGACGGCGATGGACTTTGCGGAGCGCGTTGTACGCTACACGCCGGATGGCCAGATAAGCACCTTTGCTACCGGCTTTGCCGCCCCGCTGGATGTAACCACCGGCCCGGACGGTGCAATCTACGTCGCCGACTACGCCACCGGCATCATCTTCAAGATCAGTTATACCGGCTGATCTATGCCGGAGTGCTGTTGCGGAAAGCAGCCCATCATGCAGTCAAACCAGAGGCATCATAGCCGTTCTGATTGGCTGCGAATCAAACTTTTGTTGGTTGGCGTCCCTGCGAACGATTTCCCAGATGCCCCACCTTGAGTTCTCTTAAGCCGCAGGGCGAATTTGACAGAGATAAGCGCGGTGGGGGACGGAGCCGCTGACCGGGTCGATGGCGCTGTTGCCGATGATCAGGTTGAAGTTGGCTCCTTCTGCGCCGAATGGATCGTAGCCTGGTGCGCCAATTTCTGTACATGCCTGCCACCAACCGTGCTGCCCGCAGACAACGCCTGGATCGAGCAGTTCGTCGAACCTGGCACGGGCGCGGACGCTCCCTTGCGGCGTTTCAATAGTTACCCAATCGCCTTCCTCGATGCCCCGTTCGTCGGCCGCGGCCGGATGCATCTCCACTTCGGGATCGCGGGACTTGCTGCGTAGACTGGGCAGCGCGCGGTGTTGGGATTCGCAAAAGACGGTGTTCTTTGCACAGGTCAGGATCAATGGGTAACGCTGCACCAGGTCGGGTCTGGAAGATGGGCTGACCAGCGGCTCTTCATAATCTGGGAGTGGCCCATAGCCGTGGGCTAACATGGCCTCAGAATACAGTTCGATTTTTCGGGTCGGCGTATGAAAGCCCCGGGCTGTCCCATTAGCCGCCTCACTATACTTGCGATAGTGGGTTTCGAGGCCCGTTTGCACGCCGCCCGGGTTCTTACGTAGTTCATCAACTGTTACACCGGATGGACCCAGCTGGTAGCGATAAGCCGCCTCGATATCGCCATCCCAAAAGTAGTCGCCAAGCCCCAACCGGGTGGCGAGGTCGAATACGATCTCCATATCTGAACGAGCTTCCCCCCGAGGTTCAACCACGCGCTGCCGCAGCTGTACGAACGATTGCGCTTCCTGGCTGATTTCGAAACCAATCTTGAGCCCCTCGCTTTCGAACGGGCTCGTAACTGGCAGTACGACATCGGCCAATTCGGCCGTCGGGTTCATGAACAGATCGGCATGAACATAGAAATCGAGCTTGCTCAGGGCGTTTCGTCCGCGCTTGCCGTCGGCGTGCGACAAAAGCAGGTTGGCTCCGAACCCGACCAATCCGCGCACCTTGTAGGGATCATGATCCACGATGCCGCGGTAAAGCTCGTCTGAGGTGACATGATGCCAGCGGGAGGGGCCTAACGGCCGTTTTGAGAGGCCCAGCGCGCGTATGTCCCGTCCCATAGGCGGCAGCCCCTCGCTGACCACATTCCTGGTAGGCACTGGTTGGAACAACACGTTGCCGCCCGGGGCGTCAAAACTGCCGGTCATCGTATAGAGCTGGGCGATTGCCCTCACAATCTGAGTTGCGTTGCTCTGCATCTCGATGCCGCTCCATGTGTAATAAGCCACAGGACGTGATTCCCACAACAGGCGGGCGGCGTTCCTTATTTCATCCTGGCTGACGCCGCAGATCGCCTCTGCCTTCTCTGGAGCATACCGCTCGCAGAGCGCCGCCACGTGATCGAAGACGGGACGGCAGGCCAGGCGGCCCTGCGAGGTGTCCACCAGGTACTCGCCCATGAGAGCCAGTTTTTCAGGATCGTTATCGTAGGTGCCGGCAGCAGGATCGTACAGCACTGGTCTCCCTTCTGCCTCGTTCCAGGCTGTGAACTGCTCATCGCTGGCGCCAGGGAAAAGATTGGCAGCTCTAAGCAGCCGTCCATTGTCTGCACGCACCAACAATGGCCCGTTTGTCCATTCGCGGACAAAATGGCGGTCGTACCAATCATTAGCGATCATCACCTGGGTCATCGCCAGCGCCAGCGCGCCGTCACTCCCCGGTCTGACCTGCAGCCAGATATCGGCCTTCTTCGCGATGCCGGTCCGGCGGGGATCGACCACGATCATGCGGGCGCCGCGTCGCCGCGCCGCCATTGTGTTGGTCGCCTGGGACAGCCAGGCCAGGTTGGGATTAAAGCCCCAATAGAGAATACAGCCCGCGCGCTCCAGATCGGGCATATAATTGCCGGGGACGCTGGTTCCAAACGTATAGACCGGGGCCAGAAAGCGGCCCCATCCGCATAGTTCCATGGCGCTGCAGAGATTCGGGCTGCCGTAAGCGCGCATCAAGCGCTCGATCCACTTCGCCGAGTCATCGATCGCCGTTGTGGAAGGAGATGCCGCGCTGAAGACGACACTTTGTGGCCCATCTTCCGCGGCAAATCTTTTCAGATTATTCGCTGTTAGCGTGAGCGCTTCTTCCCAACTTATCCGCTGCCAGCCGGGGTCCGGATCCCCCTTCGGCCGCGTGCGTTTCAAGGGGTAAAGCAGCCGCTCTTGATGATAGACAAGTTCCGGCGCCGCGCGCCCTTTGGCACACAGCGCCTTTCCCGTCGGATGCCGCGGATCCGGATTTAAAGCGACAAAACGGCCGTCTTCAAGGTCGGCAATCGCGCCGCACCGCGAACGGCATAGCGCGCAGTAACAGGAAAGGTGTTCCGCGGTATGTGTCTCTTTGGGCATTACATTGCCTCCGTTAGAGTGAAATGATTTATGAGTTGAACCACAGCCGCCATGGCCCTGGGGATGTTATCCAGATTCGGGATGGCATAATATTCGAAGTGACTGAGCAGCCGGCTCAAGGGAGGTAAGGTCTATCAATTGCATTAAAAGTTTATTATATCACAACTGTCAATGGGATGCGCTCCGTCGCCGAGGGCACCCTCAAATGATATTGTGAGAGGATGGGCATCTTGAAGTCAAACGAGTATGCTTGCCTGGAGAAATCGGAAAATTATCCTTGAGATCTTTCTTATCGGAGGTCATTAATGCGTATTAAGCGACTATTACTTCTTCTGCCGCTTATATTCTTTGTCTGGATTGTCGTGGGCTGCGCTTCGGGGGAGCCGGATCGCCAGGAACAGGTGGCAGAAGCAGGCTCTGAGGTAATGCCTTTTGACCTGGAACGTACGACACACATTTTTGAAAAGCTCGAGAATGGAGGTCTGCAGCAGGTAATTTCTGATGACGGGGACGGCGAGCAGATCGATCTTATCCGCACGCATCTTGTGGACGAAGCTGAGCGTTTCAGCCAGGGTGACTTTCACGATCCGGCGATGATTCACGGCGAGGACATGGCTGGCCTCCATGAGCTGGTGATGGGTGCAGATGAGCTAACTATCCAGTACAGCGATCTGAAGGATGGTGGACAGATTCTTTATACAACCGCGAATCCCGATCTCGTTCAAGCGCTGCATGCCTGGTTTGACCAGCAGGTGGCCGACCATGGTGAACATGCTCAGGGGTGAGCGCCCGGTTACGGCCGCGGCTGCGACCAGCGACCCTGAATCCGGCATGGATTACGCAGGAAAATAATCAACTTCCCCTGCTCGCCATCCTGGTTGAACAGCGTCGATAACACAGGCCCGGGCAGACAGATTTGCTGTTGTCCAAGAACTGTTGATTAAAGCCGGCCTGATGTGCTGAATCTGCGTTGATACGCTGCGAAAGAAATCAAGGTGAATAACTAAAATTGAGCTTGCTTGTGGCTGCTTAACGCACCAATCAGGCTCAATTCAATAGACCAGGCAAAGTTCTTGAATATAACATGCCACATCGCCGGTCCATAATCCTTGAACAGCGTGAGACATTATGTCAAGTTAATCTCCGACTTCACCCCGTTTGTGCCCGATAATCGTTTCCCGAAAAAAAACGATTATCGGGAAATTCTTCTGTATAAAGCCGATTGTCTGCTAAAGCTCGACAAGATGCCCGCTGGTCGGGGTATAATCAACGTATGAGCAGAAATCTGGAACAAGAGATCGCCGGACGGTTGTCGGCCGTTCAGCAGCGCATCGAAGAGTCGGCCGCCCGCGCTGGCCGGCAATCGAGTGAAATCACACTTGTCTCCGTAACCAAGACCTGGCCAACGGAAGTTCTTGTCGCTGCCTATCACGCCGGCATCCGTAACATCGGCGAAAATCGTGCCGAGGAATTGGAGCGCAAGAGGCTGGAACTGCAAAACGCCTTCCCCGCAGACGATCCGCTCATATGGCACCTGATCGGCACCCTGCAAAGCCGCAAAACGAAGCTCGCCGCGCAGTATGCGGACATGTTCCACGCCCTGGACCGCTTGAAAGTGGCCAAAAGGCTGTCCGTGCAGGTGAGCGAACTCGGCCGTACGCTGCCGCTTCTGCTGGAAGTCAATCTTTCCGGCGAGGCTTCCAAATCCGGCTTTGATGCTAACAATTGGGAGGAAAGCGCAACCCAGCAGGAGAAACTGCGTACTGTTGTACAGACGGTGACGCAGCTTCCCGGCCTGCGGCTCCAGGGTTTGATGACCATGGCGCCCTGGGAAGTCGAAGAGACAGTGCTTCGCACGGTTTTCCGGCGCACGCGCTTGCTGCGCGACTGGTTACAAAGCGAGCTGCCGCAGCTGTCGTTACCCCATCTCTCAATGGGCATGACCGACGATTTTGAGATTGCCATTGAGGAAGGGGCGACCATTGTACGCATTGGCAGGGCCATTTTTGGCACCCGCCAGGGTTAGGTAGCAAAAGGCTCCGTCCACTTCCGTAAGCGAAGCGACCGTGCCTGGCATCTTAAGAAATATTATTGGGAGATTACATGTATATTCTGGTACAACTTATTAACCTCATTTATTGGGCTTATTTCATCCTTATCTTTTTGCGCTTCATTTTTTCCTGGGTGCGCCCCGATCCCTATCATCAGATATGGGGACCGCTGATGCAGATTTCATACCAGCTAACCGAGCCGCTGTTGGGCCCTATCCGCCGCATCCTGCCCGCCATGGGCGGCCTCGATTTCAGCCCGCTCATTCTTTTATTTCTCCTTGGTTTCCTGCGCAGTATTCTCATTAACGCATTGATCTAGTATTTGTTTTCACGAAAAAACAAAAGGGCCAGGCGAGTTCTTACCCGCCTGGCCCTTTTTGATCGTTAGTGCGTCAGTTTCTAAGTGCCAAACTGTCCAATGTTCACTGAATACTGCCTACTGAAAACTACCTCAGCCCCGTAAGGCTCCGCGCAATCACCATGCGCTGTATCTCGCTCGTTCCCTCGTAAATCTCCGTGATCTTGGCATCGCGAAAATATCGTTCCAGGGGTAGTTCCTTACTGTAGCCCATGCCGCCGTGTATCTGGATCGCCTCTTTAGCCACGTAATTAGCCGTCTCGCTGGCGAACAGCTTGGCCATGCTTGCTTCCAGGGAATAACGCTCTCCCGTTTCCGCCGCCTGCATCTTGGCCAGGCAGGCCTGGTAGATCAGCAGCCTGCTTGCTTCGATGCGCGTCTTCATATCGGCCAGCTTCTGCTGGATCATCTGGAACTGGCCGATCTTCTGGCCGAATGCCTCTCGTTCTTTGGCGTAAGCCACGCTGGCCTCAAAAGCGGCTTCGGCGATGCCCAACGCCTGCGAGGCGATGCCGATGCGCCCCGCGTCCAATACAGTCATGGCGATCTTGAAGCCTTCGCCATCTTCGCCGAGCCGGCGTTCGACCGGGCACTGGTAGTTGTCAAGAATGATCTCGCTGGTGGCGCTGGCGCGGATTCCCAGCTTGGGTTCCTTTTTGCCGCGCTCAAATCCGGGCTCCTGCGTATCAATTAAAAAAGCGGTCACGCCGCGATGCTGCTTTTCGGGCTGCGTCATCGTAAACAAGACCACGAAATCGGCGACCGGCCCTGAAGTGACCCATGATTTACGGCCGTTTATGGTGTAATGAGTTCCGGCTTCATTCAGTACGGCCCGGCTGCGCATCGTGCCCGCGTCGCTGCCGCTCATCGGTTCCGTCAGGCTGTACGCGCCGATTTTCTGCCCGCTGGCTACGGGAACCAGGAACGTTTGCTTCTGCTCCTCCGTGCCGAACTTCATAAGTCCGTGCGCGTACAGCGAGTTGTTGACCGACATAATCGTGCCGTGGCTGGCATCCGCCTTGCAGATTTCCGTCAGTGCCAGGGAATAGGCCAGCGTGTCCATCCCCACCCCGCCATATTCTTCCGGTACTTCAATACCCATGAAACCCAACGCCCCCATCTGGCGCACCGTCTCCAGGGGAAACTCGCCCGACTCGTCAAACGCTTCGGCGATCGGGGCGATTGAACCCTGCGCAAAATCCCGCGCCGCGTCTTGAATCATTCTGTGCTCTTCGGTTATGAATGGGAACATAGATCCTCCATGAAAATGGTTAGAAATCTGTTTGCTCTTTATCAACCAGGTAGGTCATCAACGCTGAAAAATCCGCTTCCGTCAGTTCCAATCCTTCATCCCAGCGCCTGCGTTCGGCGATCCAGTAACGGCCATCCGGCCCTGCCAGCATTGCCGAGGGTATCTCTCCCGGCCTGGTCGGCCCGCTCCAGCGCCGCGAACCGCTCTCTTTGTACAACTGGGATAACGAAATCTTGTGAAATGGATCTGCTAGGTCCCGATTTTCAATCCATTCCTGCGCCTTATCTGGCGGGAAAAAAGAAAAAGTAATCAGTCGTTCGCCATCCTGTTGAATCTGGTTGGCCAGGCAGTACCATTTATCGGAAACGCGCCGCTCACGCCCCGCTCTGGAATACCCTTGAAGGCTGAAATACCAGTTTGTGAGATTGATTCGCTGGTCAAGCTCAAACGTGCGCACGTCCCTTTCGCCATTTTCATTGCGACCGCCTTCAAAACAGAGTGCGTCGTCGCCCAATTCGATTTCCAGGCCGCTCGACCATGTCTTTTTCAGATACGCTTCGACTACCCAGGCAAAGCCCAGGGCGATAGGGATCGCGCCTGTGCAGGAGATAACGGTGGCAAATTCTTCCAGGAGCGTGTCGCCAGCGAGCCAGCCTATTAGGAAGCGAATCAGGACGTAGCCTCCGATTAAGCCGCCGGCGATAGTCACAATGACGGCGATGCGTATGCCGCCATGTTCCGGATTTGCATAAAGGATTCTGTTTGCTGCAGGGGCGTCACTCATTATCTGAATTGTAGCATTCCGCCAATTCTTTGCCTATGAGCTGCCAGCTGACCATGTATAATTACCCTATGATGCTTATCCTCACCCACGAGAAGGCCGATTTCGACGCGATTGCATCACAGTTGGGGGCAAAGAAGCTTTTTCCGGAAGGCACGCCCCTGCTGCCGAGGCACATCAATCGCAACGTCCAGCAGTTTCTAAATCTGTACTGGGATGTGTTGCCGTTTTTGACGGCTGGCGATTGGCGCCGCCGCCGCGTCAATGAAGTCGTTCTCGTAGACACCAGCAGCCTCAACAGCGTGCGCGGTATGGTGCGCGAGCCGCACGTTCGCGTGATCGATCACCATATGGAGTATACACCGCGAGAAGGGTGGGTGTACCAGGTCGAGCCGGTAGGTGCGACAACCACGCTGCTCGTAGAAGAACTTCAGGTCAGCGGGCTTTCGCTTGCTCCGGAAGAAGCCACACTCCTGCTGCTGGGGATTTACGAGGATACGGGATCACTCACCTATGACACCTCAACCGGTCGAGACGGGCATGCCGCCGCCTGGCTGCTCGATCAGGGCGCCAAGCTTGATATTGTGCGCCGCTTTCTGACGGTTCCACTCACACCGCAGCAGCAGGCGCTTTATGATGAACTTCAGTCTAATATCCGCTGGCACCGCATTCATGGCCAGACCATGGCCGTGGCCACAGCCATCGCCCCGCCAGGATTCAATGATGAAATTTCCTCCGTCGCCCATCGGCTGAGAGAGACGCTCGTGCCCGGAGGACTTTTCGTACTCGTACAGTTGGGCGACGATGTGCAGCTTGTGGCCCGCAGTTCGCATGAAGACGTCGATGTGTCCGTTGTGGCGCGCGAGCTGGGCGGCGGCGGGCACAGCCGCGCGGCCGCCGCGCTGGTCGTTGGCGAAAACGTCAACAAGACGGCCAGACGAGTCGAAGAGATTTTGCCCCAAATTGTTGAACCGATGGCCAACGTCTCCCAGATTATGTCCTACGGCGTGCAGACCATCACGCCGGATAAAAAGGTTAGTGAAGCGCTTCAGCAAATGCTGCGCACCGGGCATGAAGGCTATCCTGTTGTCGACCCGCAGAGCGGTGAGATCGTCGGACTGTTAACGCGCCGCGCCGTCGATCGCGCGGTCAACCACGAAATGGACGACCTGCCGGTTAAGCGTGTGATGCGCGCCGGGAATATCACAGTACGGCCGTCGGAATCCATCGAGCGGGTGCAAGAACTGATGCTGCGCGAAGGCTGGGGCCAGATTCCCGTCGTTGCCGAAAAGAGGGAAGCTGAAAGCAAAGCCTCCCCTCCGATTGGCATTGTGACCAGAACTGATTTGCTCAATTACTGGTTCCGGCCCGAGGCTGATGTCCTGGGACCGGATCTCAAGGGTAAGATGGAGGAATCATTCCCCCCTCCACTTTGGGCGATGGTGAAGGCGGTTGGCGAGGAAGCTGCGGCTTTAGGTATGCCTCTCTATTTCGTCGGCGGTCTTGTACGAGATTTGCTTCTGGGGAAGGCGCCAACTGATCTCGACATGGTCGTGGAAGGGGACGCCATTGAGCTCGTCCGCCGCCTGCAGGAGCGTTTTGGCGGCGAGGTGCATACGCACAGCCGCTTTGGCACCGCAAAATGGTTTGTCACGCTCGAGATCTGGCGCAAGGTGATGGAGGAAACCGGTATATCGTTGCCTCAAATTAAAGGGGAAGACGCGCAGGGAATGGATATCGACGAAACCCTTCCGTCTTCAATCGATTTTGTCACTGCGCGCTCTGAGTTCTACCAGGAACCGTCGGCACTGCCGCAAGTTGAACGTGGTTCTATCAAGTTGGATCTGCATCGCCGCGATTTTACGGTGAATACGTTGGCAGCACGCCTGGACGGCGCACATCTTGGCGAACTGCTCGATTTTTACGGCGGCCGGCGCGATCTGGAACTGGGTCTGATTCGCGTACTGCACAGCCTGAGCTTCGTCGACGATCCAACGCGTATTTTAAGGGCGATTCGCCTGGAACAGCGTCTGGGCTTTACCATCGAACCTCGCTCGCTGGAGTTGATCGAGGGCGATCTGCCCATGCTGGATCGTGTCACCGGCGACCGCATCCGCCACGAGATAGAGCTGGCTCTGCGCGAAGCCGATCCCGTATCGGTAATCGAACGCCTGGACAGCCTCGGCATTTTGGAGCACATCCAGCCTGGCCTTACCTGGAAGCCGGACTCAGCTGTTTATTTCGAGCGCGTTTCTGAGTATCGCGACGATCCCATTTGGGCCGGCGTGGTTCCTGATGAGTCGATTGAATTTCTGTACTTCGCCTTGTGGCTCGCGGACCTGCCGGGTGAGGTGCAGCAGGCAACGGTGGACCGGCTGCGCGGGCGCAAAACAACTCGCGAGGATGTTCTGGCTGTCGGGCAGCTCATCGACGAACTGCGCGCCTTACAGCCCGCCGCTCTGCCCAGTGAGGTGACTGCAGTTTGTGAGAGATACGAGCCGCGCGTTTTGCTGGCGGCACGCATCCGCCTGGGTGACGATCCATATGGCAGTATGCTGGACCGCTACTACGGAGAGTGGCGCTTTGTGAAGACTGCTCTCACGGGGGAAGATCTGCGGGCAATGGGTCTCGATCCAGGACCTCAGTTTGCCCATCTGCTGGACGAACTTCTGGCGGCCCGGCTCGACGGCCATGTAACTGATGAAAGCGGCGAGCGAAAACTGCTGGACAAACTGCTCGCGGAATCATCTACTCCCTGACGCGATCGCCCAACAGTCCCACGGCCCTATCTTCTTCGCCATTCATATAGATGTGCATCAGGCGATCGCCGGACACGGCCGCGATATCAATGACGCGCAGGTAAGGCGCCAGCTCGGCGTCAACAGGCGAGATGTCGGCAAGGCAGTTCTCTGAGTCGCGGAAGAAGGACCAGTTGAAGCTGCTCTGTTCTTGATCCGGCCATAAGGCGAGGGCGAAAATCCCTGATTCCACCAGATCATTGAAGAAGTGCGTTCCATAAGAGAGGTTGGGACGCCCGTCGACGCTGGAAATGCCGATCTCCACGAGAACCTTCGTGTTATAGATATCACCATAGGTCACATGGACGCCCAGATCTAAATTGGCGCTGCCCCACCGGCCGGGTCCCATGAGAATGAAGTTATCGTCATGCAGCGCCTGATTCAGGCGGCAAACCGCACGCCCTAGCTCTCGCTTAATGACAACGTCACTGATCTGTTTGTAGACCAGAGGATCAATATAAACGGCGTAATCAATATTCTCGACGATGCCGTCCGGCACCAGGGACCGTGTCTCAAAAAGCATATCCGCTTCGGGGATATCGTGCGGAATGGAAACGTCAACGACATCGGGCCGCTGGCTGAGTGGACGGCATTGTAAGACATGAAGCCGGTAATCGCGCGACGGCCTGTCGGACGTGATCTCGATGGCGAACTCGATATCCACCGGCTGGCCATATACATGTTCCAGGCGCACCAGCGCCGTCCGCATGAGCTTGACGAACCGCTTATCTTCCGTCAATTTGTTGAACGTAATCACAAACTCAGCGTCATTATCAAGCATGCCTCCGGAGAAAATATCTTGCAGATAGTCGCCTTGATCGAGCGATGCGACGGTATCCAATGCCGGGTAATCGGCCTTTAATACGTCATCTGCCGGCAGGGTTACAAAGCGATTCGCTTCCAGGTCCAGGGCATCAACCATATGCTGCGAGTATTGTCGAATGGCGGCAGCCGACGAATCGGGTCTCAGGTTGGGATGGCTCAGCGCTACCAGCCGCGGGTAGTCATTCGTGGTGGGATTGACGGCTCTTGTTCCCAAACCCCAAACTATGCGCAGGAATCCATCCTGTCGTCTGATTTTGGGTCCCCACCGGAAGGGGTTAAAGCTGTAGCCAACACCGGAAACCGGCGGCAGGAAGTAACGGCCGTATCGTTCGCCGCGTACCGGTTGGATGATAAGGCACATTCGCTCGTCATAATCCAACAGATCATGCTGCTTGCGATAAAGCAGTACATCGGGATTTAAGAGGCTTGCATAGATGCGGCGGATTGCGTTCAGGAGTTCTTCCAGATTCTGCTCGTCATCTCCCTGATTCGGGCAGAATATGGAAGAATACATGCCCGCAAATGAGAATCCGAAATTATCCTCTAGCAGACTTGAAGATCTCACAATGAGCGGTACGCCTCTGAATTTGATCAAGATTTCCCGCAGGCGTTCCACAACCGGGTCCGGCAGTTTGCCTTTGAGATAAGCCTCGACCAGCTTTGGATATACCGACCTGATCTCCTCGATCGGACGGTATTTTTGATTCATGAAATGGTCCAGGTTATTGAGGACACTGAAATCATAAATAACGTGGGAGCCGATGAAATAGGATTCCGGAATCTCCACCAGATCACCGATGTCAGGGCCGAACTCCGGGCTGCGCTGGCGCAGTATCTTCCATGCCAACACGATCCCGGCTGCCTTTCCCCCGATTTTGCCCCCTCCGATCAGGCGCCGGTAGACGCGCCTCAAATCGGAGATGGTCAGCACTTTTTTGGCGATACCGATAAAGGGGAGCTGGTCGCTTATCATGCGCTTGATCAACACCACCTTGATTTCTTCCAGGTGATGCTGCACGGGTTTTCGCTCCGGTTCGGGCAGCGACTCATAAATCTCACCCTGGCGGAATAGAAGCTCCCATGGCGCGATCTCCGGGTTAAAGGTGAGGAGCGTGCTGCCCGGATGTTTGGGCCGCTGGCGCAGAATATCGTCGACGATCCGTTCCAGCAGGGCGATACCGAGGCTGTTGGCAAAGTAAGCGTCAGTATGAACCTCGCGTATTCTATTTTTTCGTAGTTCCCATTTGTCTGTCTCTTCCTGCGAATAGGGTTCGTTCACGCCTTCCCTGCGCTGTGACTCGACTGCCAGCTCCTCGATTTCTCGCTCAAAGTCTGCCTGGGTGACCACACCGCGACGAAATAATTCCTCGCGCATGCGCGTGCGAATCATGTCAGCCAGGATAGGATATTGGGCCAGTTTGACGTAAACATCGATTGTAGGTGTTATACTGCGCAGTGGCGTACCGCTCATGGATTTCCTCTCCGGATTTGCATAATCGACCTGGGTTTTAATAGACAATGCTCAAGCGCAAGCTCGTCGATAACGAAAGGTGTTTCGGTACTAGAAAGTCGACAGCGTCGATTGAATCGCATCCGTATCTAGCCACTCTCCGCCGTCCAGATAACCAATGGCGCGATCATGACGGCCGTCCATGAGCACATTCAAACGGCGACTGCCCGGCAGCGATGCAAGGTCGATGACTCTCAAATAGGATGCCAATTCCGCATCTTCCGGCTGCAGCTTTGCCAGAAGATTCGGTGACTCTCGGAAGAATTCCCAGTTGAACAGAGCGTCTCCCTCGCCAATATGCAGCGGCAGAGAATAGATACCGGCCTCCACCAGATCCTGGAAGAAATGAGTTCCATAAGACAATTCCGGCAGTTGGCCATTATGGGCCACGGCCATTTCAACCAGTACTTTTGTGTTATGAATGTCGGCGTAGGTTACCTGCACCCCTAAATCAATGTTGACGCTGCCCCAACGACCTGGTCCAATCAAAATATAAGGTTCGTTCTCGAAACGGCGATTCAAACGGCTGATCGCCCTGCCTAGCGCATGCTTATTGTCGATCTCACAGGAACGGTAGGCCATGGGATCGACAAAGACGATATAGCGAATACCTTCCGCGCCGCCATCAGGGATCAACTCATAGGCTGTGAAGAGGATATCCTCATCCGCAATATCTTTGGGAATCGTTACCTGCTGCTGCTCTTTGCGCTGGCTCAATGGACGGCACTGGAGGATGCTCAGTCTAAAGGTCGGTTGGGGATAATCGGGGATGATGTCTACCGTAAACTCAACATCGACCGGCAGCGAGTAGGCGGTTTCCAGACGCTCCAGCGTGGTGCGCATCAGACTCGTGAATTTTTTGTTCCGCGTCAGGTAATTAAAGGTCAGGATGTATTCATCTTCACTGGCGATACTGCCAGTAGAGAGGATGTCCTGCACATAATCGCCGCGATCCAGTGAGGCGATATAGCGCAGCTCGGGATAATCGGCGTGCAGCAAGTCCTGAACCGGCAGCGTTTCAAACCTGTTTTCCTTGAGGTTGATGGCATCGATGTAACTTTGCGAATATTGGCGGATTGCTCCGGCTGTCATTTCAGGACGCAGTTGTGGATGGCTGAGGGCGATCATGCGCGGGTAATCATTGGCCACACGGTCCACTGCGCGCGTACCCATTCCCCAGACCATGCGCAGGAAGCCTTCTTCACGTCTGATCTTGGGATTCCAACGGAACGGGTTTTCACTGAAAGCGACGCCGGCAACCGAAGGGAAGAAATAGTCGTGGTATGGTTTGCCGCGTACGCGCTGGATCAGCACGGCCATACGCTCATCATAGTCAATAAGATTGTGCTTCTGCCGGTAGAGCAGGGCGTCAGGATTGAGCGTGCTGGCAAATACAAGTTTAATAGCGTGCAGCAGCTCCTCCAGGTTTTCCTCGTCCGTCCCCTGATTGGGGCAGAAGTAACTGTTGTACTTGCCGGCGAATGCATAGCCGAAATTGTCTTCCAACAGGCTCGACGAGCGTACGATGATCGGCGAACTGCCGAAATCGGCGAGTACCTCGCGCAGGCGCTCGACGATCTTTTTGGGAAATTCCCCTTTTAAGTGAGCGTCGACGATGTGCGGGTACTCCTCGCGAATCTCCGGCAGCGGCCTGTACTTCTGATTCATCAGATAGTCGAGATCGTTCTTCAGCCGGAATTCATACAGCACCTCGGTGCCCAGAAAGTATGAATCGGGAATCTCGATCGTATCGCTCAAATCTTCTCCCGTTTCCGGATCGGGTTCCTGCAAAATGCGCCAGGCCAGCAAAAAGCCGGCCGACTTGCCGCCAATTTTGCCGGTGCCAATGCGCCGCCGGTAGATGCGCCGCAAATCGGCGATACTGAATATTCTTTTGGCCACTCCGATGTAAGGCAGTTGGTCACTGATCAGGCGCTTGATCAATACAACCTTGATCTCTTCCAGGTGGTGGTGAACGGCAGCGAGTTCGTCTTCCGGCAGTTGTTCGTAGAGCTCTCCCTGGCGAAACAGAAGTTCCCAGGGTGCGATCTCGGGGTTAAACCTCAGCTCGGCCGTATTTGTCGGCGCGGGTTGGTCGCTGCGCACCTCGGCGATAATTTGCTCCAGCAGCGTGTTGCCCAGGTTAAAGGCGAAATAGGCATCGGTCAAGTAGTCGCGAATGCGTTCTTTCCGCTTTTGCCAGATGTTAGCTTCTTCCTGAACAAATGGATCAAGAAGTCCTTCCCGTTTCTGGGATTCAATAGCATTCGCTTTCACCTCTGCATCAAAGGCTTCGCGCGTGATCACGCCGCGCTGGAAAAGTTCCTGGCGCATACGCTGTCGAATGCGGTCTGCCAGCACCGGGTAATTGGCCAGCTTTATATAAATATCAATTGCCGCTGTAGTGCTTTGCAGCGATGAATGATAAGTCATTGACGGTTCGCCTCACGGACCATTATAGCAGGATCACTTCGCTTCGGTGGCTGGAAATTAGCTGTAGGCATACAATTATTCTACGCATTTTTGTTTGCCCTGCGTGGGCTGTTCATAATAGGGATATGGTCAACGAGATCATGGAAGACGATTTGGATAACGATATTATTTCCGAAACTGAGAACTTTATCGTTTGGCGCACGAAAGAAGCTGCTGAAGGCAATTATTATCACGTCGCTTTAGGAGGCATCACGCTGCATCTGTCGTCAGAGGAATGGAATGAATTGGTGATGTTGATTAAAGGGGCTGATGCCTAGAAACCCTTCAAAACGCTTATTCAGAATGAGCTAAATAGTACGAACGAGTTTTTTCATAAGGGGGCTGCCAATGAGCCAAGATGGAGCCGTCGAGTATGTCTTAATGATTCGCGACCTGGCGGAAGAAGACCGCCCGCGGGAGCGTCTGCTGCAGGTGGGCGAAAAGGCCTTGTCTACGGCCGAACTGCTGGCCATCACAATTCGCATCGGAACACCGGGCATCAGCGCCTTACGATTGGCCGAACAGCTTCTCGTGCGTTTTAGCGGGCTTCCCGGATTGGCTCGCGCCTCGATCAACGAGCTGGCGACAGTCAATGGAATCGGGCCGGCGAAGGCGGCAGAAATCAAGGCCGCACTGGAAATGGGCCGCCGGATGATGGCCGTCACGCCTACCGAACGGTCCAAAGTCAGCTCACCGGGCGACGCGGCTAATCTGCTCATGTCAGAGATGATGCTCCTGGAGCAGGAACACTTGCGCGTTATCTTGCTCAACACGCGCAATGAAGTGCTGGGTATGCCCACCATTTATCAGGGCAGCCTGAATACGTCCGTTGTTCGCGTCGCCGAGCTGTTTAAAGAAGCGATCAGGGCCAATGCTGCGGCTGTCATCGTTGCCCATAACCATCCCTCTGGCGACCCTTCTCCATCGCCTGAGGACATCAGCGTAACGCGCCAACTCGTCAAAGCCGGCGCACTGCTGGACATCACGGTGCTCGATCACGTCATCATCGGTCACCGGCGCTTTGTGTCGCTGAAAGAAAGACGGCTTGGGTTCGATGAATAGTCGGCGTCTCTTGATTGGACCCTGTTGAACAAAAAACTGGCTGCGCTAGTTTACAATCAGCGCGATATCCATCACATCCGTAATAAAAGTGTGGCCCGAGGCGATGAGAGAGATGCTTTCAATCTGCCGCGGCGCGAGCGCGCCCTGTTGGGCCAGCGCTTCCCGCAAATCTATCTCGTAGTAATATTCCTGGCCGAGCTGGGTGCGCTCATGATTTTCTTGAATCAGGGCGCAGGATACACATGCGCCGGGCGTCGTGTTGTCGTTAATCTCGCCGGTAGCGAAAAAGCCCTGCTGCCACGTCTGTTTGACACCATTTTCGTCTAAGTAATCGACACGAACAAACAACGGGCATTCACTGCCCTGGATGCCGCAGACGCCCAGACTTTGCTCCATAATGCGCAGTGTTAACATCAAACGCAAAGTCTCGAAATCTGAGATGCTCTGATTGAGTGATTGGACAACCTTGGCATCTGCATGGCCGATTCCGCCTCGCTCAAAGCGCAGAGTCGGCTCGCCTTCAATGCGCGTGATCTGGGTTTTTCCTTTCGGTTGGTCATTCAGCTCAACCAGCCAGGCATACTCCGCCCAATTGTTAAATCCCTCGGTAAAATCGCCGTTCTTGATGAGATTGCGTTCCGGATCGAGCGGCCCCCTTGGGCCCAGCCCGGTGGGAATTTCCGCCCGCTGACCCGTTTCCAATAGTAACCTTTCGTCTTGAGCCACGACATCGGCCATGCCTTCCTGGACGTTCACCTGTGTCGCCTGGTTGTCTACTTCGACTGCATACTGTCCGGGCTCATTGATCGTTACGGTTCCCTGGGGGGTTGTGAAATTCAACGTAATGGGCATGTCGCTTTCAGGTTCCAGAAGGCTCACGCGAAGACGGCCGCTTTCAAGCTCATAGTCGGCCGAATTTACTGAGCTGCTCCAACTAAACCTAGGCGCAGTCGCCCGCTCGATGCGCACGGTGGAATTGCCGTCAATAGTTAACCTGGCCAGCAAATCCTCTTCATCAGGCGAGGCAATGAAGAGCAGGGCGGTTGCTGTTGCATCAGTCAAGATGCTCGAACCCGCCTCAACCACCTCCTCATTCTCCCCGGCAATGACGGCGCGACGGACACCCAATTCGTTATCAATGCCCACCGTGCCCTCGTTAGCCTGCACCGTGCTGACGAGATCGCGTGTCGCGTTGCGAATGTAGGCGTTGGCGGAGAGCGGAACAGTGATAGTGACCAGGAGGCATAGAAAGAAACTGCCGATCAACGCAGCCCATGCCAGTCGCTGCCGTCCTAACTGATTATCATCTTCATTCATAGGTAACGAACATTAAATCCCGAGAATTCGCCCGTCGCCTCATGCCAATCCGCCTGTACGTGCTCCACGTGGGCATGCAGCGGGCCTCTCAGTAGAAAGCGGCTGAAATCGCCCAACTGTTGCTCAGGACCTTCAGCCACGACTCTAACCGAACCATCAGGGCTGTTAGCAACCCATCCGGTCAATCCAAGGTGCTGGGCCTCTTTGCGGGTGTAGTAGCGGAAGGAAACGCCCTGGACGTAGCCGGTAACCACAGCTTCCAATCGCTTATTCATAGCGCTAATTATACCTCAACGGCCGTATTCGCTGTGGCAAGTTCGCGTAACAAACGGCCGGGTAATCCAGGTCCTTCATAGACAAGGGAGGTATAGATCTGCACCAGTGATGCGCCGGCATCCAGGCGGGAACGAACATCATCGGCCGTGCGGATGCCGCCTACGCCGATGATCGGCAGACGGCCGGCTGTTTCACGGGCGATTGTAGTGATAACGTCCAGGCTGCGTGTGGCCAGCGGTTTGCCGCTCAGCCCACCAGCCTGGTCGCGATTCTTGTCTATCAGATCGTTTCGTGTAATTGTCGTATTCGTGGCGATGATGCCGTCCATCTCTTTTTCGAGGGCGACCTGCAAGATGGTCATCAACTCTGACTGGCTGAGATCCGGTGCGATTTTGACCAGTAACGGGCGCGGTAATATATCCAGTTCGGCAGCGATACGACGGTTTTCAGCTGTTAATGACCCCAGTAGATCACCAAGGTATTTTGCCCCTTGCAGCGCGCGCAGTTCCGGGGTATTAGGGGAACTGATGTTGACCGCCAGATAATCTGCATAAGAAAACATGGCTCTCATTACGTTAATGTAATCCCCTGCCGCCTGCGCTAGAGGCGTTTCCTTTTGCTTGCCCAGACTGGCCCCGATGATGTAACTCCGCTTGTTTGCTGCGAGGGCTCGCAGGCGATGCTGTGCGATCTCCATGCCGTCACTGGGGAATCCCATGCGGTTGATGATCGCCTCATCCTCTACCAGACGAAAAACACGCGGCTTTTCATTACCCGCCTGCGGCCGCGGGGTGATGGTGCCTACCTCAATGTGGCCAAACCCGAGCAGCGCCAGGCCATCTGTCGCCTGCACCTCTTTATCAAAGCCCGCGGCTACGCCGAGAAAGTTTGGAAACGTCAGGCCAAATAGTTCTACGGGCTGCTGCGGAAGGGGGCCGGCGATGTGCCGTAACAGGGAACGCCCCGCGCCGTTATTTTGCGCCAGGGCAAGCGCGGCGATGGTTCGATCATGTACCGTTTCCGCATCCATTTGTTTCAGGAGCGGCCATATTAATCTCTGGTAGTTGTTTCTCTTTTGCAAACCTTCCGCCGCCAAAAACAGTCTTTGCACTCACTGTACGGTAAATGGTTCAAATCCTGCTGATTCTGCGCAGCATCAACCGCCGGAAAAACAACACGGCGAAGCTGATTAAGAATACCATCACGGACACGGGCAACATTCCTCTTGCAGTACGCGAAGCATGTTGTTCCCTTACGCTGACTGCCTGAACTTCGTTCTTGTCTTTCAACATTTCAAGCCAGTCCGGGATTTCGCTTTGATTGGGCAGGCTGTAGCAGCGTGCGTGGAGCAATTTATATGCTGCTTCCTCTTCTTCCCATCGTGCGTCGTCCCAACCCAGCTCAGGCTGGCATATTGAACGTATACGATCCATATGCAGCGCGCCGCCGTTCTCGTTGATAAGACCAAGGCGAACCCGCCTCAGCAAGAGGTCATCAAGGTGAATAACGCCTTCAGATCGTGCAGCCCAACGTAACTCCGCCCAAAGGATATCTGTTTCTGGAATTGTTTCCAATTCACCTGATTCAAAGGATTGCAGCAGATCGGCCGTTTCAGAACCATAACGACCTTGCAGGCGG
The DNA here is from genome assembly GCA_046259725.1 of Promineifilaceae bacterium (SeqCode). Taxonomy (GTDB): domain Bacteria; phylum Chloroflexota; class Anaerolineae; order Promineifilales; family Promineifilaceae; genus JAACFF01. The sequence continues at coordinate 33,849 of JBJYWZ010000055.1, read as the reverse complement.
CGCAAAGCATCGCTGCTCAATGACAGGCCTTCTAGATCCAGATCGCCAATTGGATTAAGAATCGGTGCATCCATGTCAATCCTGGGCAGGTCCGGAATCTGTTGTCTGACTTCGTCCATGACTTCTTCTGCAATCAGGCGAAACGTCGTCAGCTTGCCGCCAGTAACCGTGATCAACCCATCTTCATTCCAGATGATGTGGTCTCGCGATTCCTTCGACGGATCCGCCTTGCCGCTGCCGATAACCGGGCGTACGCCTGCAAAGGTAGACCTTATGTCATCCAGCGATACGTGCAGAGAGGGATAGCGCGCTTCAACTGCGGCCATGAGATAGGCTACCTCTTCTCCCGTTATGCAGGGTTCTCTGTCAAGCGAATCGTGATGGTCTTCATCCGTTGTGCCGACCAGCGTTACCTCTTCCCAGGGCAGGATGAATATCGGCCGTCCATCGCGTGGATGCAAGAAGCTAACCGCCTGGGCTACCGGCAGTCGCCAGGCAGGGAAAATCAGGTGACTGCCGCGAAGTGGACGAATCCGCTCTTGCTTTCCGGATAGATCGCGCAGTCGATCGGCCCAGGCGCCTGAAGCGTTGACAACGACAGCGGCCCTTGCGTTGGCCAGGCGGTCGCCCACGAGATCATGCAGGACAATGCCCTGCACCTGCCCATTTTCGTTCCTGATCAAGTCTTCAGCTCTGGTGTAACTAATTGCTGTACCCCCATCGGCCACGGCCTCACGAATCACTCGCAGAACCAGCCGCGCATCATCGGTCACCGCATCGCCGTACCGGAAACCCCCTTCAAGTCCTTCGCGAGTTAGCTGGCCGGCCATCATTCTAAAATCATCGGCACTGTAATAGCGATGGCTCCAGCGCAGCGCCAGCAGATCATAAATGGTCAGCCCGGCCCTGAAGACCATCCGGCCGGGATGTTCGCCGTCATAGGAGGCAAATAAGAAATTAAGCGGTTCGATCAGTCCTGGACCATCGTTTAACAGATGTTCCCGTTCGCGGACCGAGTCTCTGGTCAGACGCAGCCTGCCTTCCTTGAGATAACGCAGCCCGCCATGAACCAGCTTCGATGAGCGGCTGGAGGTGCCCCAGGCGAAATCTGCCTGTTCTACCAGAAGCGCGCGCAGCCCCAGGCGAGTTGCCTCGCGCAGGATGCCGGCTCCGCTGATTCCGCCGCCGACAATGATCAGGTCCCATTCCTGTTCGATATTATCCCAGATGTTGTTGCGCCAGTTTTGATTCCACATAGTTGTTCCTGGCAGTTGGTCAGTTGATTTATCCGTCAATTTTCCAGGTCTCTGGTAAAGGCGCACAAGACCTGGCAGAGTGAAACCCTGACGAACAAATCAGCGCCGCTATCCGGCATCGATAAGTTTGCCGGGATTCATGATGCCGCCGGGATCAGCCCGGCGAAACGCGTCGCTTATCAGGTTTGTACCGAGTTTCCCTTTCTCAGCCGCCAGATAGGGTTTGTGGTCAAGACCGACGCCATGCTGGTGGCTGATTGTGCCGCCGCCGGAGACTATGACATTGCTGGCGGCCGTCTTCATTGTGTACCAACGCGCCAGTGTTTCCTCCGCATTGTCCGCCAGACGGAATATGTAGGTTACATAGACGCTCGCCCCACTGCTGTAGAGGTGCGAGAGGTGGGAAAACACGTGCACGCGCTCGCCTGCTGGCACTATGGCGTCTCGAATGGCGTTCTCGATTGCCTCCAACGTCTCGTCGACGCGGTGCCAGGGGACGGCTGTTTCCAACGTATCCACGGCAAAACCCTTTTCCCAGAGCGTATTGCGTAAATAGGGCGAACGAAAGCGGCTTTTACGCCACTGATCACCAAATTGCTTGCCGACAAGGATGCCGCCATTTTGTTTGGCGATAGCGATCGCTTCTTTTCGGGCAGCGCTTACAATGCGCCCGTTCCCGGAGAGCCCGACTAAGAGTAAAGATCTTTCCTGCGATATCCCACGCAGATTCAAGTAGCGGCCCAGCAGGCCAATGGCATGCTCATGACCCGCCATCACCAACGTCGTCTCCGTTTCCACCGGGGTACTTAAGCGCAGCATGGAAAGCGGCAGCTTAGACTGCACCATTTCGCGAACGGTCGTCTGGCCTGAAGAAAAATCAGGAAAAAACAAGCCATGAAACTCTTCGACTTCTGGCAGCCCGGATACTTTAACGGCCGCTTCGGTAATTATGCCTATTCTCCCTTCAGATCCCAGGACAAGATGGCGCAGGTCCGGACCCGCAGCAGATGCAGGGTGAGGAGGCAGGATTAGTTCTCCGGCAGGCGTGAGCAGAGTTCCCCCGGCAAAGAGATCTTCGATCCGGCCGTAGAGCAGCGCCTGTTGTCCGCTTGAGCGCGTGGCAATCCAGCCCCCGAGGGTAGAATATTCAAAGGACTGTGGATAGTGGCCCAGCGTACAACCGCGCGCCCTGAGCTGTGCCTCCAGTTCCGGACCGGATATGCCGGCGCCAAAGGTCGCCAGTTTGTCCTCTTCGTTGAAGCCTCGCGGGCGGTTCAAGCGGCGCATGTTGACCGTCAATACGGGCTGATCACCGGCAGCAGGATTGATGTGGCCAACCACGCTGGTGCCTCCTCCGAAGGGGATCAGGCGCGTTCCTTTGTGATTTGCATACTGAATCAAATCAGCAACATCCGAGTCATTCTCAGGAAAGGCGACCCCGTCTGGAAAGTTGTTTATGCTGCCCGTGCGCAGCGCGATCCAATCAGGAAGACTTTGTCCTCGTGCGTGGCGAAGCCGCTGTTCAGGGTCGGTTGTGAACATGGAATTTTCAGGCAGCCTGCTGTCCGGAATTCCGGCCACGACTTCTCGCAGGCCGGCGCCGCGAACCGGTGTGCCGGCGCCAATCCGTTCAACCAGGAAACTTTCGGCTGCCGGGACCAACGGGTAAAGAACCGTGTCATCTCCCCAACCGTTCCAGCGTCGCATGGTATGTTCCCTTACAGATCGCCTAGAGCAGCCTCTCGCGGCGATCGAAATGCTTGCTAAATTCCCGCACCCTCTGCCAGATCTTTATACTTTCCAGCATTGTGTCACGACTGATCTTTTCGGCGAGGAGTGCATCTCCATCCTCAGCGGCGCACGCCAGCGCGTCGTAGAAACTGCGTGATCTGGCGCGCGCTGCGGCGGGCTTAAAGTATATTCGCGCCAATTGACTGTAAAAATCGCCGAACCCGTTCAATATCAAGGTGTAAATGGGATTGCCCGAGGATAAAGTGAGCCGGCGGTGCAGCCGCCAATCAAAATCAGCAAAACTATCTGCTTCGTCCAGCAGGCTTTTACGGCCGTTTAGAAATTCAACCACGACCTCCGCCTGGTGGGCGACTGCTTCACGTGTGTAGGCCGGCGCCAACTGCAAACGCACTTCGAGCAGGTTGGTCACAAAGCCTTCAGGCAGGTGCTGGCCGTGGTTAACCAGGGCATTCAGCACGTTTAGGCCGCCATCGCGCCAATAGTCGTTGACGACGGTAGATTTACCCTGGCGCACAGTCAGCCAGCCATCACGCGCCAGTCGCTGGATGGCTTCGCGCAAAGTTGGCCGTGTGACCCCCAGCTCCGCCGCCAATGTTCGCTCACCGGGTAGGGTAGAACCGGGCGCGAAAGTGCCATCGAGTATGGCCGACAGCAGCATCTGCTCAACATAGGTATTCGGACGTTGTGGCGCGGACCAACTGTTCATAATCGCCTTCTGGTAAGTGGTCTGACCAGTTAAGGGTATTATTGATCCATTTGTACACTCTGTCAAGGGATGCATAGTGCCAGGTTAAGCTTAGAAACCTGATTTCAAAGGTGCCTTAGGCCGGTGGATTTTCTGGTTAGTGCAAGCCAGTCGGTCGTTACTCGGGGTTGGGTTTGGCAGGAAGAGAAGGCGGTGCCGTTTCGGCAGAAGGAGATACTACATCCGGTGGTTCGGCCGTTTCGGGCTGCAAGATCGGATCGTACTCGGGGAAAGGTGGTTGATCAAACAACTTTCGCCAGGCATAGACGGCTATCAACTTCATCGAAGCTAGAAGCGGCGCGGCCAAAATCGCGCCTAAAATACCAGCGACCGATGCGCCCATAAAGACGCCGATGATGACGATCAAGGGATGTAAGTCCAGCGCGCTGCCTACAATTCTTGGGACAAGGAAATTATTTTCTAACTGCTGAACAACAATCATGAAAACAAGCACGATAATTGCAAACTGCCAGCCGGCTAATCCCCAGGGATTGACCGGCTGGAAAAGAGCAACGGACATGGCGATAACTGTACTGATAATAGGGCCAACTGTGGGTACAAACTCCAACAGCCCGGCGATCAGGCCCAGGGTCAGCGCATTACGGACACCAATTACGGATAGACCTAACCAGACCACGAAAAAGATGACGACGCCGAGGATGACCTGGCCTCGCAAATAGGCGCTCCAGATGCGGCTGAATTCTTTAGCCATACGCTCCATATCTGTTTCGTAGCCAGGCTGTGCTGCCAGTTCCTGCAGGTAACTGCCGATATTTGGCGCTTCAAAAATGAGATAGACGGATATGACAAAAACGAAGATAAAGTTCCCCAACGTTCGGACTGTAGTTGAAGCTAACTGCCCGACGAATCCACCACTCGTGGATAGTGTTGGCTGGATCAGTCCCAGAAGCTGGTTGGTAATACTTTCCCAGGGCAGGCTGAGTGGTTCAATAACGATCTGATCGTATATCACGATTGGTTCGCTACGCATATTAATCGTTTCAAAAAGTGACATAACCTGGTCAATCAGCGCAGGAACCAGATTAATGAAGTCAGTCGCCTGATCGTAGGCCGCGACGCCCAGCGATATGAACAGGGCTATGAAAGCGAAGGCCAGCAGTAAGTAGATGGCCAAAATCACCCAACCACGCGAAATTCGGGTGCGCTCGTTAACAAATACTACCAATGGATTGAGAACATAGGCAATCACCGCGGCCAAAATTGTCATGACAATCAGGCTTTGGAAGCGCCATGCAGCCAGCGCGACCAGAACCAGCCCGATGATGATGACAAGAAGCTTTGTGCTGCGTCCCCAGAGTGGCGATGACAGCGTCACATAAACGGCTTGCTTTTGCGCCTTTTCTTCCTGGCGTTTTTCAGGGTGACCTACTGGATCGCTCATGATTGATAATATTAGTAGTAAGGTAGCACACATTTGCTTACAGTACTACCTGTTAGTTATACACTGCCAACCCTCTTGGCTACACAAAAAGTAGACGTTATTTGCTATTAATTATGGGCAACCTGTTATTTCTGCGGACTGCCGCTAACTTCATATACGTAGAAGAGCGGGTCCGCGTAGTAACCGGAGAATGTCTGCTCTTTGCCCGCCGGATGTATGGCACGCAGCTGCTCAATCTCCTGGTAGCGCTCTGGGAGGAATAAATACGTCTGTTTCGCGGCAGACTGGTCATGGAGGGGAATGCTGCCTTCGGGTACATCAAAGAGAGTGACGTCTTCTTCAAAATCCGTGGCCAGAAAAGGGATCGTTGGGAAACTGACATACATATTCGGTGGCCCGAAGAACTGCGCGACCCAGTCACCCTCCAAACTGTTGAGATAGTGCGCAATACCGTCGGCGATTTCCGTATTGCGATCACCGAACGCGTTCTCGTGGCGATAAGTGCCAAAATAGAACCTTATGTCATGAACGCCGATGGCCAGCGACACCATGACTAAAATGAGGAGATAAGCCGTTATACTCCTGGCACTGCCTTCTTCGCTGTATTGTCTGGCCGGCTTTGTAAAAGCTCGCGCCAGTGCACCTAGCGCTGTCGCCGCTAACAGGCTGACCGCCGGCATCGCGGCAATTAGCCGATGACTGTTTGGCGGATCTAATAGCAGGGCCCCAGCGAAGATTATCATAACAGCTATCCAGACAACCAGGATGCCGTAGCGAATCTGGCGCAGCCTGAACAGCGCAAGTATTACACCTAACGCGGCAAGCAAGCCGAATACGAAATCAAGGAAAGGAACAAGCGGACCGTATGAGGTGCTGGTGTCAGTCGTCGCGTTGAATGCCAGGGCGGCTCGCCAGAATTGAGTGCTCAGTAACTGCAACTGGGTCAGGCCCGTATTCGCGACCTCCTGGTTGAGCCAACCGCTCTGATTCGCCAGGATACCTAACGTATTTGCCCGTTCCATGAATACGCCGGGCGAGGATTGATAATAGAGAATCTGCGGCAGCGCGATGAGAAACGCCATGGCTGCCAAAGAAATGATATGCCGCCATTGATTTTTTAAAGTCGCGCTGTCAAAAATGATCAGGATGATGCCCAGCAGGAACAGCATGATCGGCAGCAGGTGGGAACTGGTGTAGAGGTATGCGCTTAGCCCGACGGCGGAACCGGCCAGCAGCCATGTGTTGCGACTATGCCGCGAATCCTGCTGCCAGGCAATTGCAATCAGACCTAGCGCCAGCAGTATCAACAGAGCATCCCAGGCGTTTGTCAGACCCGATCGACTGAAGTGAATGTGATAGTGAGAGCCGGCGAGGAGGATAGCGGCGGCCAGGCCGATTCCACGGCCGTACAGACGCTGTCCAATGACAAATAAGACGGGAACGGTAATCGCGCCCACCAGAGCCGAAAGCAGGCGCAGGGATAAGGCCGATGGTCCAAGAAGGCGAATTGGGATCGCCAGGAAAAAGAACGGCAGCGTAGGATTGGTCAACCAGCCTGTTCCAAAGGGATTGTTTTGCGCCCCGCTCAAGACATTGAGCGCTTCCAGGCCAAGGCTAGCCTCAGTACCGTTGAGTATAAAGGGATGGTTCGCCAGGTCGTAGGTTCTTACGAGCAGGGCTGCCAGAAATAAGAGCACGCTGATTTTAATGGTCGACATGCGCGCCGCGCGATCTGCTTCGGCAGGATTCTCTATCTGCCGTGATTCCCCATATTCCAGTGCGAACGCGCCGAGAGCGATGGCCGCTACCCAGACCATAAGCGGCACGACGGGGTTAAGATAGCCGGGAGAGAAAGCCAAGCGAGCGGCGCCAAAGGATAAGAACAAGGCGGGAAAATAGAGCCAGCGCTGCTGAGGCAGATCGAACAGGTTGGACCAATGCCACGTTCGGTCGCTGCCTTCTTCCCTTTCTCGTTCAAACCAGAGAAGCAGCAGCAAACCAACAGCGCTGAAAATGAACCAGCGGATTCCTTCCGCGGGCTCTTGAGGCGCGGCTCGCAGCGCTGATTGGCCCATGTAGGCAAAGAGGAGTGTCAGGGCGACGAGCAAACCGGGTATCAGGTAACGCAGCCGGTTGGTGACTGCTGGTTGCACTTCTTTCAGCTCGTCAGAATCCAGTTCGTTCGCGGCCGCTGGCTCTGGTTCCGGCCCAGCTTCTTCAACTTCTGCGCGATTGTCTCCCTCGGCGTCAAGTGTGGTTGGTGTCACCGCTTGCTGCAACGCGGCCAGCTCATAGGGACGAGCAGGGGGGAGTGCCGCGTCGATGGGCCCATCGGCTTTTCTTCTGGCCAGAAAGTAAAGATAGGCCCCCTTCTCGGGGAATTCTTCATCATAATACGGCCGTAACCATTGTTCGGTCCGTCTCAAATTGCTCTGCCAGGGTCCGATTATCCAATGGCCCGTAAGCGCGTGCAGAACGGCTGAGGGGACGCCCTGTGCGTGACCGACCTCAAGGGCACGAAGCGCCTGCTGCGAAAAATAGTACTGCCAGCGTTCCACGGTAAATCCGGCCAGCGCCAGTCGATCGTTCCATACTTCCGGGGGATCGGTGTGTGCGTGCCGCGAAATATAGTTAAAGAAGTTGCGGTAGGAGCCGGCAAGGCTCTGCAATCCCAGCCCTTCGAATAAGCCTGCGCCGCCGAGAAACTCGGTGAAGTAATGGCTGGGCACCGTCAAAACAAAAGGCGCACCAGGCCGCAGTACACGGCCGACCTCATTCAAAACGGGTTGGATATCAGGAATGTGCTCCAGAACCGAATTGCTGAACGCGCTGGCGAAGGCATGGTCGGGAAACGGTAAATAGTCGCCTAATGCCTGCAAAGGCAAGTCGTACTTCTGACCGTCCCGTGCTTTTTGCAGCGGACCCCACCAGGGGTCGATACCGGCCGTTATCGGTTCCTCGAACGTCACACCAGCAAAGTGACCGTCGCCGCAGCCAACATCGAGAGTGGGAGCGGGGAGATCGACCGCGCTGTAGAATCTCGCTTCTACCGAACGTAACAGCGCACGAAATGCGGGGATCGTTTTTAGCTGGCGCCAAAGAAGGTCGTCGCCATTCTGCTCAATGGGTAATGTTGCTTCTTCAGTCAACGGGTAGATTCCAATCAGTTGTTTGCCATTCTATCACGCATTTCGCGTAAACCCTGGTAGACAGGCGGTTCAGTTGTTGACTTGTTCATGCGCTTATCACGCAGGCTTTCGAAGAGACATATGTAGTCTTCGGCCGTCTGCTGCGGATCGAAACTATCTGAAATTTGTTGGGTATCGCGTATATACTTAGGGCGATTGCGCAGGATACGGATGATTGACCTTGCCAGCGCTTCATGGTCGCCAATTGGCGAGACCTCACCCATACCGGTCATTGATACCGGCTGTCGAACGCCCGGCAGATTACACGCTGCAACTGGTACACCGTTGCGCATGGCCTCGATCTGTACCAGGCCGAAACTTTCAGTACTGTTGAGGCTGCTGATATTCAATACATCAAGACTGGCATAGAAAGCAGCCAATTCTTCACCTCGCAGAGTGCCGAGCAGGGTGTAGTGGTCGCGATATTTTTCAAAGAGCGGCGCAAGTCTTGCGGCGTACGCTTCTTCACCAATGATGTCCTGGTATGGCCCGGCGTGAAGCACGCGTGCGTTGGGGAATTCTTTCAGAACTAACGGAAGTGCTCTTAGTAAGACTTCGATCCCTTTTTCGGCCGCCAGCCTGGCGGAAACGCCGATGATTTGCTGCCCTTCAAGTTTGTACTTGCTGCGGAAACGGGCCAGCGCCTCGTCTGATACGGGTTCTAGCGTGACCGGCGGTGGAATGATGGCCAATTTCTGGTCGATATATTGTGAAAGGAAAGGAGAATTTTCACCGTAATCCCGTGTGTAGGTAACAACGGCATCGGATAATTTCCCGGCCAACTCATTCATATTCAGCACAACCTGATCGACGAGCTTATTAAATGTGCCGCTCGGAAGCTGTAAATCGCAGTGATAGGTCAGTACGACCGGTCTGCGCAGCATACGGCCGCGCAGAGCCACGCCAGGCGCATCGAACTGGGGCAGGTGAAGATGGATAATATCGGTGCGCGGCGCCAGTTTCCAGGCCATAGGCCCGAAGCCAGGCATGATAACGCCTTTGCTGACGCGCAAGGCCACCGGAATGCGCACAATCTTCACACCGTCAAGCACGTCAAAGCGTGGCAGTTGGGGATCATACTGCGACGTCAATACCGTGACATCGTGCCCCTTTTCGACTAGCGCCCTGCTCAGGCGTTCGACGTATATGGTCAGGCCGCTCACCCAGGGCCTGTAATAGGTAAGAACTTCAAGGATTTTCATTTGAAAAAAAGTTATACACCTGCAATCAGTTACTTGCTCATTGGTTCTTCAATGTTTTCTTTGTTAATGAACGCATGCGTCGAGTCCACGACCTGTCTGAAGGTTGAGCCAGTGGCGAAGATGCCGACGATGCCAAAGCCTATCATGATCGCCATATTCATCGCGTGATAGAGAAACGCAAAGCTGGCTGCCTGCGCTTCCGGCTGGCCCCATACCTGCAAGGCGGCGATAACGCCGGCGTGAAACACGCCAATTTGCCCCGGCGACGATGGTAGCGCGACGCTAAGCGCCGCTGCACAGACCACAAAAGCAGCCATGACGAGATTCGGATCCAGGTTGACTGCAAGCAGCGTGGCATAATAAGCCAAAATGATCGGCAGCCAGGTTAAAATCGTCAATACGATGAGCCAGAAAGCGTCTTTCAAATTGGTAAGGCTGTCCAATCCGGACAGGAAACTGTCGGCGCGGGCGGTCCAGGCGGCTGTGTCGAGGAATGGGATAAATTTAAGAACACGCTCAAAAAGTCGGACCGCGCGTTCTTGCTGATTGGCGGCGATTATCAGTACCAGAATGCCAACAATTGCGACTGTACCCATGGCTTGAGCACCGGCACGTATCCAATCGGGAATTGTTTCAACGCCGGAAAGCGCGAACGGAAGCAGGGCAATAATGAAGAGCATGTCAAGCACGCGCTCGACTACCATCGTAGAAATGCCGCGCGAGATTGTAATTGGGGGCACGCTGCCAATAAGCACAGCTCGGGCCACGTCGCCAATTCGGAGAGGTAAGATTGAGGAGAGGAGATAGCCAATGTTCTGGATATGAAAGACCGTCGCCCAGGGTGCATCGTTTTTCAACATGTAGCGCCAACGAATTGCCCTAACAACCAGGAATGCGATGATCCCCAAACCGGTGAAAATCAGAAAACTAAAACGCGTATCTTGTAAGGCAGCCAGAATCTCCTGCGGCCTGACGAAAAAGAATATGGCGACCAGAGATATTAGGCTGATTATGATCCCCAGCCAGACCTGCCGGCGATTCTTATTTGACTGTTCTTGCATACTACGTGGGGATTATAACAGGTATGCAGTAAAGCTCTATATCGTAACTACCATCGTACCACGCGATAGCAGTTGACTCAGTTTCCTGTTTAGAAAGTGGCAGGACTAACCGTTGCTGCGACTGCTGTTGCAACGGATTGTGATAGCGCTAACGGCGCCTGGGCGTCAGATCGATGTGTGTTCGGCAGGAAGTCTTCGAATCTCGTCCCAACGTTTGTTTGCTCCGCTGCGGAAAAGAGCCGGATCGAAGTCGGCGAGCGCCTCCCAGCCTTCGATACCGGCCAGTTCCTGCTCTTCTTCAGTTAGTTCGATTTCCAGCTCCCGGTTATCAGTTAACATATGCAGCGTGAGCGTATCTTTGCCGTCATCCTCGACATCCATGATGCACAGACGGTCCTCACCTTCCGGGTTGCGGATAAATGCTGCAGAGCATCTCTGGCAGAAAGGCAGACTTGCATTGCATAGGTCTCTATCTATTGTAACTCGCATCCCATATTCCTTATGACAGATATTGCATGATACAGGCGACGATATGATCGTATCCTCACTATTACCATAATCCAAACTGACCTCAAAAGTCAATGTCCCAAGCCAACTGCTAAGCTAACAGGCGTCCTACGCTACCACAAAATGAGACAAGGTGCTATGCTCGAGGTGTGGTGTTTAACTGGTAATGGATCCGCGGTTCTGCTACTCACTTGCTTTGTTTCTTACATTGGCGAGATCAGGACCCTGGTTTGGGTCGCCACATGGTGAAGAATTGCCACAGTGGGCTGCGGAAATTAACGGGTAGCTGGGATGACGAAATACTTCATAACGATCGCGGGAAATATTGGGGTTGGTAAGTCTACTCTGGTGCGCCTGTTGGCAGAGCGGAATGGTTGGGAGCCGGTTTATGAAGCGGTAACTGAAAATCCATATCTGGCCGATTTTTATAGTGATATGCGCCGCTGGGCTTTTCCATCACAGGTTTTTTTTCTATCAAGACGCCTACAGCAGCATTATCAGCTGCTGCAACAGCCCCAATCCATTATTCAAGATCGCAGCGTCTATGAAGATGCGGAAATTTTCGCGCGCAATCTCTTTGACCAGGGAGATATGAGCGAACGGGATTGGTCGTGCTACCAGGACCTCTATCACACGCTGACGTTATTACTTAAGCCGCCGGACCTCGTTATCTATCTCAGCGCGTCTGTGGTTACATTACGCCGCCGTATTTCTTCGCGGGGCAGGGCCTATGAACAGGGAATTTCAGACGATTATCTGGAACGACTTAATACTCTCTATGATTCATGGTCTGAAGAGTTTTCGCTCAGCCCGGTGCTGACGATTGATACCAACGCCCTCGATTACGTTCAACACGAAGAGCATCTGGATATTATTTGGAAGAAAATTGAGGATCGTCTGCATGGGAAGGAGTTCCTGGCTTTGAGCTGAACATCTGATAGACAACGACCATCTGCCTGGTGTATTATGATGATGTGATGCGAGGCCGGCAATAATGCCCCTCGAACGTCATTTTTGTTGTTGTTCATTCATGATGTAGCGCGAAAAAGGAGACAGTATCATGAGCGTTTACAAGGTTATCGAATTAGTAGGAACAAGCACGAAATCCTGGGAAGATGCTGCCAATGAGGCTGTAGAAATGGCCAAGAAATCCTTACGCGAGCTTCGAATTGCGGAAGTGGTTAAGATGGACGTACGCCTGGATGATGGGGATATCGTCGAGTATCGTGTGCGAATGAATGTATCTTTTAAGTACGAAGATTGAGCCTTAACGCCATCCACTTTTTGTGAGCCCCGCAGCAGTACAGCGGGGCTCTTTTGTTTTTTGGCAGGATGATGTTGGTGGCTCCTATATCATCCGATAAACTACATTTGATTGTGTTGGTATTCTGCATGTGCAAGGAGTCAACTAATGGCAGATGGATACTACCGGTTTCCCACGATACATGAGGATACTGTTGTATTTGTAAGCGAGGATGATCTATGGACAGTGCCGGCGAGCGGCGGTATCGCCAGGCGCCTGACGGCGGGAATGGGTGAAATATCCTGGCCGGTGCTTTCGCCCGACGGCCGCTTTCTAAGCTTTGTCGGGCGCGAAGAAGGACAGCCGGACATCTACCTGATGGCTGCCGCTGGCGGCCACCCGCAGCGGCTTACGTTCCTTGGGGACCGCGCCTGCCGCACGGCAGGTTGGACGCCGGACGGCCGAATTGTTTTTTCGCACGCTGCCGGGCAGCCTTTCGAAAGATTGGCGCATCTTTATATGATGACCACCAGCGGCGATGGGGTTCAGCGGATCAATATTGGTCCGGCTAACGCCATCGCTTTTGGACCAGATGGTGGAGTCGTTATCGGTCGTAATATTCAAAGTGCCGCTCATTGGAAACGGTATCGAGGCGGACGAATCGGAAAAGTGTGGGTCGATCGAAGGGGAAATGGCGAATTCGAGCCGCTTCTCGATTTTACCGGCAATTTTGAGAGCCCAATGTGCTTGGGCGAGCGTATTTACTTTCTTTCCGATCATGAAGGCGTTGGCAACCTGTATTCGTGCGACATCTATGGCGAAACGGTTCAGAGACACACGGATCACGAAGACTTCTATGCCCGCGGCGCCTCCAGTGATGGAAGGCGAATCGTTTACCATGCAGGCGCCGATCTCTACCTTTTTGATCCCGGACAAAATAAGAGCGAGAAGATCATAATTGATCATCATTCGTCTCAGACGCAGCGAAATCGTAAATTTGTCTCCGCTTCGAAATACCTGCAAGAGTGGGCGCTCCATCCTACGGGAAAAGCAGTTGCCATGACAAGCAGGGGAAAGCCTTTTACGTTCGCTAACTGGGAGGGCGCCGTTCTGCAGCATGGCCATGCGCATGGCGTGCGCTACCGTCTTTTGGAGTGGCTTAATGATGGAGTTCGGCTTGTCGCCGTGACTGATGAAGGGGGCGAGGAATCGTTCATCATATTTGAAAAAGACGAATACGGATTCCAGAAGAGGACAATCCTCGATGGCCTGGATATCGGACGGCCGATCACGCTAAAGGTCAACCCGCGCAAGGACCAGGTGTTATTCAGCAATCATCGTTCAGAGCTGATAAACCTTGATCTGGAAACTAAGAGTTTGACGACGATCGATCGCAGTAGAATCAGCCGCATAAGGGGATTTGACTGGTCGCCCGATGGTGAATGGGTGGCCTATGGTTTTCCCATCTCCCTTCAACGAACGGCTTTGCGATTGTGGCGCGCTGAAAACGGAGAGAGCATCCTACTAACCGATCCGGTGCTGCACGATCTTCAGCCCAGTTTCGACCCCGAAGGCAAATATCTCTATTTCCTTTCTTTCCGTGACTTTGATCCGGTGAGTGATAATATGCATTTCGATCTGGGTTTCCCAAGCGGTGTTCGCCCTTTTCTGATAACGCTGCAGAAAGATCTTAAATCTCCTTTTGAAGAAGTGCCGGACTTAGATGCTCTTGGCGACGAAGAGCCTAAGGAAAACGGAAAAGATGTAGGCTCTGGTGATGTGAAAGAGCCCGCAAATGATTTGGCCGGCAGGAGAGAAGGAATTAACGAGAAAGTGAGTGAGAAGAAATCGACGAAGATCGATATCGAGGGCATCGCGGATCGCATCATTGCATTTCCGGTCGAGGAAGGTAAATATGGCCGGATTACAGGCGTACAGAAAGGAAAGGTTCTTTATACACGCTTCCCGATTGAAGGGTCGCTTAACCAGTCCTGGGTTCCCGGTGCACCAAGCGCCAAGGGCACTCTATATGTTTACGATTTCAATGAGCGAAAAGAAGAGGAACTGCTTTCCAGCGTAACAGATTTTGATGTAAGTCAAGACGCGTCAACCCTCATTTATCGTTCAGGAAACCGGCTCCGTGTTTTGAAGGCGGGCGAAAAGCCTGATTTAGACGGGAACGGGGCAGGGCGGACGAGCGGATGGCTGGATCTCAGCCGGGTGAAAGTGTGTGTGCAGCCCATCGCCGAATGGCGGCAGATGTATGCCGAGGCGTGGCGTTTGCAGCGCGATCACTTCTGGACACAGGACATGTCGGATATTGATTGGATTGCCGTTTTCGAGCGCTACCTACCGCTCATCGACCGCGTTGTCTCCAGATCGGAGTTTTCGGATTTAATCTGGGAGATGCAGGGCGAATTGGGAACTTCACATGCCTATGAAATCGGGGGCGATTACAGATCCGATCCATCGATCAGCCAGGGTTTCCTTGGCGCCGATTATACCTTTGATGATGTCAAGAAAGTGTGGCAGATCTCGCATATTGTGAAGGGGGACGTGTGGGATGAAACGGCCGATTCCGCGTTAAATAAACCGGGGCTCGGCATCAAAGAAGGTGATTATCTTCTGGCCATCAACGGCCAGGTTCTCAATGGCGACTATTCGCCAAACCAAGCGCTTGTTAATTTAGCGAGTGAGGAGGTTCTGCTCACGATAGAGGGCGCCGAGTCGACTGCGGAAATAGAAGAGACGTCCGGTCCACGCAGCGTGCTGGTAAAAGCGATGAGCAGCGAAACCGCCGCTCGCTATCGCGAATGGGTCAACGACAACCGCCGCCACGTGAGGGAAGCCACGAACGGCCGTGTGGGATACGTGCATATACCCGATATGGGTGCTCTGGGGTATGCAGAGTTCCACCGGGGTTATTTAGCCGAGATCGATTGTGAGAGCCTGATCGTGGACGTTCGTTTCAATCGGGGAGGCAACGTCTCGCAGTTAATCCTGGAAAAGCTCACCCGCAAGCCAGTCGGTTATGATCTTGCCCGTTGGAGCGAGATCCCGGAGCCATATCCATCGGAATCGATTCGCGGTCCGATAGTGGCATTGACGAACGAGTATGCCGGTTCAGACGGCGACATATTCTCCCATGCATTCAAGCTGATGGAGCTTGGGCCACTGATCGGTACGCGAACCTGGGGAGGCGTGGTTGGTATTTGGCCGCGCCATCCGCTGGTTGATGGTACTGTGACAACCCAACCGGAATATTCTTTCTGGTTTCAGGATGTAGGCTGGGGGGTCGAGAACTATGGCACGGATCCTGATATCGAGGTTGACAATAGGCCGCAAGATTATGCGCAGGGGGTCGACGCGCAGTTGAACAAGGCAATAAGCGTGATTCTCGAGCTTCTCGATCAATCTCCTCCCGAAGTTCCAGAGTTCGGCCCCCGTCCTAGTCGTGCAATCCCACATCTGGGTCAAGTCAAAAAGGATGAAGTAGATGCAAACTAGAAAACTAGGCTCAAGCAATCTGGATGTGACGCCTCTGGGCGTCGGCCTAGCGGCCCTTGGTCGTCCCGGTTACATAAATTTGGGGCATGCGCAAGATCTGGAACGTAATTATGATATTGCAGTCATGGAGTCACACGCGCATGATGTGTTGGATTCCGCATGGGGTCTGGGCATTCGTTATTTCGATGCGGCGCGTTCTTACGGCCGTGCTGAGAACTTCCTTTCTTCCTGGCTCAAGTCCCGCCAGATCGATCCAAAAACTGTCACCGTTGGCTCCAAGTGGGGCTATACCTACACCGCCGGTTGGCAGGTAACGGCCGAACATCACGAAATTAAAGAACATTCAGTATCTGTCTTGGAGCGCCAGATTGGCGAAAGCCGTTATTTGCTTGGCGATCAACTCGATCTGTACCAGATTCATTCCGCCACACTGGAAAGCGGCGTGTTGGACAACGAAGGGGTCCTGACCGAACTGGCGAAGCTGCGCGACGGCGGGCTGGCAATTGGACTTTCCGTAAGCGGACCGGCTCAACCAGCGACGATTCAACGCGCTATGTCAATTGAGTATGGGGGGCGACCGCTGTTTGCGGCCGTGCAGGCTACCTGGAACCTGCTTTCACAAGAAGCTGGCGATACGCTGGACGAGGCTCACCGGGCCGGCATGGGGATCATCATAAAGGAAGCTGTTGCTAACGGGCGCCTAACTTCACGCAACCACAATCCTGAATTTGCCGCCCAAAGAGCAGTTCTGGAACGCGCTGCTGAATCCCTGGATACTACCATTGATGCGGTTGCCATTGCGGCCGTTTTGGCTCAGCCCTGGGTAGATGTAGTACTCAGCGGAGCTGCCAACGTCGAACAGCTCAGGAGCAATGTGGAAGCACTAAATTGTGATCTCGATTCCTGGTTAGGTCAGCTAATGGATTCGCTGCGAGAGGATGCGGAAACGTATTGGAGAACACGAAGCGCCCTGAGCTGGAACTGACCGGATAACGATCGGGCGCACGGACTAATTTGCAGCTCGTTCCTCTTCGGCATCTTGTAGTTTAGCTTGCGGATTGCCATCATCCGGATACGCTGGTTTGCGAACTCTTGCGTCAACCGGCTCACCGACGTCGGCCGGTTGGCCTGCATCCGGCATAACTACGTTTTCTACCGATTTGGCTGCAGCTAGCTGTTCGTTGGTGACAACGGCTTCGCTCAAATCCGCACCCGTCAGATCGGCGCCCCGGAGCCGCGCGTCGGTCAAATTGCCCCAGCGCAAATTGGCCATGCTCAAGTCTGAATTTCGCAGATCGGCCCCTCCAAGAATTGCTCCGCGCAAAACAGACCCACGGCAGTTTGCGCCTCGTAAATCGGTGTTGCGGAGATCTGCGCCGCTGAGTCCGGCATCTTCCAGAACCGCCTTGCTCAGGTCAGAGCCGCGTAGATTAGCCAGGCTGAGATTCGCTCGATTTAGCTTGGCTTCCTTGAGTATCGTTCCCGTCAGGTCTGCCCGTCCCAGGATGGCATCTTTCAGATGTGCTCCTTGAAGATTGGCGCCGTTCAGGCGCGCGCCACGTAGATTTGCCATGCTCAAATCAGACCTGGTTAAAATCGAACCGGTCATGGAAATGTCATTCATGACCGCGCCGCTGAAGGAAGATTTCTCGATTTTCGCGCCATCTGCATTAGCGTTGCTGAGATTGGCGCCATCGAGCGTGCTGTGTTTGAGCTCCGCTTCGCCCAGATCGGCGTTATTCAAATTTGCCATGCTCAGGATAACGCCTTCCATTTGGGCTCTGGCCAGGTTCGCACTACGCAGCTTTGCGCCACGCAGATTGGCACCAGTTAAATCTGCATTCCTGAGATCGGCTTCATTTAGATTGGCGTTTTCAAGATTTGCTCCACGAAGATTGGCGCCGCTGAGATTGGCTTTTGACAGCGTTGCTCCGGCCATATCTGCATTTTTAAAATTGGCATGCTGCAGATTGGCGCCGCGTAAATAGGTCCCGTTCAAATTCGCGTTGCTAAAGTCAGCTTCCGGTAATTCGGCAGATCGCAAATCCGAGAAAGACAGATCGGACTCGCTAAACGATGAGCCGCCCAGATAGGCTCCCTGAAAACTTGCTTCGCTCAAATAGAATTTGGCGAGATTGGTGCCGGCCAGATCCAGCATTCGCAAACTAACTATGGGATCTCCCACGTACAGCAGGGCGGAGTCATACAGAAAGCCGATGAGCTGCCCCTTGCGTGAGCCGCCGACAGACCGCAGCGTATTTGCGGTCAGGGCGCGGGCGATTACCCTGATTTCATCTTCTTCACGACTGCTCGCCAGATTGCGTTCCAGTAACAGGTTCGAGATGTGATTGACGTAGTCGTGATAGGCGCCCTGCTCGAGGTTGTCAGTTGTTGATTGCGATTCGACGATCCGTTTTGTGCGGCTCAACCACCAGGCGGCGAACAGAATCGCTGCCGCGACCAGGAGAAGGCCAAGCCACCCAAAGCCCACAAAGGATTCAAATTCCATAAAAGCTATCTAAATAACGAGGTTCTGTTAAATCCATCTTTTGCCTAGACAAGGACAATTGTACCACAGCGAATCGTGAAGTAGAGCGGCGGAATCGTTCAAAGTCGACCTTAAAATATTGAAATCAGTCTTTTTATGTCCAATGCCTTTGTGTATACTAAGGCCAATTGTGGTGGAAAGTGGTGCAGGGTGGGGCAAAATAGTGCTCACGCCCTAAAATTTTATGCTAAAATGGGTTAAAAAGAACAAGTGTTCTAATTATTCATCAGTTCCAAACGAGCAATATGTTTCTTGGCGAATACACGCACTCTATCGACGAAAAAGGACGCTTCACTATTCCGGCCAAGTTCCGTGGAGAACTTGCCGCAGGATTAGTTGTTACGCGCGGCCTGGACAAGAATCTGCTGGTATTTGCCATGAGCGAGTGGGACGATTTAGCGCAAAAAATTGCCCGAATCCCAATTTCCGACCGCAGCGCCCGCGCGTTTAGTCGTCGTGTATTCTCAGGGGCAGTAGACCTGATTCCGGATAAGCAGGGAAGAATACTTCTTCCCACTACGCTTCGCGAATTCGCCAATTTAGGTGATGAAGCTGTGATCATAGGTATGTATAACTATGCCGAGATCTGGAACGTTGAAGCGTGGAATCCGGTTCGCCAGGATATCGAAAATAACGATGACTTTGAGCGTTGGCAGGATCTGGGAATCTAAGCGCTTATTCATGGTCCGCAAAGTATAGCATGTTGTCGGCTAAACTAACCG
This sequence comes from Promineifilaceae bacterium (SeqCode), assembly GCA_046259725.1. Classification (GTDB taxonomy): domain Bacteria; phylum Chloroflexota; class Anaerolineae; order Promineifilales; family Promineifilaceae; genus JAACFF01. Next base: position 14,716 of record JBJYWZ010000055.1, on the reverse strand, counting down.
CGAATGGACCAGATGAAGCACATTCCCGTTCTTTATAACGAAGTATTGGAGTTACTGCAGCCGCGGCCAGGCGGTCAATATATTGATGGCACATTAGGCGGAGGAGGGCATACCAAAGGATTATTGGAGGCATCCGCACCTGATGGGCGCGTTTTAGTCTTTGACCGTGACGCAGAAGCAATTGAGTATGCTCAAAAACGTTTGCTAACTTATGGCGAACGTGTAGTTTTCGTCAACGCCAGCTATTCAACGATGAGCGAAATGGCGGCGGAGAACGGGTTTACGTCTGTTGAAGGCGTGCTGCTGGATTTGGGGCTCTCTTCGAGACAGCTGGCAGATGCCAAAAGAGGTTTCGCGTTCTCCCTTGAAGGGCCTCTGGATATGAGATTTGATACTTCGACAGAAAATACGGCCGCAGAGCTGATCAATACCTCAAATGAGGCTGAACTGGTAGAGATATTTCGGCGGTATGGTGAGGTGAAGCAGTCTTCGCGAATCGCCAGGCTGATTGTGGCGAACCGGCCGTTTCATTCAACAACAGAGCTGGCTGAAATTATCGCGCAGGATGTACGGCGTGGCCGCATCCATCCCGCGACGCAGGTCTTTCAAGCATTACGTATTGCAGTGAATAATGAGCTGGCGGAGTTAGAGAGAGGCATCGAGGCAGCAGTAAATGTTCTTGAGCCGGGTGGCAGATTGGCAGTTATCGCCTTCCATTCTCTGGAGGATCGGATCGTGAAAAACCGCTTCCGCGAATTGAGCAAGGAGTGTGTTTGCCCGCCGGAGCAGCCAATCTGTACCTGTGATGCGCAGCCTACGGTGAAAAGGATCACACATAGGGTGGTCAAAGCAACTGACGAAGAAGTAACACAAAATCCCCGCAGTAGAAGCGCGCGTCTGCGGGTCGTTGAGAAGCTCTGACCGCTGATCAACGACTTGATGACTTATTAATGTGAGGCATATGCAGCCAACATTGGACTAACAATGGTACATGAAGGCCAGCAAACATCAATGAATAAATCTGCCCGGCAGACCCGCGAACTGGTTCGCCGAGTCGGTAAGCTGACCGAAGCTCAAGCCGCCATGGGGTGGGGAGTTGTTCTATTGATTATCACGCTTGTTGGCGCCATCTATCTAAACCAGAGCAGTGAAGTGGCGGCGGTCGGGCGTCACGTGCAGGAGCTGGAATATGAGTACAATCAGCTCCAGCGTGAGAATGATGATGTCAAACGCGATATCGCCGAAGCTCAATCATTGGAAAGGTTGCAGACAGAAATGGAACGCATGGGATTCGTTCCAGCCTCAACTTACGAAATTGAATATCTGGTGATTCCAGATTATCCTGAACCGGCCGCTCCGGTCTCGTTCACGACGCAATCCGACCGGTCTGCCAGACCGGTCGAATCGATTCGTGATGCATTAAGAATTGTCCTGCAAGATCAGCTTGATGACCTTATGAGAGGAGAGTCGGGTGAATAGCAGCCAGAGGCGGAGGTTATATCTTGTGGCCACCTTTATGGGGCTATTTGCGGCTGTACTGGTTGCACGCCTCATCCAGTTTCAGGTGATCGAGCAGGAAGAAACGGCCGCCCATGCGATCAGCGAGTACCCGGTAGTCGATTGGCCCGACCGCGGCACAATCTATGACCGGCATGGCGCCGTACTGGCTGCAAACAGCGCAGATTATCAGATCGGTGCGACTCCGAATATGGTAACCGATCCACAGGAGCTGGCCACGGCGCTGGCCCCGATTTTGGATGAGCCGCGCTATCCGCTCCTGGCTAAACTGCAGGCCAACCGGCCCTATGTTTCGATTGCCGGCCGCGTCTCACCGGAAATCGCCGACACGATCCGCAGCCTGCCATATCGAGACGGCCTGCAAATTGAACCACTTCCGCGTCGTTTTTATCCGCAAGGCGAACTTTTGAGCCATACCCTTGGATATGTGGACTTCGAGGGGAGCGGACGTTCCGGAATTGAAGGGTACTACGATCGAGAACTTGCCGGTGAGGCTGCCAGCCAATGGGTCAGGCTGTCGCCGCTAGAGGTTCAGCAGGATGTCAGTGCCCAGGAAGGCGCTGATATCACGCTCACAATTGATAGAACGGTCCAATATACTGTTGAACGCCACCTCAAAGAAGCTATCGAGCTTTATGGTTGTACGGGCGGGTCAATTATTGTCATGGATCCGAAGACTGGAGAGATCCTGGCCATGGCCAGCGAGCCGGGATTTGATCCGTATGACTTTTACGATATCGATCCGGCGAATATATTGAATCCGGTTGTCAGTAAACAATTTGAGCCGGGTTCGGTCATGAAGCTCATTACCATGGCGGCGGCATTGGATTCGGGCACAGTTACTCCGGAATCAACCTATTATGATTCAGGCGAACTATTCGTAGGGGGTCACAGGACTGTCAACTGGACGCGCCTGGCTCACGGAACGGTCGACATGACCACGCTGCTGGCGCAGTCGCTCAATGTCGGCGCGGCGACGCTTGCCATGTGGATGGGCACAGATGTGTACTACAGCTATATGCAAGACTTCGGTTTTGGACAGCAGACGGGCATCGACCTTATGGCTGAGGCGACGGGCCAGATGCCGCTGCCCGGTGAAGGAATGTGGGAAGAGTCATTTCTGGCCACCAATTCCTACGGCCAGAGTATCGCCGTTACGCCGATTCAAATGGTGACGGCCCTATCCGCCCTGGCCAATGAAGGCAAGATGATGCAGCCGTTCCTGGTGAAAGAGATTCGCCGCGGCAAAGGTGTATACATCAATGAACCGGCGATCTTAAGCGAGCCGGTCAGCAAGCAAACCGCTCAGCAGCTAACAGCTATGTCGGTTAATGCACTGAGAACAGCTATTCCGGAAGCCCAGGTCGAAGGGTATACCTTGGCCGGGAAGACCGGTACAGCGCAGATTCCGGAAAACGGAATCTACCTACCGGATGCTGTCATTGGCACGTTTGCGGGCTGGCTACCGGCGGATTCACCGGAAATTCTGGTCTATATCAAACTTGACCGCCCTGACATTCCCTGGGGATCTCAGACGGCCGCTCCTACATTCGCAAAACTAGCCCGTGAACTGGTCGTCATGCTGGACATCCCCCCCGACAATATCAGGCTTCAGGGAGACGTGCTCGCCGCGAGGATGGGCGAATAACAAAATGCAGCCGGATCTGGGATATTTTTTAGAGGCTCTTACGAGCTATGTGCGGACAGGGCTTGAACCGCAAATCAGTGATGTCGTAGTCGACAGCCGCGAGGCAACGCCGGGATCGCTTTTCGTTGCCATCCCCGGCGAAAATGTAGACGGCCATGATTATATAGGCGACGCGCTCCAGCGCGGCGCCATCGCCGCTCTTGTAGACCACATACCTGCAGGTCTGGAAATCAACAGCGTAGATATAGCAGGCGAAGGGCTTGAGGCAGTCCTCCGCTGGGATGGTTCGCTTCCAGTATGTATCGTCGTTGACGACAGCGTGCGGGCCATGCAAGAAGCCGCCGCTTTATGGCGGTCGCAGTTTGACGTGCAGGTTATTGGGATTACGGGCAGCGTCGGCAAGTCTTCAACCAAAGAGATGACGCATGCCGTTCTTTCACAACGCTATAACACATTCAAATCTCCTGGCAACCGCAACAGTGTGCTGGGTTTGCCTGGTGCGCTCTTTGGTCTACGACCGGAACACGAGCGCGCCGTGTTGGAGATGGGAATGTACACGACTGGTGAGATTGAGTGCCTTTGTGAAATGACCCACCCGAGAATTGGCGTCGTTACGATCATCGGCCCGGTTCACCTGGCCCGGGCCGGCACGATGGAGTCAATCGTTGCCGCGAAGCAGGAACTGGTCGAGGCATTACCCGAGGATGGCTACGCTATTTTGAATTTCGACGATGATCGGGTTATGTCCATGGCGGATCATACCAGGGCAAAAGTCCTCACTTATGGATTGGACAGCAACGCAGATGTCTGGGCGGACGGCATTCACTCGATGGGTCTTGATGGCGTTCGTTTCACGCTTCATCATGGTAATGAAGCGTTATCGCTTGGTATCCCGATGCTTGGGAGGCACAGTGTGCATACCGCGCTGCGAGCCACGGCCGTCGGTCTTATAGAGAACCTTTCCTGGGAAGAGATTGCCGCGGGATTAAGTGAAGCCAGCACTGCTCAGTTTCGCATTGAGGCCGTTCCCGGACCGAATGGATCGACGATTATTGACGATACCTACAACTCGAGCCCGGATTCCGCGCTGGCGGCATTGAATCTGCTGTCGGAACTCGACGGCCGTCACATAGCTGTTCTGGGTGATATGCTGGAATTGGGAACGGAAGAAGTGCAGTCACACCGGTTGGTAGGGCGGCGCGCCGCAGACGTTGCCGATTTGCTGTTGGCCGTGGGCCCTCGCTCGATGATCTTGGCCGAAGAAGCACAAAAAGTCGGTATGCCGGCCGCTTCAGTCCTCTGGGTAGAAGAAGCGACTGATGCTATTCCTATACTAGAGCAGGTGATTGAAGAAGGGGATATGGTCCTGGTGAAAGGATCCCTCGGTATGCGCATGGATCGCATTGTGGCAGCTATCGGCAGGGCTTAATTAATGGCTTTTGCTTTAACACTTGGAGGCTTTACTTTTCTAATGGCGGTAATCTGGGGCGGACCTTTGGTCGAACTTATGCGTCGCATGGGTCTGGGAAAACAGATTCGTATAGACGGCCCTTCCAGTCATCTGGCGAAAACAGGCACACCTGCCATGGGCGGCATTCTCATCGTCGGATCGATCGTCCTGGTGAGTATCATCGTCAATGCGGTTCAATTGATCCAGGCTCGAGACATCGCCGAGAGTGTCACAATCCCGCTGGGCGTGTTAATTGCGTATGCCATTCTGGGCGGCATCGATGATTACCAGGGATTTCGGCTGCGACCGGGAGAAGGGATGCCCGCGCGTGTCAAGATCTGGTTTCAGTTGGGCATTGCCCTGATAGCCGCCGCCTTGATTTATTGGGTTGTCAATGACGGCCGTGGCCTCATGGCTGTCCCGACAGTTCCAACTCTGATCGATATCGGCATCATCTATGTTCCCCTGGCCATGATACTTATTACAGGGACGGCCAATGCCGTGAATTTGACGGACGGTCTGGACGGCCTTGCCGGAATCATTTCGGCGACTGCTTACATGGCATTTGCAATTATCGCAGTATTGCAGGATCAACAGTTTCTGGTGACCTATTGTTTCATCACCGTTGGCGCCTGCTTTGCCTTCCTATGGTACAACGCCAAACCGGCGCAAATGTTTATGGGCGATGTCGGAGCGCAAGCGCTGGGCGGCGCGCTGGGCGTCGTCGCTCTGATGACAAACCAGTGGTTGATTCTGCCCGTGATAGCGTTTGTGCCTTATGCCACGATGCTGTCAACCATGCTGCAGGTCCTGTACTTTAAAGCAACGGGCGGGAAACGATTGTTTAAGATGGCGCCGCTTCACCATCATTTTGAGCTGCTTGGATGGAGTGAAACGCAGATAGTTCAGAGATGGTGGCTGGTAGCTATTTTATCTGCAATGGTCGGCATTGCACTGGCGCTGATTTAGCCGAGACTTATTTGTTATATGGCACATGGTAGAAGAGTTAAATGGCAAGCAGATCGTGATACTGGGTTTTGCCCGTCAAGGCATGGCCTTTGCCCGCTTCGCGGTGGAAAGTGGGGCTAAGGTGATTGTCTCAGATCTGAGATCGCAAGAAGCACTGCAGGAAAGCATGGATCAATTAAAAGACCTGCCTATTGAATATATCCTGGGAGACCATCCACAAACGCTGTTGGATGGAACCGATTTGCTTCTGATCAGCGGCGGTGTGCCGGCCGATCTTCTACTGATATCCACCGCCCGGCAACGAGGTATTCCAGTCAGCAACGATTCTCAGGAATTTTCCGTACGCTGCCCGGCCATTATTGTGGGTATAACAGGTTCAGCGGGGAAAACGACGACGACGGCGCTGCTCGGTGAAATGGCAACAGCTGCGGGACGACGCACATGGGTGGGCGGTAATATCGGCCGTCCGCTGATCAGTGACCTTGATAAGATGCAGCCAGGCGATATTGTCGTCCAGGAGCTTTCCAGTTTTCAGCTTCAAATCTGGCAGCACAGCCCCTCTGTTGCGGCCGTTTTGAATATCACGCCCAATCACCTAGATCGACACAAGACGATGGCCGAATATAGTGACGCCAAGGCCAATATTCTTCGATATCAGGACGCGAATGACATTGCTGTGTTGTGCGCCGATGACGCCGGATCAATGCAGTTGGCGCCGATGGTTCAGGGCCGGCTGCGACAGTTCAGCATTGAACACGAGGTGCGCGACGGCGCTTATGTACGCGATGGGTATGTCTGGCTGCGGACACTGTCGGGTGAAGATACGGCCGTGCTGCCCATTGCGGACATCAAACTGCGCGGCCGGCATAACCTTTACAACGTCTGTGCGGCCGTCGCACTTGCTGATTCGGTAGACATTCCCGTTGAGGCGATGGCCGAAGCGATCGCCTCTTTCAGAGGCGTTGCGCATCGCCTTGAACCGGTCAGGACAGTAAATGGCGTTCAATACGTCAACGACTCCATCGCCACAGCCCCGGAAAGAGCCCTTGCCGCCTTGTCTTCATTTGACGAACCATTGATTCTTCTGGCGGGAGGCAAAGACAAGAATATGGTCTGGGATGCCTGGGCCGTGCGGGTGGCAGAGCAGGTGAAACAAGTTATTTTGTTTGGTGCACTTGCCGATATGCTGGATGAGCGTCTCCAGCAGGAAAAAAATAAGCAAGGAACATCGCTCGTGATCTCTCGCGTACGGGATCTGCCACAGGCGGTAGACCTTTCGGCAAAGGTTGCAGAAGAAGGCGATATCGTCTTGTTATCCCCGGGTGGAACAAGTTTCGATTCATACATTGATTTTGACGAGCGCGGCCGTCACTTTAGAGAGCTGGTAAACAACCTGCGGCGTTGAGTCCGATTTTGGCAGAGAGGTAAGCAAAATGACAACTGTTAATGTAGTTAAAAAACGAGGCATCAGGGTACATCCACGGCTGATGTTTCACATTGATTACTGGATGCTGCTCGCGTTCGCGGGTCTCGTGATTATTGGCCTATTGACAGTTTACAGCACCACGTTTGATCTTGGCAGGCAGTGGCATGATGGCGATGCCGGTTACTTTGTGCGTCGTCAGCTATTTGCCCTGGTTCTCGGTCTGGCCGGTTTCGTGGCAGTGTTTATTTTTGATTATCATCTCTTGCGAAAATTGTCGATCGTAATTTTCATCATTGCGATTTTAGGCTTAATCGCCACTCTGCTTGTTGGCGTTGAGTCGCTTGGCGCGAAGCGTGGTCTGATGGGCGGCTCCATACAGCCGTCTGAACTGGCTAAGCTGGCCACGATTATCTATATCGCGCATTGGCTGTCCAGTAAAGGAGACCGTATCAAAGGGGTCACCTATGGTTTGATCCCCTTTTCCATTATTGTTGGTGTCGTTTGCGGCTTGATTGTGCGCCAGCCTGACCTAAGCACGGCCGTGTTGATTGCCGCGGTAAGCTTCACTTTGTTCTTTATCGCCGGTGCTGACCTGAAGCAATTTGTACTAGCCATCGTTATAGGCGGCGCCGTCTTTGCCATGCTTGTATTCGTCTTCCCGCATGCACAGGCGCGCGTGGAGGCATATCGTATCGCGCTTGAAAACCCGATGGCAGCCGGCTACCAGGTCGAACAGACCCTGGCGGCGGTGGCTAATGGTGGTATCTGGGGAGTTGGACCCGGCGCCAGTACACAGAAATTTATTCCGCTGCCAGCAGCGCATACAGATGGCGCGTTTGCCATTCTTGCGGAGGAGTACGGCCTGGTAGGCGCCCTGTCTACGATGAGCCTGATGGCAATTCTGGTCTGGCGAGGTCTTAAGACTGCAGGCAGCGCCCGCGATGGGTACGGTTTTCTGCTGGCTGTCGGCATCACCTGCTGGCTGGGCTTTCAGACACTGCTCAATATTGCAGTGATCACGGCCGTTATTCCGGTTACCGGTATTCCACTACCGTTTATAAGCTATGGCGGCTCCGCATTCGCCATGTCGATAGTCGGTGCGGGCGTCCTGCTGAATGTATCGCGCGATTCATCAATTATGATTCGACCTCAGCCGAAGCCGTCGAGTTCGCGTTAGCGACACAGGGACAGTTAATTAGCAATGATGCAAGATGGTGCACTCAGTTTTGGGGCTTCTGCACGTATGTTAGATAGGACAATGCGCTTGCTGGTCTGTGCCGGAGGAACTGGAGGCGGAATTTATCCGGGGTTGGCGGCTGTCTCGGAGTTGGAGGCACGGGGACTCGAGCGCGACCAGATCATGTGGGTTGGAACACGTGGCGAGATGGAAGAACAACTCGTGCCGGAGGCCGGTATACGTCTGGAGACCATCGAGGGCGGTGCTGTCGTCGGTGTCCCGCTTCGGGAGTCCATCCCCAACGCGGCAAGACTTGCCTGGAGCATCGGTAAAGGGCTGCGTCTCGTACGGGCTTTTAAGCCGGATGTGATGTTTATGACCGGCGGTTATATGGCTGCGCCAATCGCCGCTGCCTCCTGGCTTCAGCGGGTGCCTATCGGCATCTATCTGCCTGATGTTGAGCCTGGCGCCAGTATCAGATACAGCGTGCCGCTGGCCAAAGGAATCGCGGCGACTACCGATGGGTCAGCCGCTTTCGTTCCTATTGAAAAGATGACTGTCACCGGTTATCCGGTGAGACCGGAACTTCGCGCAGCGGCGCGATTGACAAAAGAGAAGGCATTGGCTCAGTTTGACCTCACGGCTGCCCGCCAGACACTATTTGTGTTTGGCGGGAGCCGCGGGGCGCAGAATATCAATCGCGCTCTGATGGCCATACTTCCTGAGCTTTTAACTCGCTTACAAGTAATCCATATTAGCGGAACGCTTACCTGGCCGGAAGTGCAGTCAAACCTGGATACGTTGACGTCAGCGCAGCGCGACTGGTACCGAGCGTATCCCTATTTACACAAAAGAATGGGCGCTGCATTCAGGGCTGCCGATCTGGTCGTCGCGAGAGCCGGGGCCAGTATGTTAGGTGAGGCGCCGGCATTTGGGCTGCCCTCTGTACTGGTACCGCTTTCCTTCGCCTGGCGCTATCAGAAAGTGAATGCCGATTTCTTAACCGAACGTGGTGCGGCCGTTCAGCTAACTGACGAATCGCTGGCCCAACAATTACTGCCAACGGTGATCGGGCTGCTTAATGATGAGGAACGGCTGGTCCACATGGGGCGCGCCGCCAAAGCCCTGGACAAGCCGCAGGCCACAGCAAATCTTGCTGAGTTTATTGTGAACCTGGCAAAGGAAGGGAGATCATGATAAGTCTTGTCACGACATTGTGGGTCATGATCGGGCTCTTCGCGTTTATTGATATGCAGCGAGGCTGGACACGCGCCGTGATTGCCACGGCCGGACTCGTCCTATCTCTTTTTACTATTAACCAGTTTGGACCGCTTCTTTTTGATGCGCTTGGTTACTTCGATCAAGCGTTCGACGAGGAAATTTGGCGGCGTGAGATTTTTATGCTCGCGGGAATACACCTCTTTATTACTTTCTTTAGCTATGCTGGCCCGACAGTTGCGGGAGGAAAACTGGGCGGCAGGCTGGCGATCAGAGACAACATTCAGGACAAGGTCCTGGGCCTACTGGTTGGCGCGATAAATGGCTTCCTGATTTTTGGGACTCTTTTGTCATTCCTTGAGTACCACTTAACTCGCGAGGGATGGAACGCTACCGTACCGATGCCCTATCCGTTCCCTCAAGACATATTAATTCGAACGGAACATATCGATGCCATCAGTGGATATCTGCCAATTCCGTTGTTGACTTCCAACCCTTATATTCTGCCGGTCCTGCTGGTCATTGTGTTCTTGTTTGTGTTAATTGTGATGCTGTAATTTGTGGATGTTGACGTGATGAGCGCTGATTTTAAGCTGGAGAATGGAATGCACCTGCACCTTGTCGGGGTAGGTGGTTCTGGTATCTCGGCTATCGCCAATGTCCTGCTTGATCGCGGCTATATAGTTTCCGGTTCGGACCTGCAAGAGAACGAGGTTGTTGAGTCGCTGCGGGAACGCGGCGCGGTTGTCAATATCGGGCACGCGAAAGAGAACATCCGCGGCGCTGAAGCACTGATTGTCTCGTCGGCAATTCCAGAAGGTAATCCAGAGCTTCTGGCAGCGCGCAGCGCTGGCATCCCGGTGATGAAGCGTTCAGATTTCTTGCGCTATTTGATGGCCGGACAGATTGGAATTGCCGTGGCCGGGACACATGGGAAAACGACGACGACCGCCATGATCGCCCATATCTTAATTGAAACGGGCCAGGATCCATCGATTATTCTTGGCGGCAATTTGCCCATTGTTGGCGGTAACGGCCGTGCGGGAAGCGGTGACTACTTTGTCATCGAGGCCGATGAGTACGATTACATGTTCCTTGGTCTACGCCCGGATATCGAGGTCATTACCAACATCGAACACGACCATCCCGATATCTATCCTACACTGGCCGATTATCTGGATGCGTTTTGCGAGTTCGCAGCGCTGCTTCCGGAAAATGGAAAGCTGATTGTATCCGGAGAAGACAGCGGTGTCGCGGAAATGCTGCGTGAAGTTAAGGTGTCCGGCGTTAAGGTTGTCACGTTTGGCCTGGCAGAAGCTGCTTCCCCTGGTGTGGACATTCAGTTGAAAGCGACAGACTACCGATCGAATCAACTTGGCGGCACCGATTTCGTCGTCATTGACGGCGACAAAACCATTGGGCTCGTTCGCCTGCGAGTGCCGGGACTGCACAATGTTCGCAATGCCCTGGCCGCAATAGCCGTCGCGCGTGAGCTGGATCTTGATTTTGGCAAGGTGTGCCGTGCACTGGCCGATTTTGGCGGTGTTGGCCGGCGTTTCCAGGTGATTGCAGAGATTGGCGGCGTCACAATCATTGACGATTATGCCCATCATCCAACAGAAATTCAGGCGACGTTGGCCGCTGCCCGCCAGCGCTATGGTGAGCGCCGCTTATGGGCGATCTGGCAGCCCCATACGTACAGTCGCACACGGCTCCTGCTGCCCAGATTTGCGACTAGTTTCGCCGACGCCGATAGAGTGATTACACTCGATATTTATCGCAGTCGTGAAACCGATACATTAGGTATGAACACGGCCGAGTTCGCTTCGGGAATAGAACACACTTCTGTGCAGTACATTGGCCAGATCGACAGCGCTATTGAATATTTGCTTGATCGTATTCGGCCTGGAGATGTTGTCTTGACTCTTGGCGCAGGCGACAGCAATCAAGTTGGTGAAGGACTTGTTGAGAGGTTAAAGGTTAGAGTGGAGACGTACCGGCCATAAAAGCGGCCGTGCGACGATCTCACAAAAGTGAAGAGAAGGCATATGAAAAAAGTGAAGACTGCTGTAAGCGAAATGACGCGCGAAAGATTTCAGGAGCTCTTCGGTGAGAAGCTGTTGTTGCATGAACCGATAGCTCGATACACGTCTGCGCGGGTTGGCGGGCCGGCGGAAATGTTTCTGTCGGTCAACTCGGTCAGCGAATTGCGCCGCGCCGTTGAACTGGCTTATGCGCAGCGTATACCTTACTTCATTCTTGGTGGTGGTTCCAATGTGCTGGTGGCTGACGACGGGATCAGCGGTCTGGTTATTTTGAACCGGGCGCGTAAGGTCAGCTTCCGCCATACGGGTATCAGCGTCGTCTGTACGGCCGAATCCGGGATGAATCTCTCTTCACTGGCTCGCCAATGTATTGCCAAGGGTCTCGGCGGTCTGGAGTGGGCGATCGGTATACCGGGCTCCGTTGGCGGCGCTGTTTTTGGCAATGCCGGCGCTCATGGCGGCGATATGAACTCTGTTTTGCTCGATGCGACCGTGTGGGAACCGGGAAACGGAGTTCGTGTCTACAGCAATGAGGAAATGCAGTACGATTACCGCACCAGTGCATTCAAACGTGACCAGCAGAAAGCACGTACACGGCGGGTTATTCTGTCGGCTGAGCTGCAGTTAGCGCCTGAATCCGTTGATGTCTTGACCGCTCGCGCCGATGCGTTCACGGCCCGGCGAAAGCAGACGCAGCCCGGCGGTGCGTCGATGGGATCGATGTTTAAGAATCCTGAGAACTATTACGCCGGCTATCTGATTGAATCAGCCGGTCTGAAAGGGTATCAGGTCGGCAGCGCGAGAATTTCGGAAAAGCATGCTAACTTTTTCGTATGCGAAGGCGAGTCCCAAGCCGAAGACATTAGAGAACTCATCGCTGAAGCCTGGAATTCCGTCCGACAGCAGTTTGGCATCGAAATGGAATTGGAAGTTGAGTTAATTGGCAATTGGGACTGGGATGATTGATGGTCTTCGGACCAAATGTTTGATCTGCGATGATCTAGATGATGAACTCGGAAAGAATAGAATCGACCGGTAGAAAAATCCGGGTAGGCGTAATGTTTGGCGGCCGTTCAGGCGAGCACGAAGTTTCGCTTATGTCTGCCAGTTCGGTCATGTCAGCGCTCGATCGCGAAAAATATGACGTCCTGGAGATTGGGATTACGAGGAGCGGCCAATGGCTGGCCGGCCCGGCGATGGCTCAGCTTCAGGCGGGTGATTCGGGTGCCCATCCGGCCACGCTACTTCCTGATCCGTCATCGTTGGCCCTGCTCAAAGTCAATGCCGGAGACGAAGCGGCTACCAGATTTTCCGAGGTGTCGCAGCTTGACGTGGTCCTGCCCATTTTGCACGGGACTTACGGCGAAGATGGCACCGTACAGGGTTTGCTGGAACTGGCGGATTTGCCTTATGTCGGTGCAGGTGTTGTTGGATCGGCCGTGGGCATGGACAAGGCGATCTTTAAATACGTGATGGAGGCGAATGATATTCCTATAGTTGACTGGTGCCTTGTCACGCGGGACTCATGGCGGAGACGTAAGAGGAGTGTTATCGGCGATATCGAAGTAAAGCTCAATTATCCGGTATTCACAAAGCCGGCTAATTTGGGTTCCAGCGTCGGCATAAATAAATGCAATAATCGTGCGGAACTCAGTGAAGGCATCGACGAGGCATTTCAGTTTGACCGCCGCGTTGTCGTCGAGCAGGGCATTAACGCCCGGGAACTCGAAGTTGCCGTGTTGGGTAATGAGGATCCGATTGCCAGTATCGTTGGCGAAATACGGCCGAGGCGTGAGTTTTATGACTACGTGGCCAAATATATGGCCGAGCCCGGTTCAGACGACGAGTCGGAGCTGCTGATTCCCGCTGAAATTGATAAAGAAACCTCCGATTTGATCCGCGCGCTGGCTGTCCGTGCCTATAAGGCGATTGACTGCGCCGGCATGGGGCGCGTCGACCTTATGATGGACAGGGACAGCGGCGAACTTTTTATGAACGAGATTAACACTATTCCAGGGTTTACGCGCATTTCGATGTATCCCAAACTCTGGGAGGCGACGGGTCTGTCTTATCCGGAACTGTTAGACCGCCTGATAGAACTGGCCATTGAGCGGCACGAAGAAAAGAGCGTTCAGAAGACTAATATTGATATCGATCAGGTTGCCTAAGCAGTATCACATTTAGGTTATGAAAATGAGCAAGGAACAAGGGCAAAAACGACTTCGCAAACAGCCAAAACGCCGGCGTATGCAATCGGCGTCTGCGGTTAATATTCCGCCAATTAGTTTGCCGAAGACAGCCCATAAGCGCCGCCGGCGAAAAAAGACGGAGCCGGTACGTTTTGGTTTGAGCACGCTGAAATCAATTATTTTCAGTTCGCGCTGGCTCAGTCTGGGCTTGCTGGTTGTCACGATTTATGCCCTGGTGGATATCTATAACGAACAGCGATTCTATTTGAACTACATACCGGTCGACGGATCGGTAGCAGTGACGCCGGAAGAAATCGCTGAAGCTAGTGGTCTTGCGGGCCGGCACGTATTTGCGGCCGACCCCGAGGAAGCGGCGAACAATATTAGCGAGCTGCCGGGCATTATCTCTTCCACGGTCACGTTACAGTGGCCTAATCAGGTCTTTATCGATGTGTCTGAAGAAGCGCCTATCGCAATCTGGATGGAAAACGGGGCCGAGTACGGCATAGCGCAAGACGGCCGTCTTATTCCTGCTATTCGCTCAAATAGTGGGCTTCTACGAATTGAGTCGGAAATAAAGCCGGATGCAAGTTCGCGCAGTGGAAGCGGAGCGCCGCGCAAGCTTACAAGCAGTAATGTGAGCAGCACCTTAACCAATGCCAAGCCGGAGACAAGTTTTTCCTTTATCCCAAGTGATGTTCTGGATGGTGCATTGCAGCTTCGCGAGTTGAGACCGACGATTGATAAGCTTTATTACCAGCCCCAGGGTGGTTTGAGCTATCAAGACGGCCGTGGGTGGCGAGGTTATTTTGGTACCGGTCACGAGATGAATCAAAAACTGGCTGTTTATGAAGCAATCGTGGCCGATCTGATCGCGAAGGGAATCCAGCCGGCTTATGTCAGCGTCAGCAATCAAGAGAAACCTTTTTACATGATCGATTTGTATCCAGGCGGTGAGGTGTTTGAAGCTGAGGGCGAGTAATTGTCGTGATTTTTACCCATCTATCTGAACAAAGTGTCCGTTTCAGAGATCAGGGAAAAGACGTATGGAAGAAATTGTTTTTGGACTGGATATA